>NZ_JACVTU010000001.1:0-560252 GCF_016624705.1 Acinetobacter sp. S40
TTTTTTACTAAGTATTATGCTGAAATAAAGATAAAAATAAGTTAACGCCTAAACACTCGATAACTCATGAACCAGTGCTTCATTAAAATAAGGAATATCATCTGGACTGCGTGAAGTAATCAAGACCCATCCACCTGTATTACAACGATGTACGGTTTCATCTACCCAATTTGCTCCAGCGTTTTCAAGGTCAAGACGAATACTTTTATATGAGGTTAAATTCTTATCTTTAATTCGTTCTGCATTAATCAATACCCAAGGAGCGTGGCAAATTGCTGCAATTGGCTTTGCTTGGTCTGTAAAATATTGCACGATTCGTTTGGTATCTTCATGAATGCGTAATTGGTCTGCATTTACTGTGCCACCTGGAATAACTAAAATATCATAATCCGCAGGATCTACTTTATCTAAAGTGGTTTGAGGAGAATAATTTGGGCCTTGAGTTTTATCTCCTTTTACAGTTTGTACATCATCATGTTCGACAGCTGCATGAATGGCTTCGATTCCTTTTGATTGTAAAAATTCTAAAGGCTTAATAAGCTCATCATGTTCAACGCCAGTATTAGAGGTAATAAATAATGCTTTGCTTGTCATCAGCTGAAATCCTATTTATTTGATATAAGAATTAGCCTAGTCAATTCTAAGAGTCTGTCCTGTTGTAGTTTGATACCTGATCTGTTGAAATCACATTACTGTGTAGAATTTATTTACACGAAAAGAACTTTATTCCTAAATTACTTATGTGAAAAAGCCCCAACATCCTGTCAGGGCTTTTCAGATTTGTATAATGCGGTTAATTCCTGTCAACCAACTCACATCCTGCGATTTTTATTGTTTGAAAAGAAACATCCTGTTTCTGCATGATTTAACTGTAGTTAAATTAGAGTAATCCCTCAATTCGCAAAAAACGGCGTTGTTTGTAAGTAATCGCTTACATCATATTTGAATCAATCTCATCTGATGCGCGAATTTCTGGTTTTAAAGCGACTTTCAAGAGAGTACGGTGAATGAATCGGAGTTTGTCCAAAACGGCATTCGATAAGGTAAATGGATAGGCATCTTGTAAACCCATACTCCGATTTAAACCATTTAAGGCATAACTCAATGCAAACCAGTTCGTCAATGTGTGTTCAAAATCTAGGGAACCAATCGGAGATTCTTTAAAATGCATATCGGGATCAATCTGATGATTGGCCTCAATATTCATGCCAGTATGATAAGCAGTATCCAAAGTATCCATCATATGTAAGTAATGTGCCCAAGTTTCAGCCCAGTCTTCCCACGGATGTGCACCAGCATATCGACTGATATAAAAATCTTGCCATTGTTCATCAGAACCGTTTTGATAATATTCCTCAAGTGCTTGAGCATAATCCATACGCTCATCACCAAAATACAAACGAAATTCGTCTAGCCATTCAGGATAAAGGTGAGTCATGATATCAAAGTAATAATGACCGCTTTCATGACGAAAGTGACCTAATACAGTCCGATAATTTTCCTGCATATCAAGACGTGTTTTTTCACGATGAACTACATCTGCTTCACTGGCATTGAGAGTAATTGTACCAGATTGATGTCCTGTCATAATCGGTTGATCAGGCAGGGGCATTAAGAAATTAAAACGTAGTCCAAAGCGATCATCATCATTCTTTTTAGGGCGTGGAAAAATGTTGAGCTGCTGGGTTAAATATAGAAAACGACGTTTAGCTTGCTCAAGTCGACGCCAATATAAGGTATTTTGAGGAAATGAAAGGTCAGGAATAGTATGAGTTAGGCGACATGATTCACAATAAATATGTTCGCTGTCCGCAGGAATCATCCAGTTACAGACTTGATGCTGATGATAGTTGTAGCAAGGCTTGTATAAGGTGCCTTGCTCTTTAGGATGAAGACTTTTCCAGACAAGTTCATCTACTTGCTCAAAAGTACCCATCGTTTTATTTTCGACTTCATAACCTAAAAGAGCATTGCAGTTTTCACAATGCGTATTATTAAAAAAAACCTGATGATGACAATTGTGGCAGTAGAAAACTTTCATAACAGTGCGTTTGGTAGAAAATGCTCTCACATTTTAAGAGCATTTTTAAGAAAAAGAAGTTTAAAAATGTGCTTCCAAGCCGACGTAAGGGCCTTTAAATTCCATTTTTAAAGTCTCATCGTCCCGATCAAAATCAATATTTAAGACACGATAACCTACTTTGGCACCTACATCGACCAGTAAATTTTGAATCATGTTGTACTGAACTTCTGCCTGAAAATCAGTGATTTTGGCATCATCATAATCACTATACAGTGCTTCAGCTTTGGCTCGAAAACCTGTGAATGGAAGTTTGGCGCCTACTTGAGCATATACTAGTGGATTATGGCCATCAATTTTATGGGTTTTATAGAGGATATCATCATATTGTTTCACTTGGCCCTCCAGCTTAAGCACACCCAGCCCCACATCGGCGCTCACAATATTATCTAGAATTTCATAATACAAAATCAGATCTGTCTGATCTAAATCTACGTTACTCTGATCAATGAAAATACTATTTGCCTGTGCATCCAGATCCAATTTTGTATATTTCAGTTTAATATTAGGGATTAATGGTATAGGGTGCTCAAAAGCGAGAGAAGCCTGAAAAGCGCCATCTTGATCTATTTTATATTTTGTTGTACTGCTGACGTAGGGGTCCAAGATCAGTTGGCCACTATTAAAATCATTAGACAAAGAACTTGAAGAGTGATTCGTTACATCACCAGCTACATACCAGTAATTAATATCTCCCGTTACCCCAATAAAATCAGCCTGAGCCAGACTGCTAAGGGTTAATCCCATTACACATATTGCACTTCGAAGCATTTTCATTGCTAAAAACTATCCTTAAAAAGTATCTAAAACTATTTTTTGAATGGTATTTGTTACCGAATAACAGCCGATTAATCAACATAATCAGCGCATGATATAAGAATAAGTATTGAAATACAGTGACTAAATTTAAATAAGGAAGAATTAATTATGCCGTCTAAAATGCCAACTCCTGCTGAATATCCACTATATGTTGCAGGTAAACCCGTCAAAACAGGACAATGGTTAGAAGTGCAACATAAGTTTCATCATGAATTATATGCAAAAGTTGCCCTTGCAGATGCTAAAACCATCGAAAAAGCCACTGTGGCAGCGATAAAGGCAGAAACTGAAATGGCGGCACTTAAGCCGTATGAAAAACAAAAAATATTGTTGCATTGCGTCAAACGTTTTACTGAGGAAAAATCACTATTCACTGAAATCTTGATTGCTGAGGGAGGGAAACCACGCAGTGCGGCCGCAGCGGAAGTTGAACGTTTGATAAATACCTTCCAATTAGCTGCCGATGCGACGACCCAAATGGACAGTGGTCGTGTTTTGCCTTTAGCTGTTACTCCTGTTGCAGCTGCATATCAAGGTATGGTGCGTCATGTGCCCATTGGTGCTATTTCTCTGATCAGCCCCTTTAATTTCCCACTCAATTTAACTGCGCATAAAATTGCACCTGCCATTGCAGCAGGATGTCCATTTGTTTTAAAACCAGCCAGTTTAACGCCTATCAGCGCCATAAAAATTGCTGAGATTTTAGCTGAAACAGAGTTACCAAAAGGAGCTTGGTCTATTTTACCTTGTGAACGTAGTGCTGCAGATATTCTGGTGACAGATGACCGCTTTAAAATGCTGAGTTTTACAGGCTCGGATCAAGTCGGATGGGATATGAAAGCCAGAGCCGGTCGTAAAAAAGTTACACTAGAACTGGGGGGCAATGCAGCCGTAATGATAGAACCTGATACAGAACTAACAGACGCTTTTATCGAGCGACTGATTGCAGGTGCTTATGGTCAAGCTGGACAAGTGTGTATCAGTGTGCAGCGAATTTTAGTACATACTGATATTTATAGTGAGTTAAAGAAAAAACTGGTGGCTAAAGTCAAAAAACTAAAAGCGGGCGATCCCGATTTGGCTACGACGCTCGTGGGTCCAATGATCAAGGAAAAAGAAGCAATTCGATTAAAAAAATGGCTAGATAAGGCTGAAAAAAAAGGAGCAAAAATACTTGCCGGTGGAATTCTGGAAGGTGTCTTGTTTGAAGCAACTTTAGTTGAAAATGTTGATGAAAAGCTTGAAATTTATAAAGATGAAGCCTTTGGCCCCATCGCGATTTTGGAGAAATATAAAACTTTTGAGCAAGGTGTTGCCAAAATTAATCACAGTCGTTTCGGCTTACAGGCCGGTGTTTATACTCAAAATCTCAATAATATGATGTATGCATGGCAACATTTACATGTCGGTGGCGTGATCATAAATGATATTCCTACTTTCCGTGTTGATAATATGCCTTATGGAGGTGTAAAGGATTCAGGCTTGGGAAGAGAGGGAATTCATTCAGCTATTCGTGATATGCAGGAAGAGCGTTTACTGGTCATTAAACAATCTTAATTTACCTATAATTCTAAATACGAGTGTTTGTTGCAAAGCAGGCACTCGGTGAAATACCAAAGTATTGCTTAAAGCTCGCACTAAAGGCACTTTGACTAGAAAATCCAAGATCTAGAGCGATACTCAGGATTTTTTCACCCTGAGTGAGACGCTCCAAAGCAAGTAGTAATCTTGCTTGTTGTCGCCAACGCCCAAAACTGAGTCCCGTTTGTTTTTGAAAATGCCGTTGAAAGGTAATTTTACTCATATTTAATTGCTGGCTAATATCTTCAATACGCAGCAAATGATGTGGTTGGTCCAGAACTTTCTGACATAAATGCCGTAGATGACTTTGTGTTGGCCAAGGCAGAAAGAAAGGGAGTTTTGGCATTTGTTGAAGTTCATCTAACAATAACAAATTGATTCTATCTTCACGAGTATTCGCTGTATAAGGTTCATGAATTTCGCTACTGGCAAAAATTAATTCACGTAATAACGCTGAAATTTTGATGACACAGATTGCTTGTTCAAATTGAATATTTAGCTCAGGCGAAATAAAGATTGAACGCATATGTACCTCATTAAGCATGCTAATAGCATGGGGCATTTGAGGTGAAAGCCAAACACCATGCTGAGCAGGAACAATCCACTTTCCTCTATGCGTTTCAACTAACATACTACCCTGCACCGCATACAGAAGTTGTGCCCGTGCATGTTGATGCCAATTAAAATAATGATGCTGAGGGTAGCGCGCAGATAAGCAATAAAGTGAACTTTGCGCTACTTCAAAAAACTCAAAATAATTAGGATCAGACGGCATATCTAGATGATATTTTAGCGACAATTTTTGAGATTTTATCGAAATACTTTCAAACTAAATAGTCTTACACTATTGTTCTATCATGATAGGAGCATGACTTTGGAACAGTTAACTGCCGAGTTGATTCAGACGGTAAAACAACTCAATGATCAATTGCAAAGTATTGCGCAAGCACTTCGTCAGTTTGGTCCGCAAGTTATTGTGGATAATCAACTATTTGAGCAAGCTATTGCATTTCGTTGGGAGAAAACTGAGGATTTACGTTACAAGGGTTACCTTGTTCCAATTCGGCATCCACAGCTCAGTTCATTTAATGCTTTGAGTAATATTGATCTGCAAGTGAATAAGGTTAAAGATAACACTGAAGCTTTTGTCAAAGGCTATTTTGCCAATAATGTATTGTTGACAGGTGCACGTGGAACGGGGAAATCATCCATTGTCAAAGCGTGCTTAAATGAGTTTCATGCAAAAGGATTGCGTATTATTGAGCTTGAAAAGAAAGATCTCAATGATTTACCTAAAATTGTTAATTTGATTGCAGATCGGCCAGAGCGATTTATTATTTTTTGTGATGATTTGGCTTTTGAAGCAGGTGATACGTCTTATTCTGGTTTGAAAACTGTACTGGATGGTTCATTGTCTGCCAGTGCGGATAATGTCTTGATTTATGCTACATCTAACCGTAAACATATGGTGACCGAATATCAGCGGGATAATCAGGAGTTTTTTGTTTCGGAAAGTGGAGAAATTCATCCGGGTGACAGTGTCGAGCAGAAAGTATCTTTGGCAGATCGTTTTGGTTTACAAATCCATTTTTACTCATTTTCACAAGTTGAGTATTTAAATACAGTTAAACTATGGTTAGTCGAATATGGTTGGCAGCACCATGAAATTGAGCACGTTAAACAGCAGGCCATTCAATATGCAACCCAAAAAGGTAATCGTTCAGGACGCATCGCCAACCAATTTGCCAAAATGCTCAGTGGACAACGCGCATTACAACAGGATCGATAAATCCAAGTTCCACGTGGAACAAATAACAATTTAAATGTAAGCAACAGGGGAAAAGTAACTTCCCCTTTTTGTTTACAAATAGCATTGTTTAGTTAGATTAAAATTTTTAAAAAAATGAAAATAGAACTTAAATTTTAGAAAAAATAAACAAATGAATGATAAAACCTCAAAATCATGGTTTATTTACAGCAAAATACGAGAAAATCAGTTAAAAAGCGGGTATTGTTCAAAGATTAGAAAGACAAAAAATAAATGACGATCTTTAAGGAAGACGGAACAATTTTTTGTCTATTTGGACAATCATGAGGCTCAAAAGGCAAAATATAGTTCAAATAAAAAAAATATTTTGAAATGACGCTTGTCTTGCAATGTTCAATAAATAATCCAAGCAAGATCAAGACAAATGGTGATAATTTATGACTGATACCCGTGAGAACTGGTCTTCACGATCTGGTTTTATTATTGCTGCGGTCGGCTCCGCAGTTGGTTTAGGTAATATATGGCGTTTTCCCTATGTCGCTTATGAAAATGGCGGGGGAGCATTTTTAATTCCTTATTTACTGGCTCTTATTACTGCGGGTTTACCGCTGTTATTTTTAGATTATGCGGTAGGACATAAAGCCCGAAGTTCCCCGCCTAAAGCCTATCGTAAATTATTTCGTGGGGGCGAAACATTAGGTTGGTGGCAGGTCTGTGTTTGTATCATCATCGGATTGTATTATGCCAGTGTGCTCACATGGGCGGGCAGTTATATTTATTTTTCTATCGGTCAAATGTGGGGAAGCGACCCTGAAGGTTTTTTCTTTAAAACGTATTTGCAAACCACTGAAGCAGCAAATTTTGACTTGCGATTTGTAGGGCATCTATTTTGGCCTATTTTAGGGATTTGGGCATTAACTTTGATTATCCTTTATGGAGGGGTAAAAAAAGGAGTAGAGCTTTCCAATAAAATTTTTATGCCTTTATTATTTGTTTTGTTTACGGTTCTTGTAATTCAAGCATTACGTTTACCGGGTGCGGTGAATGGGTTGAATGCTTTTTTCACCCCAAATTGGTCAGCGATGATGGACTATAAAGTATGGCTAGCGGCATATGGGCATACTTTTTTCTCGCTGTCTGTCGGCTTTGGAATCATGGTGACTTATGCTTCATATTTAAAACCCAAAACTAATTTGACTGGCTCTGGTTTAATCGTAGGCTTTGCCAATGCTTCGACTGAAATTTTAGCAGGTATTGGGATTTTCGCTGCATTAGGTTTTATGGCGCATATTGCTCATAGCAATGTACAGGATGTGGTGAGTGGCGGTATTGGGCTGGCCTTTATTGCATTTCCTAAAATTATTTCCAGTCTGGGTGCTGGGGGCGATTTATTTGGTATTTTATTTTTTGCTTCACTTTTCGTGGCAGGAATTTCTTCAATGGTCAGTATCTTGGAAGTGCCCATTGCAGCCATGCAGGATAAGCTAAAATGGAGTCGTAAAAAAGCTGTCACGATTGTAGGTGGAGGAAGTGCTGTTGTTTCAATCGTTTTATTCTCAAGTGTGAATTCCATTAAGCTGGTCGATATCGTCGATCACTTTATTAATAATATCGGCATTATTGGTGGCGCACTGGTTTCGATTATTGCAGTTGCATGGTTTAAGCGTTCGGCTTTACTCGAACTGCGTAACCATATTAATGCAATTTCAACGATTCAATTGGGCAAAGGCTGGAATTTCACCCTTACCGTGATTACGTCAATGATCTTGCTTGTTACATTATCGATGACAGTTTATCACTTGTTATTAAAAGGCTATGGTGATTATAGTATCAGTATGCAGTGGATATTTGGTTGGGGCTGCATTATTTTCTGTGCAGTGATTGCGTTGATTTTATCTAAAATGCAAGATCGTTAGGAGAGCCAGAATGAATACTTCAGCTATTGTCATGATGGTGATCTCGATGGTGTTTTTATGGGGAGGACTGGCATTGTCCATTCTGCATTTAAGCAAACATCCTGAAGAACTGGACGAAGTACTTGATGAGGTTAAAGATCAACATACACTTTGATTTTTAAGTATTCCTCTATATTGATTTATTGCAAATGAAAGTCATTATCAATTATGATGATGGCTTTCTTTTTAGGAGCAATCTCAATGTCGTCATTGTTTAGCCCAGAAGTCTGGACTGCCTTTGCAGTCACTTTTTTAGCGGGTCTGGCGACATTGGTCGGTGGTGCGATAGTCTTGTTTTTTAAACAACCTAGTTTCCGTCTTCTATCTTTTGGTCTTGCATTTTCTGGTGGGGCCATGGTCTATGTTTCGTTGACTGAGATTTTAAATAAGTCATGGCATTCATTTTCTGAAATTTTTCAGGATAAAGTTGCATATACCTATGCCACTTTTGCTTTTTTAGCAGGCGTGATTTTAGTTTTATTACTCGATCGCTTTGTACCCAATCCACATGCAATGGTCGAAAAAAGCGCAAATTTACAATTGGATCAGGCGCAAATTCGTCGTACCGCTTTACTGACTTTATTGGCGATTACAGCACATAATTTCCCCGAGGGTTTGGCAACCTTTTTTGCGACTTTAGATAGCCCAACGTTGGGTGCGCCTTTGGCAGTTGCCATTGCGATTCATAATATTCCTGAGGGCATTGCGATTGCTGTACCCGTTTATATTGCTACTCAGAAAAAGTCGATTGCGATTGTGGCAAGCTTATTATCGGGTTTAGCAGAGCCTTTTGGTGCAGCTCTAGGATACTTCCTGTTGGCGCCTTTTTTGGGGCCAATGGTTTATGGCATTGTATTTGGTTTGATTGCAGGGGTGATGGTGTATTTATCTCTGGACGAATTATTGCCAACGGCCAAACGTTATGCCCGTGGGCATGAAACAGTTTATGGTTTAGTTTCAGGTATGGCAGCGCTGGCCTTGAGTCTAGTGTTATTTAAGTTTGTATAGGTTTATATCGATCCATGAAGTATAAAAAAAGTCGCATTAAGCGACTTTTTTAATTCGGCAATAATAAAAACCATCGCCCTGTCCAGATGCTGGTAGTAACTGGCGACCATGAATTTGTTCAATTCCCCATGTTGCCTCAATTTTAATTTCTTCAGCATTTGAATGTTCAGCAAGAAAATCGATCATTTGCTGTTCATTCTCAACTTTTAAAATTGAACAGGTAACATAGAGCAGTGTGCCACCTACGTTAAGTTGCTTCCATAAATTTTGCAAAATTTGCTTTTGTAAAGCGACAGTTTGGGCAATATCGCTAGATTGACGCAACAAGCGAATATCAGGATGACGGCGTATCACACCTGTGGCTGAACAAGGAGCGTCCAGAACAATACAATCCAATGCCTGATTTGTTTGCCACGTGGTTGCATCCGCAGTGATAATTTCAACATTGTTCTGTGGTAATTTTAACCGCTGTAAATTTTCACTGACGCGAAGCAAACGCTGTGTATCCTGATCCAAAGCAATCAAGGACTGGGGTTTAAATTTTTCCAATAAATGCGCGGTTTTACCACCAGGTGCAGCACAAGCATCTAATACGAGGTGTTCATTTAGATCGGGTACAAGCGTAGCACAAAGCTGGGCATGTTCATCCTGTACCGAAAACCAACCTTGTTCAAAACCTGGTAAAGCTGTGATTTGTACGGATTGTTCCATTACGATACCAACTTCTGACAAGGTGCAGGCGTGCGCCTGAATATCCTGTGCCTGAAGTTTAGTGAGATAAGCATCCCGGCCGATATAGCGCTGGTTAATTCGTAAAGTTAGCGGCGCAGTTTGCTTGAGTTGCTGACATAAATCATCGACTTGCAAAGGCCAGTCTTTTTTTAGACGTTTATAGAGCCAACTAGGAAGGCCATGCGCTTGTTGTAAATGATGTTGAAACTCTTCTGTTTCACGTGTGGCGCGACGTAAAATCGCATTTACAATCCCACTTAAAGCATGAAAACCTAATTGTTTACTGGCAGTAACCGTTTCTGAAATAGCGGCATGTGCAGGGATACGAGTACACAATACTTGGTATAACCCAACGTATAGACAGGTCTCCACTGTTTCATTATGAAGTGGCTTTGCCAATAAGGGCAATGTAATCGCTTTAAGGGCATACCACTGGCGAAGTGTTCCCAACACCAGCTCATGAAATAAAGCACGATCACGTTCTGGAATTTCATTAAGTTGATGATGCAATAAACCTGCTAAGGATTGACCTTGCTGTACCTGTAAGAGTGTCGAAACGACTTGGGCCCGTAAATTAAGTTCGGTACTTGGACGTGGAAACTGTTTCATGCCAATACTTGTCCAACATTAAGTTTTTGAGTTTGTAAAATTTGTATAGGGTTTAAAGCTTTGCCACCCGGCCATTGCAAAGAACTCAAGCATACTGTGCCTGTATGACACGCCACATGAACACCAAATTTATCAATGGCAAGAATTTCACCAATTTGAGCATGATCGTTGTTTAGCGGGGAAAGGCTAGAGTTCCATACACGTAAATTATTACTCTCATCCAAAGCAATAAATGCTACAGGCCACGGATTGAAGGCACGAATATTACGGTCAATTTGGATGGCATCTAGTGACCAGTCAATTTGTGCTTCGTTTTTTGTTAGCTTTTGTGCATAAATCGTCTGGCTTTCATCCTGAACCTGACGTGTATGTATGTAGCTTTGTAGGCTTTGTTCTGACTCCAACACTTTGCAAATTGCTTCTGCGCCCTGAGTTGCCAATTTTTCATACACACTAGCAGAAGTGTCAGTAGTTTGAATATCGTAAAAGGTTTTATAAAGCATATCGCCAGTGTCTAAACCTGCTGCCATTTGCATAATAGTCACACCAGTTTGCGGATCTCCTGCAGCAATCGCACGTTGAATAGGAGCAGCACCACGCCAACGTGGTAATAGCGAACCGTGAATATTTAGACAACCGTATTTAGGCGTATCCAGAACCGCTTGTGGCAAAATCAAGCCATAAGCCGCAACCACCATGACATCTGCACCTAATTCAGCCAGTTGTTGCTGAGCAGCCAATCCTTCTTCTGTAGAGGCCTTAAAATGTAGGGGCTGATAGACAGGTAAATGATGTTCAAGCGCCAGTTGTTTAACTGGAGAAGGTGTGAGTTTTTGGCCACGACCTGCTTTACGATCTGGCTGGGTATAAACAGCAACAATCTCATGTTCTGTTTGAAGTAAGGCAGCCAAAGCCGTAGAGGCAAATTCAGGTGTTCCTGCAAAAATAACTTTCACACATTCACTTCCATAAAAACTTGTCGCTATTATAAGGCAAAACAGCGTTTAAGCCTAAAATCACATGGTTATTTCTATAATTACAATGGCTTAATGAGCAGATTAAATATATTTGAGGCAGATTATATTTATTGATAACTAAAGGTAATGCAAAATTAAAAAATTATTCATGAAAGTTTTGTATTCAATTTTAAACAGATCAGTTTATATTGGATCTTCTATTCTCCAAATTTTATGGTTTTGTGATGAGCTTGCATCTTGAATGCAGCTTAAAATGAAAGTCATTTTTGCTCATCGCTTAAACACTAAGCTGTAGTATGATGTAAGAATCTGCTGAAATAGCCTAATTTAGCCAGAGACCCATTTAGATTTGTCTCAAGCACAACTTGTTGGAAACGCAAATGCCTGATTATCGTTCAAAAACATCTACGCACGGAAGAAATATGGCTGGTGCGCGTGGCTTATGGCGCGCAACAGGAATGAAAGATGAAGACTTTGGTAAGCCGATTATTGCGGTGGTCAACTCGTTCACTCAATTTGTTCCAGGTCACGTGCACCTGAAAGATCTGGGTCAACTGGTGGCTGAACAGATTCAGGCAGCAGGTGGTGTAGCAAAAGAATTTAATACCATTGCAGTCGATGACGGTATCGCGATGGGGCATGATGGAATGCTGTATTCATTGCCTTCTCGTGATTTGATTGCCGATTCTGTCGAATATATGGTCAATGCACACTGTGCCGATGCCATGGTTTGTATCTCAAACTGTGACAAAATCACCCCGGGTATGTTGATGGCATCTATGCGCCTGAATATTCCAGTCGTCTTCGTGTCTGGTGGGCCGATGGAAGCAGGTAAAGTAAAAATTCGTGGAAATGAAAAGGCCATCGATCTGGTCGATGCCATGGTAGTAGCTGCCGATGACAGCTACACCGATGAAGAAGTTCAGGCTTTTGAACGTTCTGCTTGTCCCACTTGTGGTTCATGTTCAGGCATGTTCACAGCAAACTCGATGAACTGTTTAACTGAAGCGTTGGGGTTATCTTTACCAGGTAATGGTTCGATTGTGGCAACACACGCTAATCGTAAAAAATTATTTGAACGTGCAGGACAGTTGATTGTTGAATTGGCGAAACGTCATTATGAGCAGGATGACTACAGCATTTTGCCCCGTTCGATTGCCACTAAAAAAGCTTTTGAAAATGCCATGACGCTTGATATTGCAATGGGTGGTTCAACCAATACTGTATTGCATTTATTGGCAGCGGCACATGAAGCTGAAGTAGATTTCACAATGGATGACATTGATAATCTGTCACGTAAAGTGCCTGTGTTGTCTAAAGTTGCCCCTGCTAAACAAGATGTGCATATGGAAGATGTTCATCGTGCTGGTGGGATCATGGCAATTTTAGGTGAGTTAGATCGTGCGGGATTATTGGAAACTTCTATTCCTACAGTGCATGAAAAAACCTTAAAAGACGCTTTAGATAAATGGGATATTATTCGCACTGAAGCACCAGAGGTCTATGAGTTTTATCGCTCTTCACCGGGTGGCGTACCGACTCAGGTGGCATTTTCACAAAATCGCTATTATTCAACTCTGGATGGTGATCGTGAAAAGGGGGTGATTCGTAATGCTGAACATGCATTCTCTCAAGACGGTGGTCTGGCTGTTCTTTACGGTAACATTGCGCTGGATGGTTGCATTGTCAAAACCGCAGGTGTAGATGAATCAATTTTAAAATTTACGGGAACAGCGCGAGTTTTTGAAAGTCAGGATTCAGCCGTAGACGCGATTTTGGGTGGAGATATTAAAGCGGGCGATGTCGTGGTCATTCGTTATGAAGGCCCACGTGGCGGCCCGGGTATGCAAGAAATGCTTTACCCGACCAGTTATCTGAAGTCTAAAGGTTTGGGTAAAGACTGTGCTTTGATTACCGATGGTCGTTTCTCAGGCGGTTCATCTGGTCTTTCAATTGGTCACGTATCTCCCGAAGCCGCGGAAGGGGGTGCGATTGGACTGGTTCATGATGGCGATACCATTGAAATTGATATTCCAAACCGTACTATCCACTTAAATGTTGATGATGCGACATTGGCACATCGTCGTACGGTACAGGAAGAAAAAGGCTGGCATCCAGTGGAAGAGCGCAAGCGTAAAGTGTCAAAAGCTTTAAAAGCTTATGCCATGCATACCACGAGTGCTGCCCGAGGCGCGGTACGCGAACTCTAATCGTTTGATCTGAGTCTATAAAACACTCACTTTTGTGGGTGTTTTTTTATGGAAAATGGTCATTTCAATGTTAAAGTATAATGCGTTATGCTTTTTTATTCTGTTTAACCCATTGTCCGATAAAAATTTATTAGAGGCTTGCTTCATGTCACTGTTACGCCGTTGGTTTGATCCTATTCGATCGAGTTGGTTTTACCAAAAGCCCTCTCGTCAGGCGGTGTTATCAACGGAGCAGGGATTAAGTATTTATCTGAGACTGGATGATGTTTATAGCTATTTGGCTGTACAGCAACTGACACAATTGGATGAAATCCTCAGTGATGAGTTAAAACCGCTCAAAGTCATTATTTCACATCAGTCCGCAGAACCTCCCAATGGTATGACAGAACTGGAATGGCAAAATTATTGTTTAAATGACGCCCAGATTTTAGCCAGACAACATCGTTTTAGTTTTGATGAAACCCCTGAATCGCCGATCACAGAAGCACTCCATCAAGCCGAAGTCATCCTTAAAAACACACCCTTACAAGGGAAAAATTTCCTGTATTTGCTTGAAGATGTCTTTCATATGCTGTGGCAACAGCAATATGGCAAATTACGCACTTTGTATACGATGGCTAGCCAGCAGCAAAGTCCCCAGAATTTTCCAGAACGTATCTTTAATAATGTTCCTGTTCCTGCCAGTTTCTTTGAGTTTGGTGGACGTAAATATCATGCGGTTGATGATTTGCTTCGCTTGACCCGCCGTTTAAAACAACAAAAATTATTAACGGGTAATCCGATTTTCTTAATTAATCACATTGAATGGCGTGAACATTTACTCAGTGATGCTGAAGAGTTGGCAGATATTCAGGCCATGCATCCTGAACTAGATTTATTTATTGCACTGGAAGACCCGATTAGCTGGTTATTATTGGCTTATATTCGGGAAGAATTGGCCAATTATTATAATATTCAGCTCAATGTCTATCCGCTGAGTTATCAGCGGCGTGATTTATTTGACTGGAGTTTGGCAACACGATTATCCAAACGTACAGATGTCGCATTTACTCCTTTTTGTCGTCCCACTCAGGAAGCCACACTGGAAATGGCTCGTTTGTATTATAGTGCGTCTGAGGAACAACGAGTCGATGCTATCTATGACATTTTGCAAGCTGTCTGGACCAAAGGCAAGGATCCATCTTATAAACCTCATTTTCAGGCATTGCAGCAGCAACTCGGTATCGAGTCCATTAATCAAGAAGAAATTACAACGTTATTGGCGCAAAATGATCGTTTATGTCAGGATAAACATCAACCAGACTTTCCAGTACTGGAACTGCGTATAGACGGACAACGTTATGTATTTAATAGTTTGTACCGAGTCTGGATGATTGAAAGTATTTTCAATAATGTGCTAGAAGAAAAATATAAAAGCGAAAGTCTGGAAAGCTAATTCAGCTTTCTTTTAATTTGTCCTCACTCCTATTTCAGTCCATTTACTTTTAAAAAAACTGCGTTTCGCCGGAGCTGGAACGCAGTTTTTGTTTTCCTTGATGAATTGTTTAACAAAAAAAGAACTAAACGTTGGAAAAAGGTATGTTCTTTATGCTAAATATTTGTGTAGATAATAGGTAACATTTTTCTTATAAATACAAATTGAAATAGTTGGTATTCATAAGAAAATTGGAGCTGTCTTATGATGACTACATCAAATCGTGATTTAAAATTACATCGTATCGTGATCGTCGGTGGAGGAGCTGGAGGACTTGAACTCGCGACACGTTTAGGCAATAGACTAGGTAAACATCAAAAAGCAGAGATAATTCTGGTTGATGCTGCACTCACTCATATCTGGAAACCTTTGCTCCATGAGGTGGCAGCGGGGACGTTAAATTCTTATGAAGATGAGTTGAATTATTTTGCACATGCCAATCAACATCATTTTGAATTTTTTCTGGGTCGTTTAAAAGATATTAAGCGTCAGACAAAAGAAATTGTGCTGGACGTGTTGCGTGATGAAGAGGGTAAAGACATTGCGCCTGAACGACGCATTGGCTATGACACGTTGGTGATGGCGATTGGTTCCACTTCAAATGACTTTGGTACATCAGGTGCTAAAGAACATTGTATTTTTCTGGATTCAAGGCCACAGGCAGACCGGTTTCAACGTGAATTTTTAAGTATGTATTTGGAAGCTCAGGCCAATCATTTGATGCATCGTCATCAGAATGATTTAAATATTGCAATTATCGGAGCAGGCGCAACGGGCGTGGAATTGGCTGCCGAATTACACCATGCAGCAAATGAGTTTTCTAAATATGGACTCAATAGTATCGACCCTAAAGACGTCAATATTAGTTTAATAGAAGCAGCACCGCGGATTCTTCCAGCATTGAATGAGCGTGTATCGGAACGTGCTCAAAAAGAGTTGGAACAGATCGGAGTAAAAGTTCTAACCCATTGTCGAGTGACGCATATCGATGCCGATACCGTTTTTTGTGAAGGAGACTTACAAATTGCTGCGACCCTCAAAGTTTGGTCAGCGGGGATTAAAGCGCCAGATTTTCTCAAAGACATTGCGGGTTTGGAAACGAATCGCATTCATCAATTAGTGGTACGTCCAAGCTTACAAACCACACGGGATGATGATATTTTTGCGATGGGTGACTGTGCCTGCTATATCCCAGAGGGGCAGGAGCGACCTGTTCCGCCACGTGCGCAAGTGGCTAATCAAGAAGCTATATTTCTGGCAAAGGCGCTGGAAAATCGTTTGAATCAAAAATCCTTGGGACAATTCCAATTCAAAGATAAAGGTTCGCTGGTTTCCTTAAGTGAACACAGTAGCGTGGGAAGCATTTTTAATAATATTAATGTGGAAGGGTTTATGGCGCGGATGATGTATGTGTCACTCTATCGTTTTCATCAAGTGGCCTTACATGGAGTATTTAAAACGGCCTTAATGATGATGACGGATTTATTATCTAAGACGGCCTCTCCGAAACTCAAAATGCACTAATTTCATCTTGAATCGCTTTATGCTGAGCCTCAATCTTTGCTTGAGGCTATCTACCAAAAACATGAATAGGATCTCTGCTCTGTCTCCATTAGCATAAACATGTTCAAGCTATGGAATCGTTGACAATGGAAATGGTGGCTTTAGTCATTGTGGTTTTTATGTTTGCAGGCATGGTAAAAGGCGCACTGGGTTTGGGATTACCCACTGTAGCAATGGGGCTGCTCACTATTGTGATTGCTCCGTTTCAAGCTGCTTCATTACTTATCATTCCCTCCATGATCACCAATATTTGGCAGTTATTTGCTGAAGGTCGAGTTTGGGCATTGATTCAACGCTTCTGGTTGTTATTACTCGGTATTATCATCGGTACAGCATTTAGTTTTTTACCCACCTTGAGTCAGGCAACAGGCAAAACCAGTGAAATCCTATTGGGGGGGATGCTGATCGCGTATGGTCTGTATGGCTTATGTGTTAAACAACTTCCTAATCTTGCACCTTATGAAAAATGGTTATCGCCTATTATAGGCTATCTGGGGGGCGCATTAATTGTATCTACTGGTGTAATTATTATTCCTGCGGTTCCTTATTTACAATCTTTGCGTTTAAAACGAGATGATCTGGTCCAATCATTAGGTTTAGTTTTTACTTTATCGACCATTTGTCTCGCCATTTATTTACAGCTGCATACGACTGCGAATATGCACATTGATTATCGATTGGCATGGATCGCTGTGCTTCCTGCACTTTTAGGCATGTGGTTTGGGCAAAAATTACGTTATCGTATACCTGAACAGCGTTTTCGCCGTTTTTTCTTTATAGGTTTAATCTTATTGGGTGCTTATATGATTGGACATTAAGGTTCAATCGATTGGGGTTTGTTGGCGATTAAAAATAGGGCAAAATCCTGATAGTTTGGTGAAAGGTTGGCAAATTCACGCGAAGCCAGTAATAATTTGCGATTAGCCCATGCTCCCGTCAAAGCAATGGTAGAAAAAGTATAAATTTTTTGTAGATACGATGCCGCGCGTAAAGGCATGATCGCGACACCTACGCCGTTGGCGACGACTTGGGCAATGGCACTAAAGCTAGGTAAGCGTAAACGATAATGAAGTTGATGATGTAAGCTTTTGGCCTGTGTTTCAATCGATTGCTGTAAAGAGTGATGCGCCAAAAGACCAATAAAATCTTGCCGTAAAATATCCGCAAAATCGAGTTGCTGCTGTTTGGCGAAAGGATGGTCTGGCGCACAAATAAATACTAATGGATCTTCGGCGAAGATCTGTGTTTCCAATGTATCATTAGGAGCAAAAAAACTGGAAATCAGACCCAGTTCAGCCTGACCTTTTTGTAATGCAACGATAATGTCATTACTTTCCGCCTCATGCAATTCGATCTGAAGCTGTGGGTGTTCGATTAGATATTTGGGTAACAACATGGGTAAATACTCACTCTGAGCCGAAGAGTTACACCATAAAGTCAGATGTTGAGAGGTCTGACGTTGGAAAGTCTGCATTTCCTGCTCCAGTGCATATAATCCGTCCATCAGATGTTGTGCGTGTTGTAATAGGGTTTGCCCCGCGATGGTGAGTTCGACTCCTGTAGCATGACGGATAAATAAAGCACTTTGGAAATGCCGCTCCAGCTTTTTAATACGCTCGCTGGCTGCTTGTAAAGAAACAGCGGAACGTTCAGCTCCTTTGGTAAGACTGCCTGTATCCACCACATGTAAAAAAAGCTGGAGATCAAAAAAATCAAAGCGCATAAGCCATTCAATGAACTGTTAAACAAACAAAGTTATGATAACCAAAAAATGATCCACTAAACGTTTAAATGCATAAAAAAAGCAGCCTGAAGGCTGCTTAAAAAAATGCTATTCAATATCAAGGTAGAATGTCCTGAGTTAGGCTTTATCTTTTAGTCCAAATAGCCAATTCAGTAAAATTGCGGCAAAGGTTGCCGTCCCGATTCCACCTAAATTAAAGTTGCCAAACATCAGCTCAAAGTTACCTGCCCCCAAAATAATAGTAACGGCAGCAACCACCAGATTTTTGTTGTTAGAAAAATCGACTTTGTTTTCAAGCCAAATTTTTGCCCCTGCAATAGTAATTAAACCAAATACTACAATTGAAGCCCCTGTGAGCACAGCTGTAGGAATGGTACTAATTACTGCACCAAATTTTGGAGACAGCCCTAGAAAAATAGCAAACACACCTGCAATCACAAATACAATCGTGGAGTACACACGGGTGACTGCCATAACCCCGATATTTTCACCATACGTGGTCATACCTGGCGCACCAACACTACCTGACAATGTAGTGGCAACACCATCCGCAACGAAAGCCTTACCTAGATAAGGAGTCAAGTCTTCTCCTGTCATGGCACCTACAGCTTTAATATGTCCCAAATTTTCAGCAACTAAAATCAAGGCAACAGGCGCAATAATTAGCATCGCATTCGTCTGGAACGTTGGTGCAGTTAAACTCGGCAAGCCAAACCACGGTGCGGCTGAAATCTGTGAAAAGTCAATGGGTGTACCCAGTCCAAGTCCATTGGTGGCTATTGCATAAATCAGATAAGCGATGAGCAGCCCGATTAAAAGCAATAAGCGTTGTAACAAACCGCGGGTAAATACAGCAATCACCCCCATACACAATACAGTAAGCAGTGCCATCCACATATCAAACGGATGCCCAGCAACTGATTTGACAGTCACTGGCGCGAGATTTAAACCGATAATCATCACCACGGCACCTGTGACCACAGGGGGCATTAATTTTTCAATCCAGCGAGTCCCTGTTAGCATGACCATAAAACCAATAAAGGCATAAATTAGACCACACGCAACAATACCGCCAAGTGCAACGCTAATGTTAGGATTTGCGCCTGACCCTGTGATATGTCCAGTTGCAGCCGCCACAACGCCAATAAACGCAAAGCTTGAACCTAGATAACTTGGAACACGCCCTCCTGTCATAAGAAAAAACAGAATGGTACAAATTCCTGACATTAGAATGGCAAGATTGGGATCAAAGCCCATAAGTAATGGAGCCAATACGGTCGAACCGAACATGGCAAATGCGTGTTGAATGCCTAAGACGGCGCTTTGTGCAGGTGGGAGATATTCATCAGTTGCGACAGGACGATGATCAGCCTGACCCTGATAGGGGCGCCATTTTGGAAACCAGCTGGACATAAAATAAACTCTAATCTTTTTAGCTGGCGCACATCATACTCTTTCTTGAATGAGGATTTAATTGCTTTGTCGGCAAGCGGTAAAACAAAAGAATTGATTTTTTGATTTATTTTTACCAAATGGTAAATTTTAGGAAAAATTAAATAAAAGAGATATCAGCAAGTTGAGCGGATAAGATTATAGGATAGAGAATGAAAAGAGCTAAATAAAACGTCCCAATGGTAGGTCAAAAAAATTGTAAAGCCAGTCTGGATAATAGCCATTTTCAGACCCCCATTTTATTTTGAAAATGAGGGTCTGAATAAGTTTAAAATAAGATTTAGCCCGTATTGCGTAGACCCGCTGCAATGCCTGCGATACTGACCATCAGTGCATGATCAACAGGGGTATGTTCAGCTTGTTCAACTTTTAAATAGCGTCTACGTCGTTTCATTAATTCCGCTTGTAACAAATGCAGAGGCAATAAATAAGTTTTACGAACCCGCATGGCCTGATCCAGTACTTCGTTATTACTCAGCAATTTGGATTCACCTTTCATGGCGAGTAAAGTTTGAACAGCATCTTTTAAGCGCTGACGTAACTCTGTACCGAGTGCCTTCAAATTTTCATCCTGAGTCAGATGCGATTCATAATACAGAGCTATACTGCCATCCGATTTAGAGAGAACCATTTCCAGCATATCAATCAAAGTCTGGAAATAAGGCCATTGTTGTAGCATTTCATCCAGTGTTTCTTTTTGACCTGCATCAATAATTTGGTTAATCGCGGCTCCTGTACCTAACCATGCAGGGAGCATCAGACGAATTTGTGTCCATGCAAATACCCACGGAATTGCACGTAGAGATTCAATACCACCACTAACTTTGCGTTTAGCTGGACGTGAACCTAGAGGCAACATTTGTAACTCAAGCTCTGGCGTGACGGTACGCAGATATTGTACAAAATATGGATTTTCACGCACAGTTTCACGATACACCTGTACCGAGATATCGGTCATTTGATGCATCAACTCACGCCATTCCTGTTTTGGGACAGGAGGTGGCAATAAAGTTGCCTCAAGTGTGGCTGCAGTATAAATTTCCAGATTTTGTAAGGCGACTTCTTCTAAACCAAATTTAAAACGAATCATTTCACCTTGTTCAGTAACCCGAATTGCGCCTGAGATCGAGCCTGGTGGCTGTGAAAATAAAGCTTGCTGAGTGGGCGCGCCACCACGACTAATAGACCCACCGCGGCCATGAAATAGCGTGAGTTGGATGCCATACTGTTGCGCAACGGCAGTGAGTTCCTCTTGTGCGCGATATTGTGCCCAGTTTGCAGACATAAAACCGGCATCTTTTGCCGAGTCTGAATAACCGATCATTACTTCATGTTTGCCCCGAATATGCTGTTTATACCACGGCATACTGAACAGGGTATTCATCGTCGTGGCCGCACCATCCAAATCTTTTAAAGTTTCAAATAACGGCACAACGCGTAGCGGATGTAAAATACCTGCTTCTTTTTGTAGTAATAATACCGCTAACACATCGCTGGCATATTCCGCCATCGAAATAATATAGGCACCCAAACTCTCGGGTGGTTGTGATGCCAGAGTTCGCATGGTAGCAAACACTTCCTTGACATCTGGATGTTGAATCAAGCTATCCAATGGTTCATCCAGATGACGAGGCAAAAGTGGCCGTTTACTTTGTAACTCCTGAATCAAAAAGTTCTGACGCGCCTGCTCTGTCCATGACTCAAAATTACCTAATCCTAAATATTCGGTAATGGCTGAAATGGCCTGACGGTGCCGACCCGATTCCTGACGAATATCTAGTTTTAGTAATTCAATCCCAAAGCAATTGACTCGATAGATAAAGTCCAGCAATTTACCATTGGCAATTTCAGCTAAGTTGGAATCCATGAGGGAGCGATAGCAGAGTAATAATGGCTCAAGCAACTCACTCTTGGTATGGATAATCTGGCTATCATCTGCTTCAAAACCTTGTAATCGCTGTGCCAACCAGTGACGAGTGGCTTTTAGACGTTGGCGAGTCTCACGCAAATATTCACGGTAGGGTTCGGGATGCTCATAGCCCAACGCTTGTTTGAGTTCATCCGAACAAGCTTGAATCGACAACTCCCAACGTAAATCTTCGATATCACGTAGATATAAATCTGCGGCTTGCCAACGTGATAACCATAAAACTTCCTGAGTGATGTTATGGGTTACATTCGGGTTACCATCACGATCACCACCCATCCACGAGGCAAAACGGATCGGTGAAATTTCTAGCGGTAGTGACGTATCACAATGTTCTTCAACTAAATCATTCAATTCACGTACAAATTTGGGGACAGCATTCCATAAGGTTTGTTCGATTGTGGTAAAGCCCCATTTCGCTTCATCCACCGGTGTTGGTCGATTGTGACGAATTTCATCAGTTTGCCAAACGGAACAGATTAATTCTTTAAGATTGTTTAGGACGGACTGATGTTCACGTGGTGTCAATTTTTGCTGATCTAACCGTACCAGATCTTCATTAATATCATCATATTTTTGAATCAGGGTACGACGGCTGACTTCGGTCGGATGCGCGGTTAATACGAGTTCAATTTTAAGCTGACAAATCTGTTCAAAGAGTTGCTGAGATGAAATCTGGCGTTCTTTAAATTTTGCAAATAAATGCACCAATGGATTTGGAGAGGGCGCCTGTTCATCAAATTCACTGCGGCGACGACTACGCACTACATTATATTGTTCAGCAATATTGGCAAAATTGAGAAATTGAGAAAATGCCCGAGTTAGGGGGAGGATTTCTTCATCCTTTAAACCCAAAAAAAGTTGTTCCAGCTTTTTTTCTGCTTCAGCATGTCCGTCACGTGCACCTTTGGCTAAGGCGCGAATTTGCTCTACCTGATTAAACAAATCTTGTCCAGCGTGCTGTTTAAGGGTTTCTCCCAGTAAATTACCCAGTAGACGCACGTCCTCGCGTAAAGGAGCATCAATTTGTTGAATCATGGTGTGGCTCTCCTGTTTTTGTTCTTTTGACTATACCCCGATTCAATGACATTCCAAGTCTAGAGCGTAAAAATATATGAATTATTGTTTAAAAAATTAACACTTATGCGTAGGAGTATGCATATGCAAAAAAGTCTATCTTTCACAATACGCCAAAGGTCTATACACCATATTTCAGCATAAAGATGTCCAGAGCAAAGTGAACGGTCTCTCGGATTTCTTGTGCCGAAGGAATGTCGCTAATACCAAGTAAGACTTGATGATGTCTGATCCCTAATAAGAGCGATAAGATGAGTTCTGTTTGCTGTAAAGGTAATCCATTACGAATAAAACCCAAACTTGCTGCCTGAGTAAAAAATTCGCACAGCGCATCACAAAGTGGTTGATGAGACGCCTCAAAAAAATGTTGTGCCAATGGACTTTTTTCAGTTGCCAGTTCGAGTAACACATGTTCAAGTTTTAGTGCTTCGGGCAAATAAATCATGTTTAAAGCACATTCACAGGCATCAAAAAAAACGTCTAAAAATTGGCTCTGTGGGCTTAAGCAAAACTGTTGCTGAGAAATGCATTCGGCACAGGTTTCCTGAATGGCGCAGGTAAACAGGCTTTGCTTGTCTTGAAAATGATTATAGACCGTGAGCTTGGTCACCCCAGCATCTGTGGCAATCTGATTCATACTGGAACCATGATAGCCCCATTTTAAAAAAATTGCTTTGGCTGCCTTTAGTATGCGCGCTCTTTTTTCAAGATCTTTTGGTCGACCAATGTTATTTTGCACAGAGACTCTCTTAAATAAATTTAAAAAACAAAAACTTATATCAATTCACTTAATTAATATACCACAGGGTATATTAATTAAAAAATAAACAAACTAAGATACTGCTGATATTGTGCCTTAAAAAACAAATTTGAATAAGAGCGAAGGGTTATGACAGCGATAAAACTGACAAGCTTGGGTTTATGGGTGATGTGTCTGGTCACATTGGGTGGATGTAGTAAACAGGCTCCTGAAGTAGAACAAATTCCTTATGTCATGGTGATACAGTCTTCGACTCGCATGAATGAACAAAAAAGCTATGCAGGCGAGGTGCAGGCACGTCAACAAACTGCACTGGCTTTTCGGGTCGGAGGACAGATTACTCAGCGCTATGCAGATGTAGGTGATCGGGTTAAGGTCGGACAGGTATTGGCCCGACTGGATGTAAAAGACGCCCAGTTACAAATGAATGCCGCTAAAGCACAACTGGAAAGTGCACAATCTTCGGCAAAAATTGCTCATGAAGAATTAAAACGTTTTCAACAGCTTTTACCTTTAAATGCGGTCAGTCGTTCCCAATTCGATAGCATTAAAAATCAAAATGATGCGGCGCAGGCCAGTTTACAGCAGGCGCGTTCTAACTATGAAGTTGCCGCTAATCAGACAGGCTATAATCAATTGATTGCCAACAAAAACGGGGTAATTACCCAGCGTGATATTGAAATCGGACAGGTCGTGGCTGCGGGACAAGCCGCCTATCAACTAGCGATTGATGGAGATCGTGAAGTGGTCATTGGTGCACCTGAACAGGCTATTTCTGAAATAAAGGTGGGGCAGCCCGCATGGATCACACTCTGGTCTCAACCTGAACAAAAATATGCAGCTTATGTGCGCGAAATCTCGCCTGCGGCAGATCAGTCCCGCACTTTTAGCGTCAAGGTTGCATTGCGTGAAGCACAACCTTCGATTCAGCTAGGGCAAAGTGCCCGTGTGTTTTTTAATACCACTCAACATGATGTTCTGAGTGTGCCTTTATCCAGTGTTTCTGCCCATGATCAACAAGCTTATGTCTGGGTGGTTAACCCGAATCAAACCCTTCGTAAAGTTGCTGTGACCTTAGGGGCCTACGGACGTGAAAGTGTTCCCATCCTATCAGGTCTAAAAGCAAATGATTACATCGTTGTTGGTGGTGTCCATCTATTGCATGAGCAACAAAAAATTCATCCGATCGATCGGGATAATCGTCCCGTGCAAATTGCATCAGGAGTTAAGCCATGAAGTTTAACTTATCAGAATGGGCACTGAACAATAAAGGTATCATTCTCTATCTGATGTTGCTTTTGGCGATCGTAGGAGGTTTTTCTTACTCAAAACTTTCTCAGAGCGAAGATCCTCCATTTACGTTTAAAGTCATGGTAGTTCAGACCTATTGGCCGGGTGCCACTGCACAGGAAGTATCGTTGCAGGTGACAGATCGGATTGAAAAAGAGCTGATGACCACGGGTCAGTATGAAAAAATCATGGCCTATTCGCGACCTGGTGAGTCAATGGTGACATTTGTTGCTAAGGATTCGCTTAAATCTGATCAGATTCCGGATGTCTGGTATAACGTGCGCAAAAAAGTGGGGGATATCAAACAGCAATTGCCCGCAGGTGTACAAGGGCCATTTTTTAATGATGAATTTGGCGATACCTTTGGCAATATCTATGTACTGACGGGTAAAGACTACGATTATGCAGTACTAAAAGAATATGCAGATCGTTTGCAATTACAACTGCAACGGGTCAAAGATGTCGGCAAAGTAGAATTGGTGGGATTACAAGATCAAAAAATCTGGATCGAACTATCCAACACTAAGGCAGCTCAGCTTGGGATACCTGTCACAGCTATTCAGGATGCATTGCAAAAACAAAACAGTATCAACAGCGCAGGTTTTTTTGAAACAGGGACAGACCGTATTCAGATTCGGGTCACGGGTCAACTCCAAAGTGTGGATGAACTTAAACATATGCCTTTGTTGGTGGGCAATAGAACCATTCAACTGGGGGATGTTGCTGAGATTTATCGTGGCTTTAGCGAACCTGCCCAGCCACGAATGCGGTTTATGGGGGAAAATGGTATCGGCATTGCAGTATCAATGCGCAAGGGTGGCGATATCATTGCACTCGGCAAAAATTTGGAAAGTGAATTTAATCATTTACAAAAAACTTTACCGCTAGGAATGCAGCTTAAAAAAGTATCCGATCAACCTGTTGCCGTGCAGCGCAGTATTCACGAATTTATCAAAGTTTTAACCGAAGCTGTGATTATTGTACTACTGGTCAGTTTTTTCTCGCTGGGTTTTCGTACTGGGTTGGTGGTGGCTTTTTCCATTCCATTGGTGTTGGCGATGACCTTTGCTGGAATGAATCTTTTTGATGTCGGGCTGCATAAAATCTCGCTGGGTGCATTGATTCTTGCCTTAGGACTTTTGGTCGATGACGCTATTATTGCAGTTGAAATGATGGCGATTAAAATGGAACAGGGTTATAGCCGTATCAAGGCCGCAGGCTTTACATGGAAAACAACCGCTTTTCCCATGCTGACTGGAACATTGATTACTGCAGCAGGCTTTTTACCGATTGCTACTGCTAACTCAAGTACAGGTGAATATACCCGTTCGATTTTTCAGGTGGTTACTATTGCTCTGATTGTCTCGTGGTTTGCAGCGGTATTATTTGTACCTTATCTCGGTGAAAAATTACTCCCTGATTTTAGCAAGATACAACAAAATGCACCGTGGTATCAGCGTCTTTGGGCTAGATTACGCCACCAACCTGCACCTCGGCCTGTGTTGCAGCATACGGGTGGAAGCCATGATCCTTATCAAAGCGCTTTTTATCTGCGCTTTCGCAAAATGGTAGAAACTTGTGTTAATTATCGCAAAACTGTGATTATTACGACGGTTTTAATTTTTGTCGGTTCAGTCTTGTTATTTAAACTGGTGCCACAGCAGTTTTTTCCGCCATCGAACCGTGCTGAAATTTTAGTGGACTTAAAATTGGAAGAGGGTGCTTCTCTCACCGCCACTGAACAAGCTGTTAAGAAAGTGGAACAGTTTCTTGCCAAGCAAAAAGGTATTGATAACTATGTGGCTTATGTTGGTACAGGTTCACCACGTTTTTATTTGCCGCTAGACCAGCAACTACCGCAAGCCAGTTTTGCCCAGTTCGTAGTGTTGGCCTCATCATTGGATGATCGTGATGAAATTCGTAAATCTCTCGATACGCAAATTAAAAAACTATTACCAGACGTTAGAACGCGGGTGTCATTGTTAGAAAATGGCCCTCCAGTGGGTTATCCACTACAATATCGGGTTTCTGGAGAAGACATTACTTTAGTCCGTGAGTGGGCACAAAAGGTAGCAAAGATCATTGGGGAAAATCCAAATACAACCAATGTACATCTGGACTGGGGAGAACCAAGTAAGATTATTCAGCTCAATATTGATCAGGATCGTGCCCGTCAAATGGAGATAAGCAGTCAGGATTTGGCGAATTTCTTAAATAGCTCGATTACAGGAGCAGTGATTAACCAATATCGTGAAAAACGTGAATTGATTGAAATTCGTTTGCGTGGCGATCAAAAGGAGCGGGTCGATGTCGCTTCCTTATCCAGTCTTGCTGTTCCAACGAGTCAGGGCAACAGTGTACCTTTGGCTCAAATTGCCAAAATTGAATACAAATTTGAAGATGGTTTGATCTGGCATCGTAATCGTTTGCCTACGATTACCGTTAGAGCCGATATTCGCAGCAATTTACAGCCCGCTACAGTGGTTGATCAACTTTCAGGAAAGATGGAACAACTTCGCGCGCAACTACCGAATGGTTATTTGGTGGAAGTGGGGGGGACGGTCGAAGAGTCTGCCAAAGGACAAAGTTCAGTCAATGCGGGAATGCCATTATTTTTAGCAGTGGTGATGACTTTGTTGATGATTCAATTGAAAAGTATCTCTCGTTCAATCATTGTATTTTTAACCGCGCCACTTGGACTGATCGGGGTTACCTTGTTTTTATTGTTACTCAATAAACCTTTTGGTTTTGTTGCAATGCTAGGTACGATTGCGCTGTCGGGGATGATCATGCGTAACTCCCTGATTCTGATTGATCAGATTGAGCAGGATATTGCAGCAGGGCATGATCCATGGACATCAATTATTGACGCTACAGTGCGCCGTTTTCGTCCGATTTTGTTGACAGCACTGGCAGCAGTTCTAGCCATGATTCCTTTATCACGCAGTATTTTCTTTGGGCCAATGGCTGTAGCGATTATGGGTGGCTTGATTGTAGCGACTTTTCTCACCCTGTTTTTCTTACCAGCACTCTATGCAGCTTGGTTTAAAGTGAAAAGAGCAACAAATTTTTCATAATTTTTTGCGAATAAAAGATGCGAAATATTGAAAAGTTCAATATAGTAGCATCTTATTGTTAAGACAAAAATAACAGCAGCATTTCACCGCATAATATAACGTGAAGACTGTAAGTTGAGGTTGAAAGTACATGGGGCAGGACAATCTAGTACAACATCGTCGTTACATTGCAGCATCTTATGTGTGCATGTTTCTGGGGTTGTTTACGATTCTTTTTGCCGTCATTGCTTATTTCCTTGCCCGTAAGGTTGCTATGGTGGAAGGTGCTGAGGTCTGGATTCATGCGCAGGCTCTCTGGGTGATGCGAAGTATAGTAATGTTTTTGATGTTAGCTATTTTTGCTGCTTTATGGTTTATCCCTTTGTTTTTCTTCGTTTGGAATAGCGCAATTTGGGTGACAGCTTGTACTGTAGCAGGTGTGATTTTTTCAGCAATCGCTTGGTTATATTTATTGAATGCCTGGATTAAAGGTCTTTCAAAATACAGCAAGAATAAAGCTGTTTTCTAGAAATTTCTAAATTTTTTCAGTTTTCCCCCTTGTAAATCCGACTAAAACCCCCAACTTAGTCGCAGGTTAACTATATTTTAAATTCCGTGAGGAGCATCGCCAAATATGGCTAAACGAGATTATTATGAGGTTTTAGGCGTTTCGAAAACCGCGAGTGATGATGAGATCAAAAAAGCCTATCGTAAGTTGGCGATGAAGTATCATCCGGATCGTAACCCTGATAACGCTGAAGCTGAAGAAAAGTTTAAAGAAGCCTCTGAAGCTTATGAAGTGCTGTCTGACAGTGAAAAGCGCAGTATGTATGACCGTATGGGTCATAATGCCTTTGAAGGTGGCTATGGCGGCGGTAGTGGTGGCTTTGGCGGTTTTAGTGCCGAAGATATTTTTAGCCAGTTTGGCGATATTTTCGGGGGTGCATTTGGTGGTGGCGGTCGTCAGCAACAACGTCAGCGCCGTGGTTCCGACCTACGCTATGTCATGGAATTAACGCTGGAAGAAGCGGTTCGTGGTGTTAAAAAAACGATTACCTTTACCGCACCAGCACCGTGTGATGTCTGTGATGGTAAAGGTTCTAAAAATCCGAACGATGTAGAAACCTGTAAGACGTGTCATGGTACAGGTCAAGTACGTATGCAGCAGGGCTTTTTCTCAGTTCAGCAGACCTGTAGTACCTGCCGTGGCCAAGGTAAAATTATCAAAAATCCTTGTAACAGCTGTCATGGATCGGGTGTAAAAGATCGTCAGCAAACTCTGGAAGTGACCATTCCAGCAGGTGTGGACAATGGTGATCGCGTTCGCTTGAGTGGTAAGGGTGAAGCGGTACGTGATGGACAGGCGGGTGATCTATACGTGGAAGTGGTCGTGCGCGAGCATGAAATCTTCCAGCGTGATGGTGCAGATCTCTATATGGATGTACCTGTTAGCATTGCCGATGCTGCTTTAGGTAAAGAGATTGAAATTCCAACGCTTGAAGGTCGTGTTAGCCTAAAAATTCCAGAAGGTACGCAAACAGGTAAACTGTTCCGTTTACGTGGCAAGGGTGTGCGTCCAGTGCGTAGTAGTATGGTGGGTGATTTGCTCTGCCGTCTCGTGGTAGAAACACCAGTCAATCTTACCAGCCGTCAGCGTGAATTGCTTAAGGAATTACAGGCGACCTTGGAAGGTGATGAACATAGTGCGTCATCCAAGAAAAAATCATTCTTTGATCGTTTGTTTGATTAATTCAATTCGATTGCAAAAAAATCTGTCACTTTGGCAGATTTTTTTATGCTTAAATTTTAGTGAACTGTCAGAGTTTGATATAGTAGATCGCATTGTCAACGCTTTAAATGATTTAGGAACAGATTATGTCAGCATCTCCACGCATTGGTGTATTGGGCGCAGGCGGTCGTATGGGACGCACCCTGATTCAAGCTGTACAACAAGCAGGCTACCAATTAGCTGCGGCAGTCGAACGCCCAGAAAGTAGTTTGGTGGGTAGTGATGCGGGCGAATTGGCGGGGATTGGTAGCATTGGCGTCAAGGTAGCGGGTCATTTGTCAGATATTTTAAAAGATTGTGATGTAGTCATTGATTTTACTGCACCCGTTGCCACCGAACAGCATTTGAAACTATGTGCTGAAGCTGGGGTCGCTATGGTCATTGGCACTACAGGTTTTTCTGACGAGCAAAAACAGCTTTTAAATGATAGCGCAACCCATACGCCTGTCGTGTATGCAGCCAACTATTCAGTGGGTGTAAACGTTTCAATTAAATTATTAGAGCTTGCAGCCAAAGTATTTGGTGATAGTGTCGACATTGAAATTATTGAAGCGCATCATCGTCACAAAGTAGATGCACCATCAGGAACTGCATTGATGATGGGTGAAGCCATTGCAGATACATTGGGCCGTGATTTGAAGCAAGATGCCGTGTATTGTCGTGAGGGTCATACAGGGCCGCGTGAGCGTCAAAGCATTGGTTTTCAAACCATCCGCGGTGGAGATATCGTGGGTGAACATACAGCCATGTTTATTGGCGAAGGTGAGCGGGTTGAAATTACCCATAAAGCCACTAGCCGTATGAACTTTGCTACAGGTGCGGTACGTGCTGCAGCATGGGTGGTCGGGCGTGAAGCGCGTAAATACGATATGAAAGATGTATTGGGATTTAATGACATTCAGGTGTAATTGCAATAGTAATCACACCAAAAAATAAAATTGATTTGAGAATAAAATGAATAATAAATCATGGATATTAGTATGTACCTTGGGCTTTAATAGCCTGATGGTGCATGCTGCACCAGCAACAGATGCTAAACTGAGTTTAGAGAAAAATAACATTAAGGTCTGGACTTATCAGACTGAAAATAACCCGATCATCCAATACAAGGCGGAAACGACTTTTGATGCTCCTCTTGATCAAGCTGTCGGGTTGATTTTGAATGTAGAGCATGCACCAAAGTGGGTGCCCTATGTGAGCGAAACTAAAGTATTGTCACGCGATGATAAAAAGGGAGAGTTTATTCTGTACATGGTATTGGATTTTCCTTTTCCCCTTAAAGATCGTGATGTAGTCATTAAAGGGAAAATGTCCAAAGCCAATAACGGAATCATTAGTATTAAAAATAATGCTATTACGGGTTATTACCCTGCACAAAAAGAGCGGCTTCGTTTAAATAAATATGAAGGGGACTGGACGTTCCAAAAACTTGGAACCAATAAGGTTAAAGTTACAACCTCCGGTTATGCTGATCCAGCGGGTTCAATTCCCTTGAGTTTCGTTAATATGTTTGTACAACAGCAGCCTTATCAGATGTTGATGAAAATGAAAATGGAACTACAAAAACCGGTAAATTCATCAATGAAATTACCGGAAATTTTAAAATAACTCTGAAATGTTCTTGAAAAGTATTGCTTAATAAGCGCCCGAAGGCGCTTGTTGATTAACTACAATATTGCTGCTTGCTAGGTACTGAACGGCTGAAACGTATTTGCAGCAATACCAGTAAAAGACCTAATCCCGCCAAGCCTGCGCCAGCAAAAGATACCGCCGCATAGCCGAGATGAAGACTAAGTACCAGTCCCCCCACCGCAGCGCCAACCGCATTACCCAGATTAAAAGCACCGACATTAATGGAAGAAGCAAGACCTGGTGCTTGGTGTGCAATTTTCATGACGCGCATTTGAACAGGAGGAACCAGTCCAAAGGTGGCAATACCCCAGATTACCAGCGCAATAGCAGCACCTAGATGACTTTGTGCTAGCCAAGGAAACGCCAACATAATAAAAATTAATAAAGATAGAAATCCGATAAGAGTTTTATTGAGGGAAAGATCAGCAAATTTTCCACCAAAATGATTTCCAATTGAAAATCCGATGCCGATCAGCACCAGCATAAGCGTGATAAACATCGGTGAGGCTTGAGTAAAAGCATTTAAGCTCGGTGCAATGTAGGTATACAATGTAAACATAGCACTGGCACCCAATACTGTGGTCAAGAGTGCCATGATTACAGGTATACGAGATAATACTTTGACTTCCGCTTTAATGTCTGTGCTTTGTCCGGGCGAACTAGGGGGTAACGCTTGATAGAGTGACCACATGGTTAGCAAGCCCAAGGCTGAAATCGCAAAGAAAGACATGCGCCAGCCAATTGTTTGACCCAGCCAAGTAGCCAAAGGTACACCGCCAATATTCGCAATCGTGAGTCCCATAAACATGCTGGCAACGGCACTGGCTTGCTTATGTACAGGCACTAGACTGGCGGCTACGACAGAGCCAATTCCAAAAAATGCACCATGATTCAGACTGGTGATCAGTCGTGCAGCCATTAGACTCCAATAATTTGGTGCGATGGCAGCCAAAATATTGCCTATTGTAAAGAGAGTCATAAGCAGGATCAGGGCCTTGCGTCGTGAAAAATGGCCGAACCATAGCGTCATGATAGGGGCGCCTAGCATCACGCCTAAAGCATAACCTGTAATCAGCATACCTGCGGTAGGGATACTGATATTGAGATCATGTGCAATATTGGGCAGTAATCCCATCGGCGAAAATTCTGTAGTACCTATCGCAAAGGCACCAATTGCTAAAGCCAGTAATGGGAAATTAATTTTCATAGACTTACTTTTAATCCCATTCAGGTGCCAGTTCGATAGGATTGATTTCCCGCCCATTACGATTCAATGTTGCAATTAGTTGCATTTCATCCTCTTTCAGTTGAATCTCTTGGGCTTTTAAATTACTGATTAGGTGTTCACGTTTGGTTGAGGAGGGAATCACGGCATAACCATTTTGTAATGCCCATGCCAGTGCAATTTGAGCTGTCGAAGCCTGATGCCGCGAAGCAATGTCCTGAAGGACTGGATCTTGTAGCACTTTGCCATACGCAAGTGTCATATAGGATGTGATATCAATGTGCTGTCCTTTTAAAAAATCAACCAGCTTTCTATTCTGTAAATACGGACTGAGTTCAATCTGGTTGGTCGCAATATGAGATTGCCCAATGCTGTCGATAGCAGTTTGTGTGAGAGCGATATTAAAGTTTGAGATCCCGATATGTTGGGTTAGACCTTGCTGTTGGGCGTGTAAAAGTAAGCCCATGACCTCAGCAATATCGATGCCTTTTTGCGGTGCAGGCCAATGTACCAGCGTTAAATTGACTGCATCGGTGCGCAATTTTTGTAGACTTTGCTTCAAGCTTGGAATCAGTTGTTCTGGATTAAGATGATCGACCCAGATTTTGGTGGTAAGAAAAAGTTGATCGCGTGCTATACCACTTTCATGAATTGCCTGACCAACTTCAGCTTCATTTTCATAAATTTGTGCAGTATCAATCGCCCGATAACCGACATCCAGTGCGGTTTTAACAGCATCGATGACCACTTGGTCTTTTAAACGGAATGTGCCTAAGCCGAATTTTGGAATCATCATAGCATCACCTTAATATTGATTTGGCTCTATAGAAGGACATATTTATTTATCAATTGCTGATCATTGTGATCCGATTATTGTTGTGGAAAAATAGAGGAATCAGCAAAATATCTTTGATTATTTGTCATGAATGGCACGACTAATGAAATCTACCATTGAAGAACTGATTGCGTTTATTAGCATTGTCGACACAGGCTCGATTGTGGCTGCGGCAGAGCAACTCCAGCAAACTCCCTCGGGTTTAAGTCGATCTTTAAATCGACTAGAAAAAAAACTTGAAGTCACTCTGCTAGAACGTACCACTCGTAAGTTAAAATTAACTCAGGAAGGCCGTTTATTTTTAGATAAAGCGCGTTCTATTTTGGCGGAACTTGCAGAGGCAGAAGATGCGTTATTGAAATCTGACAGTGACATTTCTGGACTGATTCGGATCGATTCGGCAACACCTTTTGTCCTGCATGTGCTTGCCCCTTTGATGCAGAAATTTATGCAGCTTTATCCCAAAATTGAGATCGAACTCAATAGTCATGATCAGGTGATTGATTTATTACAGCATAAAACTGATGTTGCCATTCGTTTTGGCGCATTACATGATTCGAGTTTGCATGCCAAACTTGTCTGTAAGAGCCGTTTATATATCGTGGCAAGTCCAGACTATCTGAAACGAGTTGGCACACCTATTCATCCAGAAGAACTTTTTCAACATCAATTGGTTGGGTTCAGTAAGCCCGTCTATTTAAATACCTGGCCGTTAAAAATTGGGGATAAATATATTACAGTTCATCCCCAAATCAAGGCATCTAGTGGTGAAACGGTGAGGCAATTGACCATCCGTGGTCATGGTATTGCACGGTTATCCGAATATGAAATCTGGCAGGATTTATTGGCAGGGCGTTTGGTGGCTTTATTTGAAGATCAGATTGAAATCCAGTTGCAGCATGTTCATGCAGTGTATTATCAACAAAAACACTTACCTAAGCGGGTACGTTTGTTCATCGAATTTTTAGCAGATGAACTGAGCCAGCAATTTTCAACGGCAATGGCCTCATAAGTTTTGTTCAGGTAACTGAAATTCCATTAAAGGCTGCTGTGATTTTAAACGCAGCTGAAAAGTCGTCTTATTTTGCAGACACTCAAAATTGAATGCCTGATTTTTCAATGTACTGATCATCATTCCATTTTCGCTAATAGGACGATAGGTATATCGAATCTGTTGCGGACGCTGCATATCAACTGACCATAATTTATATTCAGTATGCTGCTGTATTTTCAGATAGCCCTGAATCATGCTACGACAGATAAAATCCTGTTGCTGTTTTTCTGGATGTAAGGGCTGACAGGCGCTGATCAGCAAACCTATACTTGCGATAAAGCATAAATTTTTCATGGGCTTATCTCATTGTGATTGCTTTTTAGAGAATAATTCGATTGTATAGACCATTACAGATACAGATTTTTATAAAAAAGCAGTACAGATATGCAATTTCACTACCAGCGGTTAGCCCAGCAGATTGCTCATAAAATTTATCAGCAACAGTTATTGCCCCAGCAAAAGTTAAATTCATTACGTGATTTTGCTTTTCAGCATCAGATCAGTATCAGCACAGCCCAACGATGTTATGAATTGCTGGAAGCGCAAGGTTTAATCGAAGTTAAAGCTAAATCAGGTTACTTTGTAAAAGCAGTCCCACTAAGTAGTCGTTTACCCACCAGTCCAGATTTTGAATCTAGACCGCGGGTAGTCACAAATCTATTGCTACAAAATCAGATTCAGGAAGCTTCTATCCAGCCTCATTTGATTCCGTTTGGAGCGATTCAACTTAGTCCTGAACTCATTCCCGTCGAACCCTTACGTCGTTCCATTCAACGAGCGTTAAAGCACTGTAAGCCCGAAGATTTTTTATATTGTAATCGGCAAGGACATTTGCATTTACGTGAGGCACTGGCCGCACATTGGCGTGAAGATGGGATGTATATTGCCCCTGAAGATATTTTTGTTACGAATGGTTGTATGCCTGCACTAGCGCTTTTAATTCAGCAATTAAGCCTACAAGGTGAAAGTATTTTAATTCCCACTCCAACGTTTAATGGACAATTACAACTAATTGCAGGTTTAAAACGCCGTATTATTGAAACACCTGCGGATGCTAGGGGAATTGATCTAATTCGATTAGAACAAGCTATGATAGAGCATCGTCCAAAATTATGCTTACTCACGGCTAACTTTCAAAATCCTTTGGGATATTGTCTGAGTGATGCAGATAAACAAAAAATTGCTCAATTGGCAGCACAGTATCACTGTATTATTTTAGAGGACGATATTTACGCCGAATGTAGTTATCGTGGCCAACGACCATTACCCATCAAATATTGGGATGAAAAGGGTTATGTGGTTTGGGTCGGGTCTGTGTCGAAATCATTATCTACTGCTTATCGTTTAGGCTGGTTTTGTATCGGGGCGCAGTTAAAGTCGATTTATCCTGAATTGTTTTCTGCCAACGTCAGTGTGAATACGCCACTACAATTGGGTTTGGCAGACTTTATTTATAGTCGTGAATATCGTAATCATTTAAACCGCTTACACCCTCAATTAATGCAACAAGTTGAGCAATATCGTCGATTTATTTTAAAGGCATTTGCACCGTTGAATATCGGTTTGAGTCAACCTCAGGGAGGGTATGCCTTATGGCTAGAACTTCCGCAAGTGGTCGATAGTTTAGCTTTGTATCTGGCCGCCCAAAAAAATCAGATTAATATTGTACCGGGTGCGGTATTTGGGGAAGATGGGCGTTATCAACATTTTGTACGTCTCAATGCAGGACATGGCTTAACGCCGCAATTACAAGAAGCCATTCAATTTCTGGCAAATTGGGTGAAACAATATTTGGCTACCACTGAATTTGCTTAAATAACGACCGAACCCCATGTGCAGATTGAGTATTGAGATGCAATTGAATATAATTCTCATTTAATTTATTGCTGAAAAATGTGCAATGCGTGTTCATCATCTTATTGAAGTATTGGTTGCCGAAAATGATCGATTAGTCGATTACATTAGCTATCGATTTGGTGACCGTCAGTTTGCTCAGGAGGTGGTACAGGAAACCAGCCTGCGTGTGTTGCAACAGGCGCATACGCTAGAAGAAGTTCATCTACCGCTGGCTTTTTTAAAAAAGATGAGTATGCATGTTGCGATTGATTTTTACCGCAAAGAGCAAATCAGAAAAAAAATTATAGATACGGATGTCACTCTGACAGAAATAGAGCAGCCTTTAGCACCTGAGTTGACTTCGCCTGAGCTGGCAGTGGCTAAAACTCAGCGGGAGCAGATCATTCTCAAGGCAATTTATCAATTGCCACCTTGTTGTCAGGATATTTTTATTCTGGCGCAGCTTTATCATTTCTCACAACAACAGATTTCCAATCAATTGAACATCTCAAGAGGGATGGTGGCTCGTCATTTAGCGCGTGCTTACCGAGATTTACTACCGGTTTTATTGGCTGAATCACATGGTTGATTCCTATAAGTCCAAAAAAACGAATTCAACCGAGCAGAATCAGCAACGTGTGCAACGCGCTCTGGCGCCGTTTGAAGATAGCCTGATTGAACAGTTGCCCACGGCAGAACAAATTATTCATCGCGCATTAGCACGACAAAAACAAAAACGACAGCATAAGCATTTGTTGTTGCTGGCAGGTTTGGGCAGTGTGCTGGGAGTGCTATGGCTGAATCCTTCCTATGATCAGAAAGTTTTCTCGACTGGTATTGGTGAGCAAAAACAGTTTGAGTTGACGGATGGTAGCCGTATTCAATTGAATACTCAGACACAACTCATCGTCACCACTCATCTGCGTTCACGTGAGCTTAAATTGCTACAGGGAGAAGCAAGTTTTACGGTCAAACATACGGCATGGCACAGTGTGGCCCCGTGGCTGAAACGATCATTTGTGGTTTGGGCAAAGGACGTTAAGATTGAAGATATTGGGACAGTATTTAATGTGCGCTGTGAACCGAATGGAACTGATTTACAGATTAGTGTCAGTGAGGGACAGATCCGGATATCGAGCGCGCAACAAAACATAGACCTGTATCAGGGTCAAAGCCTGTATCGTCAGCATGATCAATGGTTCAAGCCAACACATACAAATATTGCGCAATTAACCAGCTGGCAAACGGGTTCCTACCAGTTTACGGATCAGCCTCTAGTAGAGGTGATTGAGGAATTAAATCGCTATGGCAATTTATCGGTAGAGTTTCATGATCGCCATGTTGAACAACTGCGAATTACAGGTGAAGTTAAATTAAAATACCGCGAACAATTTATGCAGGATTTAGAAAAATTTGCCCCTGTAAATGTGACAGTACGGGATCAGGGCTGGTTTGTGATCGCGTCACGTCAATAAAAATTTTCTCGCAAGGTGTACAAAATCGTCGTCCCAAACGACATAGCAAGGACAAAGAGAAATTTTCCGGGGACAATATGGCGACTCTAGTGCCAATATATCATTTTAAACAGCGCCAGCTCGCCCTGCTGGTATCGCTGGCATTCTACGCAGGTTCATTATGGGCAGATACAGCAGCTACCTCAATTAATATACCCGCCCAATCACTGGATACTGCTTTGCAACAACTGGCACAGCAAAATGGCGTACAGATTTTATTTGTTAGCGATTTGGTCAAAGGTCTGCAAAGCTCGAAATTACAGGATCAGTTAACGCTTGAACAAGCATCAGAACGGCTTTTGCAACAGACACATTTGCAGTTAAAGCCTTTGGGAGAAGGACGATATTCGATTGTTAAAATATCATCGGATGATTCACGACCAGTCACCACCATGCCAAAGCTGGTTTCGGGTGCAAAAGGCGAATCTGCGACCAGTTTGCCTCTGATTAGTTTACAGGCACAGCAAGCCGGTACGACCGATGGCACACAATCCTATACTACGCGAAGTATGAGTACGGCCACTAAAATGAACCTGTCCATGCGGGAAACACCACAGGCAGTCACTGTCATTACTAACCAACGCATTCAGGATCAGAACTTGGCGACAGTTAACGATGTAGTGCAAGCTGCTCCCGGACTGACTTTCAGGCGTTTCGGACCAGAGCGAGCTTCCTTTTATGCGCGGGGGATGTATGTAGACAACCTGATGTTCGACGGTCTGCCAGTCAGTCTAGATAGCTCTAATTTATCACAAGACTTGCTGGCCACTGACATGGCGATTTACGACCGCGTGGAGATCGTGCGCGGTGCCACTGGACTAGTGCAGGGCGCAGGTAACCCATCGGCTGCCATCAATCTGGTACGCAAGCGACCGACTGATGTGCCACAGATATCGGTCGACCTGAGCGCTGGTAGTTGGGATCGCTATCGAGCAGAATTAGATGCCTCTGGTCCTTTATCGAAGGATGGCAGTCTGCGAGGTCGTACAGTGATCGCTGCTCAGGATTATGAGAGTTATAAGCGTGGTGAAAGCAGTAATGGCCAGACATTCTACGGAATTTTAGAGAAAGATTTAAATGCATCCACCACACTCACGCTCAGCGCGCTACATCAGGAGAGCCGTTTGCATGGCAATGGCTTTACGGGCCTTCCAGTAGCGCGAGACGGTAGCGATCTGGGACTGCCTCAGTCTACGTCCTATGCCAATGACTGGGAACATTGGAACAAGACTACCAGCTCGGCTTTTGTGGGTCTAAACCACCTATTTGACAACAACTGGCGGATGCACCTCTCAGCGTATTACGCGCAGGCCGATGTTGACATGCTGGGTCACTATCTCAGTTATAGCTTTACCACGGGTAATTATACTCAGCTAGGTGCACGCAATTCTCATCAGGAAAAGCAAAGCAGCGTAGATCTGTATGCCAATGGCCCCTTTGAGCTGCTAGGCCGTACTCACGAGTTAGTGCTAGGTGCCAGTTACCGTAACATTGATTTTGATGGCAATAGCCGCCAAGGTGTGGTTCTCAACAGCAACCTCAATCTATACAACTTTGACTCGAGCGCCGTTGCAAATCCTAATATTCCTTTACGAGACTGGATGGATGCAAAGATCAGCCAGCAAAGTGTATATGCTACAACACGCCTCAATTTGGCTGATCGACTAAAGCTCATATTAGGGGGACGTCTGGATTGGTTCGACTATAACGATACGGTTAATACCTATCCGAACTTTGCCTCAAACACGCCATCTGTCAGTGCTCATAACAACTATAGCATTAGCCACCAGTTAACGAAGTATGCGGGACTAGTCTATGATCTGAATGATCAGCATTCGATCTATGTGAGCTATACCGATATCTTTAAGCCTCAAAACTATCTGGATGCGAGCAGCAAGCTATTAGATCCGGTGACGGGCAACAACTATGAAATGGGTATCAAGGGTGAATATTTTGATGGTGCACTGAATGCATCGGCAGCCGTGTTCCGAATGGATCAGGAAAATCGTGCCTTCCGTAGCACTGACCAGACTCAATGTGCTGGATATCCAACGGTTACCTGTTATTCAGCTGCTGGTGAGGTGCGGAGCGAGGGTGCAGAATTTGAGGTGCAGGGCGCCCTTAGCCCTAACTGGCAGGTGGGTGCAGGCTACACGGTTGCGATTGCTCGTTACCGAAAGGATGCGACGGCCGCTAACGTGGGAGCAGTTTTTGACACTGACACTCCACGGCACCTGTTCAAGCTGTCGACGATGTATCGGTTACCCGGCGAACTTCAGCACTGGCGCGTGGGTGGCTCGGTTTATCGTCAGGGATCAATCTACAACAAGGGCACGGCGAGCGGCGTACCATTCTATATCAGCCAAAGTGCTTACACTGTGGCCGATCTGATTTTAGGGTGGCAAGCCACACCGAAGCTAGATCTACGCCTCAATATCAATAATGTTTTCGACAAAAAGTACTATAATGCTTTGTCTGGCACTGTGGGTTTCCCTAGTAATGTCTATGGCGAACCACGCAATGTAACGCTGTCAGCAAAATATAATTTCTGACTTTAACACCGGCGTTAATAACAGTTTCCAGTCAGATGCCATAACATAAATTAGGCAGCGGGATCAGTTTTACGATAATGCTGACACACCATGATATTGGCTTAACAGTGTGGTATGGATTTTAGTTTCTTTATAAAGAAGAAGGCTGCATGATGCAGCCTTCTTTATTTCATAACAAAGGCTTAAAAATCGGCCTGTAATACAATCCGATAACGAGCCTGACCTGAATGTAAACGCTCTATCGCATCATTGAGTTTTGACATTGGATAAAGCTCAATTTGTGGTGCAATATTTTTACGTGCAGCGAATTGTAGTAACTGACGCAAAGCTGCTGGTGAACCCGTTGGTGAGCCTGTAATTGATTTTGCACCACCAATTAACGCACCGACAGGCACAGGAACTGGCTCTAACACCAAACCCAGAAAATGGAATGTGCCATTTGGAGCTAATGTATTTAAATAAGCATTCCAGTTGAGTGTCACATTCACGGTACTTAGTAATAAATCAAACTTTCCGCGTTGAGCTTTAAGGGCGGCATCATCACGGCTATTCACCACATGATCTGCACCCATCGCTTTGAGCTCTTCGGTCTTATCTGGATTTGAAGTAAATGCGGTAATTTCACAGCCCCATGCTTTAAGCAGTTTAATCGCCATATGACCTAAGCCACCAATCCCAATCACTGCTACATGGTGAATCGCTTGAATCTGATGTTTTAGAATGGGATCAAATACCGTAATCCCACCGCAAAGTAATGGGCCTGCACTGGTGGGGTCCAGATCGTCGGGCAAAGGAATGACCCATTGCCAGCCAGCACGAACTTTATCAGCGAATCCACCTGCGTGACCGACGATCGTTGCGGTATGTTCCCCCGTACATAAGACTTGATGTCCGCTTATACATTGGTCACACGACTGACAACTTTCTGCCGTCCAGCCAATACCAACACGTTGTCCGACTTTTAAGCCTTTGGCCTCACCACCGAGTTGAGTGATCGTACCAATAACTTCATGTCCAGCTACTACTGGATAAACTGAAGAATGCCAATCGTTATTGATGACTGAAATATCAGAGTGGCACAGGCCACAATACTCAACTTTGACTTCTACCTGATGAGGTTGTAATTCACCAGCATCAAAAGAAAAGGGGACTAAGGCTTCGCCTGCCTGCATTGCCGCGTAGGCATGAATCGTATTGCTGTTCATCATTATGTCCTTGTATATTAAATTTTATGAGCGAAAGGAACAGTGATTTTCGTGGTCATTGACCATGCCTACTGCCTGCATAAATGCGTAACAGGTGGTTGGCCCCACAAATTTAAAACCTTGTTTCTTTAAACGTTTAGACAGTTGTAAACTTTGTTCAGTTTGGGCGGGTGCCTGACGATAATCTGTAACATCATTGATTATGGGATGTTGTTTTACCGTTTCCCAAAGCCATTCGGTCATATTGTATCCCTGACTTTTGAGTGCCTGCCATGCAGTGGCATTGTCACGAATGGCCTTAAGTTTACCAAGATGACGAATTAAACCTGTATCACTTAGTTTATGCTCAAGTTGCTCATCTGTGAGTTGGGCTATGTCTTCAATAGAATATTGAAAAAAATGCTGTCGGTAAGCTTCGCGTTTTTTGAGTACCGTAATCCATGAAAGTCCAGCTTGTTGTCCTTCAAGGCAGAGCATTTCAAATAATCTACTTTCTTCAAATTCTGGTTTTCCCCATTCTTCATCATGATAAGACATGTAAAGTGGATCACTTGAACACCAACCACAACGTTGCACAGTCATGCGCGGTTCCTTATTTTTAGCGATAATTTAAGTTATTGTTATAAAGTAAAAGGCATCCATTGATCTGAAGATGTATCCCAATAATATAACTCTGCCTGAGCTAAATCTTCAAATTTAAGCCAAAAATCTTGACCAGATTTATCTGCGTAACCGGTGCTAATGAGCAGGGCGTCCTCAGAGACTTCCATGATCCAGCCTTGATAGCTTTTCTGATTCAAATAGATTTTTTGTTGATTACCAGATTCGGCAAATTCAACTATTCGATTGATCAGAGCTTCAGACATAATTTATTTCCTAACGTAAATATGGATAAGGGTTGATTGCACCGCGCCCTTTTCCAGACAGATAAATACCATAATGTAAATGTGGTGCAGTAGATCGTGCATTTCCCGTATTGCCAACATAGCCAATGAGATCACCTTTTTTGACATAGTCTCCAACGGCAAGACCGCGTTTATGTCCATCCAGATGAGCATAATAATGCCATGAACCCGATGGTCCCAAAATCCAGATAACTTTGCCACCCAAATTATTATTGCGTAAATCGGCAATTAATCCATCTGTTGCACTGTACACTTTTGTTCCACGTGGAGCCATAATGTCGATCCCTTCATGACGTCGACCCTGACTACGCGCTGCGCCCCATGTATCCGTCAGTTCAGTACGTTTTATTCCTTTGACTGGAATAGGTAAGCGTGTATCCAGTCTTTGTATCTGTAATTGGCTCACGCGATTGGCGGATAACGGCTGAGATTTTTTGGGCGCTGTGGTACAGGCTGCCAGTAAGCTTAAAACAAAACCGAGAATGAAATAGGGGAGATGGCGAGGCACAGGCTCTCCGTTATTTTTATGATCACGATCTGCACTATGTCATGAATTGATAGCTGAGATCAATTTTTTCATAGCCGTGGGAATTCCTCGGGCAGTTGCTTGCTCAGGGCTTAACCAACAGCCTTTTAACTCGGTAAGGAGATGTTCTTGCTGTTCTGGTTCCACGTGAAACATTTGTATGTTCAGTAACCATGTAAAATGGGAAAAACTATGCGAAATCTGCGTCTGGCAAGAAAGAGGAGTAAGGTCAAATTGTGAGCGCCATTGTGATAATTGGTTTTTATCTTCAATAATCGGTAAACACCATAATCCACCCCATAAGCCATGTGAATCACGCTGTTGCCAAAACCATTGTTTATTTGACTGGATCAAAATAACATCCGCAGTTTTAACAGGAACCGTTTTTTTAGGCTTTTTAAAAGGCAATTCATTTTCCAGACCTTGTTGATGTGCTTTACAGCGTTGCTGCATAGGGCAATAAAGACACAACGGTTTTTTTGGTGTGCAGATAGTCGCACCCAGATCCATAATTGCCTGCGTGTAATCATGATTGCGTTCAACGGGACAAAGTTGCTCGGCTATTTGCCATAATGCGCGTTCATGTACGGGTTTGGACAAATCATCTTCTATTGCAAAAAAACGTGCTAATACACGTTTAACATTTCCATCCAGAATCACGCCGTATTGACGCAACCCCAGTGACATCAATGCTCCACCAGTTGAGCGGCCAATACCAGATAAAGCCATCCATTGTTCAAGGTTCTGGGGAAATTCGCCATTTTGATGGACTTGTATCGCAGCTTTATGCAAATTACGTGCGCGTGCGTAATAGCCAAGCCCAGCCCAATAAGGAGCAACGTCTTCCCATGTCGCCGTACCTAATTCATCCACTGTGGGAAAGCGTGCAATAAAACGATCAAAATATTGCAGTACGGTTTTCACTTGCGTCTGCTGTAGCATAATTTCAGAAACCCAAACTTTGTAGGGATCATCGGCAATTTGCCAAGGTAAGTCATGACGACCGTGATGATCGAACCAGTTTAGTAGGGCATCGGCAAAAGAAAAATCAGACATGAAAACAAAGAGCAAAGACCGGAACAGCAGTATAACCAAATTGACCTGAGTAAGTCATATCGGCTTATTTTTAGGATAAAAAAAAGATGATTCATAGATCATCTTTTCGATTAAATCAGGTACTAACCCTGAACAATGCCCCAGCGATTGTCCAATTTAAGTTCCTGTCCCTTATAGCGGGGAATAATATGAATATGCAGATGTTCAGCACTTTTACCAAACACTTCACCATCATTAAAAGCGATATGAAAACCATCGGGTTGATGACGTAGATCAAGTTCATTACGCGCCAATTCGATTAAAGAAATCAGGCTTTTTCTTTCTTTATCTGTCACATCAAAAAAAGAGCTAACATGACGCAAAGGAATAATCACCGAATGTCCTTTAGAAAGAGGATGAGATTCGGGCAGGATGGCGCCAAATTCATTTTGATGGATGACATCATATTCATCAAATTCGCAATAAGGGCAATGTTTTTCAGTCATGATTCATCCTCTTTTTCTCATCTTGATATATGTACACGAATATGGCACTTATGTGCAGCAGACTTTATAAGGTTCTTTCAAGCAGGCCATACATGGCATTTAGACTTTGCTGTTCTGCTTGTGGATTGTAACCTAAATCGATGCCATTAGTTTGAGCACGTTCATCAGCTAAAGGATTACTAAAGCCATGTTTGGCATTTTCTAAAATAATCACTTCATAATTAACATTCGCATGATCCATCTCAGCTTTAAATTTAGCGACATCATTCAGGGTAACCATGCTGTCCTGTTCACCATGCAAGACTAAAATTTCAGCTTGAATTTTGCCTTCTTCGGCGGGGGCTTTAGGTGTTAATGTTCCATGAAATGAAGCAACGGCTTTTAAATTTTCGCCAGAACGCGCCAGATCTAACACCACTTTGCCGCCATAGCAGAAACCAATAGCAGCCAGTTGTTCGGCATTGACTTCTGGCTGCGCAGCTAAAGTTTGTAGACCTGCAGAGGCACGGGTAATGATAGTATCTGGATCTTGAAAAGTTTGAGTCATCCATTCATTGGCCTGTGAAGCAGTGTTGGTCACTTTTTTGTCACCATACATATCGATGGCTAACGCTGCGTAACCATGTTCAGCCAATTCACGTGCGCGCTGTTCAGTGTATTCGGTTCTTCCCCACCATTCCGGTGCAACAATTACCCCCGCCACAGGTGTTTCACTTGCAGGTGCGGCAAAATAGCCAATCAGGCTTGAACCATCTTTTGCGGTATAGTGAATTTCACGTGTTTTGATGGTAGATGTCATACCTTAAATCCTGATATCAAACTGAAATTGAAAATGATTAAATCATAAAAACCGTGGTGATATGCATATTCAATGTAATCAATTTAGTCATAAATGTGAGAATTTATGTAGGGATGCATAATCTCTATGCAGTAACCCTAAAATACTCGAAACAAAACCCCGTTTAAATCTGAATCTAAACGGGGTTTGTTAATCATTTTACAAGGATTTTTGATCCTTCTTTAAATAGAGCTTAAACTAAATGATTGATGTCGATGGAGCCTAAGCTCGACCTCGTGAAATAAAGCCAATAATGGCTAAAATCACGGCAACCACCAATAAAATCACTGCAAAGTCTTTGGATAAGCCTGCAACTCCACCAAAACCTAACAAGCTTGCAATCAATGCAATCACAGCAAAGATAATCGCCCAGCGAAACATAGTTCTAATCTCCTTATATTTATCGTTCTTTAAATATAGAACCTAAGACTAAAAAGCTATGTGTTGTTTATGTGTGCAATCTGTATATTGTCTTTAATATTCAATTAATTGTGTTACAAAAACTATGTAAAGAATGCACATTAGAAACAGTGTTATAATGTGTATTCGCTGTTGGGGCACCTGCTTTATGAACACTGAAACTCGTCCATTTTTCTGGAAACATTATTCGCTTGAACAGCTCAATCAGGCAGAGTGGGAAGCGTTGTGTGATGGTTGTGGATTATGTTGTCTGATTAAACTTGAAGACGAAGACAGTGCAGAAATTGCCTATACTAAAGTGGCGTGTAAATTATTAGACTGTCAAACGGCACGTTGTTCAGATTACTCCAATCGGCATCAGTTCGTTCCAGACTGTATTCAACTTACGCCCGAAAAATTACAAACGATTCGCTGGTTACCTTCAAGTTGTGCCTATCGACGTTTAAATGAAGGAAAAAATTTACCGTCATGGCATTATTTAAATACTGGGTCACGTCAAAGTGCTATCAAAGCACGTAAATCGGCAGCAGGGCGCTGTATTTCAGAAGTGGACGTTTCAGAGGACGATATTGAAGATTATATCGTCCGTTGGATTCGATAAAAAAAAGCAAATTTAATGCGAATGAGACAATTGATTTTGTTGTTGAGCACGTCGTTCCCGCTGTGACTGTTTAATAATGCTCCAGCCTGCACTCAAGCCTAAACCTGCCATCAATAAAGCCACAATCAAGTCAGGTAATACACTTTGGGTTCCAAAGACCCCGAGCGCAGCTATCATCACCGCAATATTACCGATCGCATCATTTCGGCTGCATAACCAGACTGATTGCATATTGGCATCGCCGTCACGAAAAGCAAATAGCACCACCGCACTGATGATATTGGCGAGTAAAGCCATAACGCCAATAACGCCCATAGTGATTGCTTCAGGTGGAACACTGTGCAGATATGACCAGATTACTTTCCCTAAAATAATCAGCGCGAATAAACTCATAGTGAACCCTTTAAATAGAGCTACAGTTGCACGCCAATAGAGGCTCAAACCCAATGCCAGCAATGAAATAAGATAATTAATCGAGTCCCCAAAAAAATCCAGTGCATCTGCCCAGAGTGAAGCAGAGCCCGCCTGCATTCCTCCAAATATTTCAATGAGGAACATACCTAGATTTAAAATCAGTGCAATCCACAGTGCAATTTTAAACGTATTGCTTTTGACTTTAGGGATATCTTCATGATCACAGTTACAGCACGCCATTTGCAATTTCCTTCACTTTGGATAAGCTCATTAGAAAGTCTGGAGTCACTCTAGGGTCAAGTCTTATGATGAAATATTTGATTGGTAAACTTGCAAAAAAATCTCAGGTTTCTGTAGATACTATTCGTTTTTATGAAAAGCGAGGTTTACTCCTTGCAGCAAAACGGGCGGAGAACAACTATCGTTACTATGATGATGAAGCGTTAGACCAATTGATTTTTATTCGGCATTGTCGCGAACTGGGTATGTCTTTACACGAAATTGAAGAGTTAAATGAATTGCGCAAACAACCCCAGCAGCAATGTAAAGTGGTGGATCAGGCTATTGAGCAACATTTGGGGCATATTAATCATAAAATTCAGCAATTTGAAAAATTTAAAGTACAACTCGAACAACTGCGCGCTCGTTGCCAATCCACCAGCAATATCGATAATTGCAAAATTATTCAAACGCTCAAACAACATGATGCATAATGTGTTTTTGAAATATAAAGTAATTATTTGAAATATAGACTAAAACAAAAATACATTTTTCAAATATTTATTTCTTGATCGGTCTTTAAGATAAAAATAGAAAATACAATAAAGTGAGGTTCATCAAGATGACGATGCCATTTGCCACGTCGCTACTTTGTAGCAGTTTAATTTTATTGACCGCTTGCGGTTCCAATAATAGTCATTCACAGGAATTACAACAGACATCGAATCATACCCAAACCGCAACTCAGCCGATTCAGATTAATCAGACCTTTAAAACTCAGGAAGTCGCGCAGTTTAAGGAACCTTGGGCATTAGCCGAACTGCCTGATGGGCGTTTACTGGTGAGTGAACGTCAGGGCGTACTCAAAATTTTTAATCCAGTAACGAAACAAAGTCTCAATGTATCTGGCATTCCAAAAGTTCGTTATGGAGGCCAAGGTGGATTGGGTGATGTCATTCTGCATCCTCAATTTGCGCAAAATCAATGGATCTATTTGAGCTATGCAGAATCTGGTCAAGGTGGACAAGGAGCTGTGGTCGCTCGTGCTCGACTAGATTTAAGCACTCCTGACCAACCTAAACTGATTGATCTACAAAAAATTTGGCAGCAGATACCTAAAGTTTCAGGTCAGGGACATTATGGCCATCGTTTGGCCTTTGATCGAGAGGGTAAACTCTGGATTAGCTCAGGCGAACGGCAAAAATTTGATCCTGCGCAGAATATGCAATCTAATCTAGGTAAAATCGTGCGATTAAATGAGGATGGGCATCCTACTGAAGGAAATCCATTTGCAGATCAAGGGGGCGTTGCCGCGCAAATTTGGACTTTAGGTCATCGGAACCCTTTAGGAATGGCCTTTGATGGAAATGGGCAGCTTTGGGTCGTGGAAATGGGGCCAAAAGGAGGCGATGAACTTAATCGTATCGTGAAAGGTGCGAACTATGGCTATCCCGTTGTTTCCAATGGCGATCATTATTCAGGCTTGCCAATACCTGACCATGCGACCCGACCTGAATTTAAAGCGCCAGAAATCAGTTGGACTCCCGTTATTTCGCCATCAAGTATGATCATCTATCAGGGAGATCAATTTCCTGCATGGAAAGACAAAGCCCTGATTGGTGGTTTATCCTCAGAGTCTATAACGGTGGTGGATTTGAAATCTCAACCTGTACAGGAAGTTCAGCGTTTGAACATGAAACAGCGTATTCGTGGGCTGATACAAGCAAAAGATGGCTCAATCTGGGTGATTGAAGATGGTACGAACGCGCATTTACTTAAGCTCAGTGCCGAATAAAATTTTAAGTGATATAGAGAAATAATGATGTTGTCATTACTAGAGAAATCTTTCGGTTTAAGAAAAATATTATGGATGGTTGGGTTTTCTGTTTGTAGTTCATCGCTTTATGCAAAAGACCTAACCCCACAGGAGGTCAAAACGATTGTTGATCAGCAGTTTAAGCCACTATTGACCCAGTATAATATCCCTGGGCTGGCTGTTGGTGTAACGCTGAATGGACAACATTATTTTGTTAACTATGGTGTGTCATCTAAACAAACTCGGCAAGCAGTGAGTTCCCATACACTATTTGAATTGGGTTCAGTTAGTAAGACATTTAATGCAACTTTAGCGGGCTACGCACAGGCAGAAGGAGTACTTTCTTTTGCAGATCATCCAGCCCAATATTTTCCAGAGTTAAAAAATACAGCGGTTAATCGTGCAACGATACTTAATCTGGGGACGTATACTGCTGGTGGTTTCCCGCTTCAGTTTCCAGATCAAATCGTACAACACCAGGATATGTTGAACTACTTCCAAACATGGCAGCCGAAAAATCAAATAGGTACTCAGCGTCAATATTCCAATCCTAGTATTGGGCTGATGGGGTATCTGACGGCTTTGGCGATGAAAATATCTTATAGTGAACTGCTTGAGAAAACACTTTTTCCAGCATTGGGTTTATCCGAGAGTTTTATTCATGTACCTGAACGGCAGATGTCCCAATATGCATGGGGATATAAAGAGAATCAGGCTTTGCGTGTTTCCGCAGGTATGTTTGATGCACAAGCCTATGGAGTGAAAAGCAGCAGTGAAGATATGTTGAAATTTCTGGATGCACAAATTAATCCACAACAATTGAAACAACCATTACGCAGAGCGATCGAGAATACCCATGTCGGCTATTTCAAAGTGGGGACAATGACGCAAGGATTAGGGTGGGAGCAATACCCTTATCCAGTAAAATTGGAAACTTTGCTAGATGGAAACTCCACTCAAATGGCACTCGAAAGTCATCCAGTTACGGCCATTAGATCCCCCAAAATTGCGTTAGCCTCAACTTTATTTAATAAAACAGGTTCTACCAATGGTTTTGGGGCGTATGCGGCGTTTATTCCACAGCACAAAATAGGCATTGTAATGTTGGCCAATACAAATTTTCCAAATGAGGCCCGCATTCGTGCAAGTTATCAGGTGGTTGAGGAGCTTTTGAAACGGCATTAAGTTGTATCTAATGGTCACTCAGTGCAGATTCAAATTGTAGATTTGATCCAGACACAATAGACTACAGTAAAAGATTACACAGCCATTGATGATGTCAGATACGCATATTCCACTTCCTGAACGTTTACGTCCACGTGATTTATCCGAAATTATTGGGCAGGATCATTTGCTAGGCCAACACGCACCGCTGCGTCAAATGATTGATCAGGGGCATTTGCCTTCGATTATTTTCTGGGGGCCGCCTGGAGTGGGTAAAACCACCATTGCGCTGTTACTGGCACAGGCAGTAGATCGTCCTTTTGTGAGTTTATCTGCACTGAATACTGGGGTAAAAGAACTGCGAGAAATCATCGCGGAAAGCGGTGATTTACTGACGCCTGTTGTCTTTATCGACGAAATTCACCGTTTTAATAAGTCGCAGCAGGACGCATTATTGAATGCCGTTGAAAAAGGCAAAATTACCTTAATTGGGGCGACCACAGAAAATCCTTCGTTTGAGGTAAATAGTGCTTTATTGTCACGCTGTCAGGTCTATACCCTCAATTCATTGGATCAAGATGCAATTCAAACTTTGCTACAAAAGGCTATTCAAACCGATCCTTTTTTAAAAGAACGACATATTCAGATTGAGGAATATGATGCACTGATTCAGTTCGCTGCGGGAGATGCTCGCAAAGCATTGAATTTAATTGATCTGATTGCCAGTACCTTTGAAGCTGATCAAGAAAATAGTATAACGAATGCCGTAACAGTCAAAGTTGCACAACAGAATATTGCGCGTTATGACAAATCGGGCGAGCAGCACTACGATATTATCTCGGCGTTTATAAAATCGATTCGTGGTAGTGACCCTGATGCGACTTTATACTGGATGGCACGAATGCTTAAAGGAGGCGAGGATCCTGTCTTTATTGCACGACGTATGCTCATTGCAGCATCAGAAGATATTGGAAACTCGAATCCGAACGCCCTGTTATTGGCTGGCGAATGTTTTCGTTCGGTACAGGCCGTGGGTATGCCTGAAGCGCGAATTATTTTAGGGCAAACAGCGGTATATTTAGCCACTAGTCCAAAAAGTAACAGTACTTATTTGGCAATGGATCGAGCGTTAGCTTTAGCAGAAAAAACTGCAAATTTACCAGTGCCATTACATCTTAGAAATGCTCCAACCAAACTTATGAAACAGCAAGGTTATGGTGTAAATTATCTTTATCCGCATCATTATCCAGAGCATTTTGTATTGCAGGAGTATTTACCGCCAGAGTTGAAAGGGGTAAAACTCTACGAATCGGCACGTAATAAACGTGAGGTTGAAGGTGAGCGATTGCAACAACGTCGCTGGCAGCAGGAACAACAACAGCAATAAACTGTGGTTTATTCCAGCTCTTCATTGACCTGCCCATAAATTAATAAAGTAAATACACCCGTACCTCCAATAATATTGCCCAGTGCTGTGGGTAGTAAAAACTGGAATAAATATTCTGTAAAAGTTGCTTGGCCTTTAAACACCCAATATGCCATTTCCGCAGAACCGACAATGACATGAGTAAAACCACCTAACGCCATCAAATAAGTAATGAAGAAAATCAGTAAAAACTTATTATTTGCTGAAGGCAGAATCCAGACCAGCGAGGCAATCAAAATACCCGCTGGAATGCCTTTAATAATATTTTCAGATACCGTAAAAGTAGCTACATGATGGGCCAACTTGTCAAATGATTGCATAAGATTTTCATCAAACAAATGAGGATTAAGCAAAAAAAGTGCAGCTAACGCGGTTCCAACGAGATTGGAAATAAACACAATTCCCCATAAACGCAATACGCCTTTTAATTTATCAACACTAAAGGGTTTAAATAAAGGAACTACTGTGGCAATGGTATTTTCAGTAAAAAGTTGCATATGTCCTAAAATGACGAGAACAAAACCGACGGTATAACCCATATTTTCAATGAGGAAAGAGCCCTTTGTTTCAGGGAGATATGCATTTAAAAGCGCTTTAAAGACGAAGGAAAAACTAATCACAATACCCGCAGTAATCCCCGAGAAAATGAGGGCTTTGGTAGGACGTTCCAGTTCTTCTATACCATCTTTACGAATAATTTCATAAACCAGTCGTGGCGAAAGCTTTTCATGTTCTTCAATCGCCATTTTTTCACGCCAAGTGAGCGTACTATCTGTATCTTGTTGTTCTTCACTCATTACTAAATTCCTTATTTTTTAAAGCCGTCAGTCTTTGTTTTAATCATTCGTTGTATTGTCTTTTTAAAAAATAAATGCATATGAATCCAGATGATTCCTTGAGCATTTATGTATTTTTTTATAACGACTTAAGAGCCATTTTATGAGGCATAGCGACTCAATTTTGAGTAAAAAACATATTTTTCTTATAAGACAAGACTTAAATATTTCTGAAATAAAAAAAACGAGTCAGTGATCTGACTCGTTTTTTAAGAAAAGCAAATGGGCTTATATGTTGTCTAGATCAATACCTAAACGTGCAGCAACTTCTTCATACGCTTCAACCACACCGCCTAAACCTTGACGGAAACGGTCTTTATCCAGTTTTTTCTTGGTGTCTTTGTCCCAAAGGCGACAGCCATCTGGAGAGAATTCATCACCCAATACAATACGGTCATGGAACACGCCAAATTCAAGTTTGAAATCGACCAGAATCATGTTACCTGCATCAAACAGGGCTTTTAGCACGTCATTGACTTTGTAAGTCAACTCTTTCATTTTTTCAAGCTGTTCAGCGGTTGCCCAACCCAGTGCAATTGCCTGAGATTCGTTAACCATTGGATCGCCTAAACCATCATCTTTATAGAACAACTCGAATGTTGGCGGAGTAAGTTCCTTACCTTCTTCAACACCTAGACGGCGACAAAGTGAACCTGCGGCATAGTTACGAATCACACATTCCACAGGAATCATTTTAAGTTTTTTAACTAACACTTCATTGGGTGTCAGAAGCTTCTCAAAGTGAGTTTCGATCCCAGCTTCAGCCAGTTTTTCCATAATAAAGGCGTTAAAACGGTTGTTGACCTTGCCTTTACGATCCAGTTGTTCGATTTTTTCGCCATTGAATGCAGAAGCATCATCACGAAAGACTAAAACCAAATGGTCTGCATCATCTGTTTCATAAACAGATTTGGCTTTACCAGTGTAGAGCAAGGTTTGTTTTAACATGGGGGAACCTTTTCCAAGAAAAATTTGCCTAGAGAAAGCCTAGGCTGGCCAATTTTGATAAATCTGATTGAGCAATTCAGTTGCTTTTGCTGGATCAGCAAAACTGTTATCTGGATTAAATAAAGCCAGATTGTGGGTATTGCCGACACCTGTCAGTTTCAATACATAGCTTTGTTCACCGACTTTGATGGTCGCTTCATAACCCGCTTTATTTTCATTTAACACTTTGTAGTTCAGACTACTAAGGGTCGCAACGGTGTATTGCCAGATGTCTGAGGTTGGCCCATTAATTTGTAACAATGGGTTTTTATTACCGTCGACAACAAGCTGAGGACGGCCCATCGCTACAGTGCTATCCGCACGAGTTGCAGTATCGGTATCTAACTTGGCAGAATCAGGACGAGGTAGTGCAAAACGTGTTCCCTGCTTATTTTCAAGCTTGGGTGCATGTTCGATCGCAAGCTCATCGACAGTCGGCGCAGGATACAGTGGCGTAAATGGTCGCACGGTTGCATCTGTCGGGAACTGGAGTGGAGCAAGCGTAGTGGTATTCTTATAATCTAAAGAATGATTATTAAAACTACTACAGCCTACTAAACCCATAGCGGCAATAGCAAAAGTTAGTCCAAGTCGTAACTGCATCATAATCTGCTCTTATTGAATAATTCCCGCTGCTTTCAGGGCATTACGGAGTGGTTCGCGATATTGCTGTGCAAGAGGTGTCAATGGCAAACGAATACCAGTGCCAATGAGTCCCATTTCATGTACCGCCCATTTCACAGGAATTGGGTTCGATTCGCAAAATAGATTATTGTGTACATTTGCAACTTTATTGTTAATTGCTTCAGCCTTGGCAGCATCACCACTCACTGCGGTGGCACAAAGTTCACTCATAATGTTTGGCGCAACATTTGCGGTGACAGAAATATTGCCTTTTGCACCTGCCAACATGAGTTGCCATGCAGTTTCATCATCACCTGAATAGACTGCGATTTTACCATTTAGAGCTTTAATTAATTCGCTACCACGAGGAATATCACCTGTCGCATCTTTAACGCCAACGATGTTGGTAATGTCCGCTAGACGAACGACAGTTTCGTTGAGCATATCGACACCAGTACGACCTGGGACATTATACAAAATTTGAGGTAGCTCAACTGCTTCTGCAATTGCTTTAAAATGCTGGAATAAACCTTCCTGAGTCGGTTTGTTATAGTAAGGAGTCACAAGTAAAGCGGCATCTGCACCAAGCTCTTTGGCAGCTTGAGTCAGTTCAATCGCTTCACGGGTTGAGTTTGCACCTGTTCCCGCAATAATGGGAATGCGTTTATTGGCCACACGAATGATTTCTTTGATCACTTGCGTGTGTTCTTCCATGCTTAATGTCGATGGTTCGCCGGTTGTACCTACGGCAACAATACCATTGGTTCCCTGATTTACATGCCACTCAACCAGCTTTTCCAGGCTCTTCCAATCTACGCTACCATCTTCAAACATTGGGGTGACGAGTGCGACAATTGAGCCTTGAATGGTCTGTGCTTGCTGAGTCATTTTAAAAAAATATCCTATTGTGCCATCCAGTGAGATAAAGAACGAGATATGGATGGTTTTGCAGTCTTTTGATTTAGCGCCTCAACAAAAATGATTTCTGTTGAATGACTATTATGCAAATTATGACTGATCGGAAGCGTAAGAACAATATGCTTTAGTCAAAGCAGTCAAAACTTTATGTACTCGCCTTGCATTTTAAGCGGAATATGTGAGTTCTCCATTTGGATCTGCATCATGCCGAAAGTCGAGTGCAACGTGTGGGAAGGCTTTATTTTAGCCAGTGAGTTCTTATAAGATGCTCAAAACCACAGCAGAAATGATGATGATTTATATCAAGGAGTAGAGCAGTGAAACAGGGAAAAAATAGCGCTTTAATTGTGGTAGATGTTCAAAATGGCTTTACCCCGGGAGGACATCTTGCCGTTGCGCATGCAGATCAGATTATTCCTTGTATTAATCAGTTAGCACGTGTTTTTGATAATATTATACTGACACAAGACTGGCATCCTGCCGATCATATTTCCTTTGCTGAAAATCATGCAGGCAAACGACCTTTTGATGATATAGAGCTACCTTATGGTACACAGGTGCTATGGCCATCGCATTGTGTGCAGGGAACGTATGATGCCGATTTGCATCCTGATCTGGATATTCCTTCAGCACAGTTGATTATTCGCAAGGGCTTTCATTCGGATATTGATAGTTACTCCGCTTTTATGGAAGCGGATCGCACAACTTCTACAGGACTTACTGGGTATTTAAAAGAGCGTGGTATTGATACTGTTTATATAACGGGGATTGCGACGGATTTCTGTGTGGCATGGACCGCAATCGATGCTAAACAAGCAGGATTTGAAAGTTATGTAGTGGTTGATGCCTGTAAAGCTATTGATTTAAATGGTTCCTTACAACAGGCATGGCAGCAAATGATAAGTAAAGGCGTCAAAAGAATGACGTCATCTCAGCTATTGGGCAATTAAATAATCTCAAAGTCCATATTTAATTAAAGATCAGGATGTTGCCATGGCATTTTTATTACGATTGACACAATTTATGCAAAAAACTTTTGCGTTATGGGTGATCGTATTTTCAGCGATTGCCTTATGGCAACCTACATATTTCGTCTGGCTTACGGCTTATATTCCGTGGATATTAGGCATTATTATGTTGGGTATGGGCATGACGATTAGCATCGCTGATTTTCGTGCTGTGCTTCAATACCCAAGAGCCGTGTTAATAGGCGTGGTGGCTCACTTTGTAGTGATGCCAAGTCTTGCCTTTATCTTATGTCAACTTTTTCAGTTGACCCCGGCGATTGCCATTGGTGTGATACTGGTAGGTTGTTGTCCTGGTGGAACTGCTTCCAATGTCATTACTTATATGGCCAAAGGTAATACTGCGCTTTCGGTTGCTTGTACTTCGGTATCGACTTTATTGGCACCGATTTTAACGCCGTCGATTTTTTATCTTTTAGCCAGTCAGTGGATTCAGATTAATGTTAGTTCCATGTTCATTTCAATTTTACAGGTGGTCATTGTTCCGATTATTTTAGGAATCATCGTTCGTCATTATTTTACTCGGCAGGTAAATACCTATATTCGTGTGATGCCTTTAGTATCCGTGATTGCGATTGTGTTGATTGTGGCTGCAATTATTGGTGCCAGTAAGACCTCGATCTTACAATCGGGATTATTGATACTGGGTGTCGTAATACTCCATAACGGCTTGGGTTTTTTAATCGGGTATTGGGCAAGTCGCTGCTTAAAGCTTTCGCATTATGACAGCAAGGCGATTTCTATTGAGGTCGGTATGCAAAATTCAGGCTTAGGCGTAGCACTGGCCGCTGTGCATTTTGCTGCATCTCCAATTACGGCTGTGCCTAGCGCTATTTTTAGCTTATGTCATAACATTTCAGGTGCTGCTCTGGCCACATACTGGGCACGTCAAGCCGATAAAACAGTAGAATTATCTCATCAAAGTTTAGATGAAAAATAAGTGCAGAATTTATTGAAGCGCATTTTTTATCAATTTGAAGCGCATTTTTTATCAATTAAGGCATCAGTGGAATGATGCCTTAAAATATTAGTATCAAGCGTCTCTTAATACATCACGAATAGATGCATCTTTATCAAACACAGATTTTGCATAAGGGCAAAGCGGAATAATTTTAACTTGATTTTTTCGGGCAAAATCAACGACAGCATCTAAAAGCTTACGACCAACACCTTGTCCACGATACTCATCTGCGACATCGGTATGATCAATAATAAATAATTTTTCACCCGCCCATGTATAGACCATTTCGCCTGCAAGCTTGTCGCCATCGTGTAGTTCAAATACGCCGTGTTTGCCATCATCTTTTTGTTGAATGTTCAAAAGAGAACTCCTCTTGGGAATTAATATTTTAGTAATAGAGTTTTTAACTAGAGGCTTGATTGTGTCAGTAAATTTAAGGAAAGTAGATAAAGAATTTGTTATTCATTTATCTCTATATGCGGTCAACAAGAAATGCTTTGTAGTTTTTAAAAAGACAATAAAAAGACCTATATACCATAGTAGAAGTGGTATATAGGTATAAAAGGTAGCATTTGCTAAGGGTTTGGGGCAAATGCTACTGGCGGTTATGAAACGCTCGATAAAGATCTCACATTTCGGAAATCATTATAGGAAATAGGAAACATTAAAGCTTGCCATTAAACACATAATTTTTTGTCATTTCACGTAAAATAAAAAATAAAGGTATATTTTGAATGTTATCTATAAAAAATAATCATGAACAGCAAAACTTAAACCCCTTGATGCAATCTCTTAGCAGTTAATAACAAGATTAAGATTAAACGGTATGACAACACAATTCCCCAAAATTAATTAAATAAAAATCTATAAATAATGATTATTATTTCTCTTATTTGATGTGCATTTACTGCGCTAAAAGAATTATCATGTATACTATTTTTTGAATTTAAGTCATAAAAACACCAAAAAATTAATGCTTAAATTTAAATCATACTTAAAATCAATTATCATTAAAAACGATTATTTTTATCTTTTAGTTATAGCAATTTTTCAATAAAAAATAATAGATAGATTTTTTAATTGGTATAAATCTTTATTTTAAGTTGTTGAAATATATGTTTTTATTTAAATGGTTGAATATTAAAGTATTTTGTTTTTTAAAATTATTTTTATAAGTTTGTTTCTAATGAAAAATTTTTTTGTATAAATAGATAAGAAACGCAAAGTAAATTCATCAACAATATAATGGTTGAAAGGTGAGATATTTCACGTTTCAAAAATTCTTTAAGCCAATTCGACTGTTTTTGATCGAAAAACGATGACATATCGTTTGTAAAACTGGCTTATTCAAAGAAATTAAATTGCAACACTACATTCTTAATTTCTTTTCATTTAGAAGAAGTCACTTCATTTTTAAATCTTCTTCTAGATTTATCTTTATTTTGAAACTTTTAGTCATAGGCTTTGACTAGTCGTAATTTTTTTATAATTCATATGGTGAAACCTAGAAATGCAAACTACTTTCTATCATATAAAATCGGTAGATAGCAATCTTATACGGATGTTGGAGTTATTTTGTATTGAGCATCAAGTTAAGTTTCCCGATTTTATAAAGAATTATGCGAGTAAAGAGAGAACGCCATTTTCTGAATGGTTGTTAGTCTTGGACTATATTGCACAACAGTGTCCAATTTTTGCTTTAGGTTTAAAGATAGCAAATTTTGCTAGACCAGAACATCTTGGAATTCTGGGTTATCTAAGTTCAACCTGTGAAAATCTGGGTCATGTTCTATCCGTTTTTTCAAAATACAATCGTTTAAGCTATGACTTTATTGAGGTGCAAGTTGGCTGTGTCAATAATGAACTCATTATTAGCTGGGGCGGGGACTCCTCTTCTAAGGCAAGCGATCTAGCAGATGAACTGATGGTTGGTGTGATCCAGAATATTGCGAATATTCTTATTTTTCCTGAAAAGATTAAAATTAACCGCATTGAGTTTTCTTCGGTAATTCCTAAAAGAGTAAAGTTTTACGAAGATTATTTTGAGTGTCCAGTCCAATTTAATCAGAAGAAAACCAGTATATATTTTCCTTTGACGAATCTTAATTTTAAGATTTCAAGCCATGATGAAGTCCTTAATAATATTCTTCATCAGCAGGCAGAAAGTCTTTTAGCGGAACTCCCTAAGGGAAATTCTTTTGATGAAGAAGTCCGGCGCGCCATTATAAATGCAATTAATCAAGGTAAAATCTCGATTGATTATGTGGCTCAACAACTAGGCTGTAGCTCTCGTATTTTTCAATATAAATTGAAAAAAAAGGGATACTCATTTAAGCAATGTTTAAATGAAGTGCGTAAAGAACTTGCAATTATTTATTTGGGAGATGCCAGTTTAAGCATTTTGGATATCTCACATTTATTATCTTATAGAGAACAAACCTCTTTTAATCGGTCATTTAAAAGTTGGATGGGCATAAGCCCTCTACAATATAGAAGGAAAATATTGCAAAACTTTTTTGAAGTAGAACAAGAGTCGGAATGGAATATCCTAATGTAAATTTTTCAAAAACTTAAGGTTTACTGGAATGCTCGTTTCGCCATTGTAATGAATTCATTCCTGTCCATAATTTAAGCGCACGATTAAATGATGTTTGTTGATGATAGGCTAACAAACTGGAAATTTCATTAATAGTTAAAGATTTATCTTCAAGATATTGAAAAGCTAAACTTTTTCTTATGATATTGAGCTTATCAGAAAAAGAAGTTCCATTTGATTTGAGGCGATGCTGTAGCAGTCGAGGAGACATTCCTATTTGTTCAGCTACATATTGAATATCGCATCGATTGTTTTGAAGTGCATTTACGATACTTCTATAAAGAAGTTCATTAAATGAAATGTCTTGCGGATATTTTGAAAGTAAGTAGTCAGCATTTTTTTCTAATATACGTTTCAATACATAATCTGGATAACTTTGATTTATTTTAATATTAAACACTTCTTCATCATATGAAAGTTTATTAATAGGCCGATCAAAAAGTACAGGGCAGCCAAAAAAACGTTCATGAAAGATTAATTTATTTGGTCGTGGAGTACTAAATTCCATCTGTTTAATCTTAAACGTATTAGGATAAATCAGGCTATTCATAAAAACTAACATCATGGTAAAAGCAACATCATTTGCTAAACGAGTTTCTTTAACAAATTGCCCCGCTTTAACATAAGCTGGACTTTGCCATGTAAAGTTAATGGTGTGATGAGAGGTTTCCATACAAACGGGTGCCATGTGGTACCAAATGCGTTGATAACGTTGAAAAAGATGAATCACTTCTCCAGTGGTTTCACATGCCATACATAAGTAGGCCACAATTCCGATATCCGCGGGTTCACATAATTTACCAAGCTCTATGCCCAGATCATCTTTTGGGTAGTGCTGATCTAAGTAATTCAGTATGCGATACCATTCTGCTAGTGGCAGACGCTCATTAACATCATATTTTTTGGTAATGGGTGAGGGAATAGCATGAAGATCACAGAATTTATTGACTAAATTTGCCAGACCACTACTGACACCTCTTGTATCGATTACTGTTCGCATGTGGTCTATTCTCCTTTATCCCATCTTATCCGTAATTCAAATTTTTTAATAATTTTTTGTCGATATGAAGACATTCTATACTAAGTCAATAAAGTTGGGAAAGCGAACAGAATGAATGAACCAGCAAAGATGATCTTGAGCAGTGTGTAAATTAAAACAGTAAGCTAAATTGAAAATAGCAATTTTAAGAGATGAAGAACAATCTAAAAATTTTTTTAATTTTTTAAAATAAAACATGCTTAAAATAAATCAAATAATCTAGAAATTTTAAGGTGCTATATAGGTTAATTGAAGTATATATGAGGAGAACTTATTAATTTAAAAGTTTTTTTTAAACAATAATTGTGAAATAACGATGTATTTTGTGGTTAAGACCTAAATTTAGAATAAAAAGTTGTCATATTATCTCTCAAAGCCCAATTAAAATTTTAACTCATTTAAATGAGAATTTTTACATAATTTAGATGTGGAAAATATTTCAATAAATATGTTTTTAAAATTTAATATATTTTTCAATATCTTATCTTTTGTTGACAATATTTTTTTGTTGTAAGTACATTTAAATTAAAAGAATATTTTTTTAAATTCTGATTAAAACAGTCAACTTAAATATCAAGATTTGTGAAAAAAGATAAAAAATTATGTTTTTTTTGACAGGTTATATTTCTGGATAATTATTATTATAACCCTATCGAAGCTTCTTGTTAAAAGTAACGATTTGTGAAGATTGCATTGAGTAATAAATTATTTTTTAAAATATAAAATTTATTTTAAAAAATATAAGGATTCATTTTAAGTCGATTTTACATGATTTTTGAAGATTGAGTTGAATTTATGCCTTATCTCAGTGTTTTTATTTTAGCACGACGCTTGAGTATTTTAGGGATAAAGCATTGCCGCAGGTGGTGTTTTGGTTGCCTAACATTTTGTTGGTAACACTAAATAAATTGTGATCATTGTTTTGATGATGACGAATTTTTAATTTTGAACTTTAAAGGTGAAATAAATGAAATTAGCGAAATTAGCAACTGCATCTGTACTTGTAGCTTCTTTGGCTCCATTCTGCGCAATGGCTGATAACACTGGCGTTGTTAAATTCCAAGGTCAAGTTGTTGATTCTCCGTGTAATATTGAACAAGAATCTTTAGATCAAACTGTTGATTTTGGTCAATTGTCTCGTAAAGCACTTGAAGCTGGTCAAGCTGCTGAAGCAGATTTTGATATCAAATTTACTGGTTGTGACTTCAATACCTTTGCTAACGCAGGTCCTGTAAACACTATGGAAGTATCGTTCACTGGTACTGAATACGCTGATGCAGGTAAAACTTTGCTTTCGACTTCTTCTAACAACGTAAACAACGTTGGTGTATCAATTAACGGTTTCACTTTCGGTACTGCTAAAGATGTATTGAGTAGCATTGTAAACCAAAAAGGCGACAACACTTTAACATTCAAAGCTTTAGCTTCAGCAGTTGACGTAGCTAAACCAGTAGCTGAAGGCAAATTCAGTGCTGTTTCTAACTTCCGTATTACTTATCAGTAATAGGTGTGCAGATCAATCACCAGTCATCTGACTGGTGGTTGTCTTAAGTTTGAAAGAAGAGGTGTTTGTGGTGATTGATCAGCGTAAAAGAGGTTGTGTTGTAGGAATCTTGTTTTCACTCTTTCTAACCGTTTCTCCTACTCTTACCGCAAAAGAAATCGGAATGCGTAATTTGGGCAATACACAGCTAATCGGTAGTGTAATTTCAACGCCATGTTCGATTGTAATGCCAAACCGTGACCAAACTGTAGTTTTTTTACCAACAACACTAACGATGTTGTCTAGTGCTTTAGAGCGCGAACAACACACTCAGCCATTCGAGATCGAACTCCGAGATTGTGGTAGTGCTTACACTGCTATCGATACTAAAACATGGACGATCCGTTTTGATGGCTATAACGCAAATAATATTAATGCCTTCGTACTTGAAGGGCCTTCTCAGGGCTTGGGTGTTTCTCTACTCGATAACGATATGAACACGCTACGACTGGGAGAAAATTACTCCTTATTTGAAAGCTTGTTGCGACATGACGAAGCCGGTCAAGCACTTTTTTTGCGTTATTTCTTGAGACTAGAGCCGACAGGAAAACCGTTACAAGCAGGAAACTATCAGGGTTTAGTTCGTTTTTTTATTGATTATCAATGAGGCAAAAATGCGTTTTCTCAATATACAGAAAATTGAGAGAAATATTTTGCTGTCTTTAAAGGTGCCGCAGTATGAAGCTTAAACTTAACAAAGTAACGCAAGCCATTTTGTTGGCGTTCAGCTTTAGCACATGCGCGGCTCATGCTACAGAATTTAACTTAAATGTATTAGATGCAGAAGACATTGAAAATGTTGATATGAGCCAGTTTTCCGTTGCGGGCTATGTTCCGCCTGGCAACTATGTTTTAACTACATTTGTGAATGGGCAGCGTTTAGGTGCGCCACGCGATATTTCAATAATAAAATTGGAAAATAAAGATAATACCGCCTCTCAACTTATATGTATTCCTTTAGAAATGCTTGAGCTTATTGGACTCAATGCATCAGGCAAAGAAAAAGTTACCAGCACTCAACAGGGCCAATGTCTGGATCTGTCAGCGTTGTCTGGTACGCAAACCAAAGTCGAGTTGCCGACATTATCTCTGAATATCACGATCCCCCAGATCTGGATGGAATATCGCGATCCTTACTGGATTCCGCCTGCACTTTGGGAAGAGGGCGTAAATGGTGGATTTATTGATTATAGTGCCAACCTTTCGTTTACAGACGAAAATAACTCCGGTAAACGCACCTATTTATCTACCAATGGTACGGCAGGTGTCAACCTCGGTGCATGGCGTATCCGCGGTGACTTTAATGCGATTTATCAAAAGCGTGAAGGGACTGGAAGCAGTCAGGAACTACATAATTTCGATTTTAACCGATTTTATGCTTTTACCTCGCTTAAAGATATTTCATCAGTCCTAACGGTTGGCGAAAACTCTTTTTATTCAGATGTATTTGAATCGTGGCAGTACAGTGGTGTTTCACTAGAAAGTGATGACCGGATGCTACCACCAAAACTTGTGGGCTATGCACCAGAAATTATTGGTGTTGCGAGTACCAATGCAACGGTTACTGTTCGTAGTCAGGATCGCGTTGTTTTAGAAACCACTGTCCCACCGGGGCCTTTCCGTATTCAAACACTTGATAGTGGAGTACGTGGGGTATTGGACGTTACAGTGCGTGAAGAAAATGGTGAAGAAAAGAAATTTAGTATCAATACCGCTTCACTCCCTTATTTAACACGTCCAGGACGAATGGTTTATAAGCTTGCTGCGGGTAAAACACGCTATGACGCACACTCTGTTACGGGTAGAGCTGTATTAAGTGGTGAATTTTCCTATGGATTGACCAATGCATGGTCGATTTATGGTGGTTCGCAACTCAATGGCGATTATCAAACATTTGCCGCGGGTGTCGGTCGCGACCTCTTTTCTTTGGGCGCACTTTCACTGGATATTGCTCAATCGGTTTCAAACTTTGAAGACCAAACCTTACGTGGACGTTCATATCGTTTGAGTTATGCAAAGTCTTTTAATGACTTACTTACAGATATTACCTTTGCTGGGTATCGCTTTGCTGACCAAGACTACCGAACTTTAAACCAGTTTATGAGGCAGGATCGTACAGGTGGAGAAAGTAGCGGGCAAAAAGAAAACTATCAGATTTATCTAAATAAGTACTTTGATAAATTTAACCTGTCTTTCAATTATCAATACAGTACTTATTGGCAGAATAAACCACAAACACAATATGGTTTATATGCCAGCACTTATTTCAAGATGCCGGGAGCATCTAAGGAAAAAGCCAGCGTTTCGCTATCTGCAACCAGAACTGAACATGATACGGGCCTTCAGGATGACTCGATTAACTTCTACCTGACGTTGCCACTTTCAAGTGGACGTAGTATTTCGCTTTCAGAATTGTATTCTAAAACAAGTGGTTATAATCAATTTAACCACAGCGTAGGCTACAGTGCTTATAACGAACATGATAACTATAGCGTGAACGTTGGCTACAATCATGGTGAAAACATGGATAGCCAGTCGAGTATCAGTGGTTATTACTCACGTGATTTCTCACAGGCAGATGTGTCGGTAAACGCAAGTTATGTACCTGAGCAATATACGAGCGTTGGGGCGTCTATTAGAAGTGGTATTACAGCAACTTCAAATGGTATTGCTTTGCATCGTTCAGCCAATGGTGATACTCGATTAATGATTGAAACACCGGGTACAAGTGGTGTTCCACTTCAAAATGGAATCACCAAAACCAATGCTGCGGGGCTGGCTGTGCTTCCAAACATTAGCAGCTACCGTCAGTCTACGGCATCGATTAATACCAGCAAATTACCAGATGATATTGAAGCACTGGTATCAACGACTGACATTACTCTTACCAAAGGGGCAATTGGTTACCGTAGTTTATCTGTAATGAAAGGGGATAAATTATTTGCGGTTTTATCATTAAACAATGGGAAAAATCCACCATTTGGAGCCAGTGTGCGCAATGCAGATAACCGTGAGTTGGGTATTGTGGGTGAGGATGGTGTTACATGGCTAATTGGTGTTGCGCCAAAAGAGAAGTTATCCGTTTATTGGGGTGGTAAAGTACAGTGTGAATTGTGGTTACCTGAAAAGATAGAGTCATCATCGAGCATGTTGGACTTGCCATGTACATTTGGTACAGAGACATCACCGGTAGCTAGTTCGATATCGTCAAGACAATAAATTAATGAGTTTTACGAGGTAAATTATGTTGAATTCAACTCTACGTGGTGGATTGCTTGCCAAGCTTTTATGTACGACTGCCCTAATCTCCATGAGTGCGCAAAGTGCTGTCACATTAGACAGAACACGTATTATTTTTCCGGGTACGGAAAAATCAATTAATGTCACTATTTCAAATGACAATCCAGAAGAAGCCTACCTTGCACAGAGCTGGATTGAAGATTTACAGGGCAATAAACTAACCAAAGGTGCAATTTTGGCAACCCCGCCTTTGCAACGTGTTGAGGCCAGTAAAAAAAGTCTGGTGCGTTTAAGCACCACGCCAGAAGTTGCGAAGTTACCGCAGGATAGAGAATCTACTTTTTATTTTAACTTACGGGAAGTTCCACCTAAACCTGCCACTGGTAATACGTTGCAAATTGCCTTGCAATCAAGAGTAAAACTATTTTATCGACCAAGCAGTATTTTGGCAGAAGCCGAGACTCAATGGCAGCATAAAGTCACTTTGACCAAGACAGCAAAAGGTTACCTTTTAAATAACCCAACTCCTTTTAATTTAACGGTGATTGGATTTGGTAACAGTAAAGAGCAAGCAGAAAAAAATGCCTTTAATGCGGTCATGGTGGCACCAAAGTCGACGCATGAAATAACCTCTGCTGCTTTGGCAACGCCACATTTAACTTACATTAATGACTACGGCGGCAAACCAACCATGTTTTTTAACTGTCAGGGCGAAACCTGCACGGTTAAAGGCGAATAATATTTTTAATAAACCGTTATTGGCGACAGGGGAACCACGTTGAGCAAACAAAAAGTAATGAAAAATCCGAAAAATGTGTGCTGGATATTACTCATTGTTGGCAGTGCATTTGGTCACAGTGTGTTGGCTCAAAGCCCTGTCGGGAGTACATCTATAAAACAGTCAGATTATGAACCGATCCATCAAGGTGTGGTGCGGGTCAATGCGGTTGTTTTTAATGCGCCCTGTAATTTGGACTTTAAAGAAAAGTTGATGTTAACGGGATGCGGTGCGGGAAATGATTACAGTCAGATGTTGATTTCCGATGCAGCCGCGGACACTCCTGCAAAGTTACGTTTTTATGATGCGCAGCATCATCAAAGTATGGCAACGACCCCGATTTCTTTATCAAACGGCACGAACACTATTCTTATGCCTTCATTGATGGAAAATCAAAATAGCCTTCGTTTAGAGGTCAGTTATGAATAGCATAAGAACACGTTGTTTGGCATTGCCACTGTCACTTTTTTTAGCCGCGCCCCATGCATACAGTGCGAGTTCGCTTGATGTTCAGTTTAGCGGAGAGTTAATAAGCACAACGTGTAAGATTGATAGTGAGTCGTTAAATCAGGAAATTACGCTTGAAAACTTGAACTGGCGCTCGATTAACCAACAAGGTTCAAGTTATTTAACCCCTTTTTCTATTGGCATCGATAATTGTAGTAATACAGACTTGAATAAAAGTATCAAGCTGACATGGCAGAGTAATCAACTGGTTGAGCTGAGCGGAGTCAATTTTGTAAAAACGCAAGGGACGAGTGGCGTGTTGCTTGGAATCGTTGATCAGAACAATCAACCTATTGTCTGGAACAGCCCGACATCTGTTGCGACAGTTTCAGTTGCCAACGATGTGCAACATATTAACTTTAGTGCATTTGTTCGTAAGCCTGCTACGGGTGAGGCCGACATAGGTGATTTCACTAGCACGGTAACCTTTGCGGTGGAGTATCAATAATGAATAAAATCAATCCGTTGATAAAATCTTTATGCCCTGTGTTACTGATGATTTCGACGTGGGGACATGCCGATGTTTTAGTGAACGTGACTGCGCAGATGCTAACGCCTGCCTGTAATATTGCGATGGGGACGGGCAAGGGATCAAATATTGAATTTGGTCGGGTTCAGGTAGAAGACCTAAAGAAAAACCAAGGGCCTACGCAAGACTTCAGAATAGATATAACGGGATGTGATTTTGGAAATAAAGCAGTGGGTCTAGCAATGCTCCCTAAGGTGGGTTCAGTGGTTGAGTATAACAGCCAAAGTTTATTGGCCACCACGACCGATGGCTTGGCGATTGCGTTTAAAGATAAGGTTGGTGGTAAGTCACTAAGACCAGACGGTTCTGCGCAAAGCATTAATCTCACGAAGTATACAGATATTAGTTTATCTACAACACGTTTCGCAACGCTAAACGCACAGTTAATCAATACTAAACCAGCGGATGAGCTGGAGTTAGGTCCTTTTGAAGCCGTCATCACGCTGCTCGCGCAGTATCTGTAATAGAGGTTTAGTATGTTGAACTCTAAATTTAACGCGTTTCTAGACTGTTATCGTCATTTAAAACTCCGCCAAATCACCGCGCTTTCCTCTGTTATGGGCTTAAGTTTATTGGGTTTTGAGACAAATGCAGGCTATGCAGCCAAGATTCAAAATCCAAGTGATGGATATAGGATTACCCTTAACAGTAATACCCCTGTTGACACCAAAGCTGTAGCGGGCAGTGACGGGCATAATTATCATCAGATCGGTGAGCCAATTTCAGTGCGTTCAACTTCTCCATCTGTCAGTGTAACGGGAAGGGTCGATTGTTCAGGCACACAATGGCCAGTGGGGATTTTAGGGATCAACACTGGTGCATGGCATCGTTTATTTGTATATCTTCCGCTAACAGGCATAAAGATTGGTGATAAGAACGCCTATCGGATTAATTCCAATGTAGTTATGACGATTACGGAAGATTCAAAAGTAGATTGGTACCAAACAGCGTCGGGTGTATGTGCAAATTTAACAGGTTATTCTGTAACAGCTGCTGTTGCAGATTTTACTGGACAGTTCCCTATTACATTAACGTTTTATTTAAATGAAAAAATCATTGATGGTCAGATTGTGATTCCTGCGATGGATTTGGTGGGATATGTCCGCGCATATAACCGCGAAGGTACGAAACCGACTCAAACGTTCTGGGCAATTCAGGATTCGACTGCACCGATGAGACTGAATACCTCACAAGTGAATCTGGTGTCTTCATGTAGTACTCAAACCCAGTCAGGCGCAGGTGGAACAGGCACGGGCACACTCAATTTAAACCATGGTGCGTTAAAAAGTAATGAGTATGACAGTCGGGTCAGTGGGCAGGTGAACTATAACTGTACTTTTTCGGCCTCAACGCCTATACGTTTAAGACTTGACTATGCTAAAGACGGTGACCCGCAAGGGCGCTTGCCTCTTACAAATACGGTAGTTGGCAGTACAGACAAGATCTACACTGAACTGACCATGCGTGATGAAACCACTGGCCAGACCGGTGGAGTGGATCGGGATATTCATACCAATATTGAGCAATCTAAAACCATTAGCATCACCAGCCATCTGCAAGGTACAGATGCAGTGGCAGGCAACTATCAGGGTTCCGCATGGTTAATCGCAACATTTGATTAACCTTTGAGCGGACTACTGTTTGATAGAATAATAAAAACTTGCCTAGCGGATCATGATGGAGATCATGGTGATGACTAGGCAAGTCAATCGACAGCCATAGATTTTTCATGTTTTTATGAACCCAGTGATTGTAGTGATTCAGCATGGCGGTTAGCACTAAAAAGCGTTTAAATATATGGAGTATTGCCAAGATATAGAGTGTGTTGCAGACAGGGATGGTCAAGACAACAGGCTTACTGTTCGTCTAATAAGCATAATTTAAAATAGAAGACTTTATGATGTTAAATATAAAATTTAAAGCTCTAACTTCTCTGTACTTTGTGCCTTTGGTTCGTGTGTTGGGCATGCTAAGTGGTCTGCTCTGGTCAATGACGCCTTTGCATGCGGATTATGCAGCGGTTATAGACGATTCATCTCATGGCTATCATTATGATTTATCGTCTAACACTACGGTCAGTTCTCAAACAGAAAAAGGAACAGATGGCGATTATTACCTTATTGGTAACCCTTTTTCACTAAGTGAAATTAATGGAACAGGGAGCGGACAATGTGTAGGTCAGACGTGGGGATATCTAAGACCGGGGGATATACCTGATACTGAATTTGATGCTTCGAATGTCTATCATTTTTTAAAGATGTTTATACCTAAAGTAGCGCCCTCGGTATCTATTTCGGGTCGAACCGCCTATCAGCTTAACTCAAATGTGTATGTCACCGTAGAAGCGGGTAATTCATACATGATGTACACTTGGTCAAAGACACCATTGGCATCCGTTTGTGCTAGAGGTGGAGGAAGATATTACGTTTACAGTTTAACTTCACAATTTCCTATCGTTTTAAGGTTTTATCTGAAAAATAAAACGATTGATGGGCAGTTGGTTATTCCTGCAACCCCTTTGGCTGGATATTTTCGCGCTTTTGGTAACCGAACTCCAAGTGCAGTCACGACATTTGAAAAGTCATCGGCTCCTATCTGGTTAAATTATTCACGTATTAATTTTAATGCGACCTGTACAACGTCTACCAGTAGTTCAGGCTCTGTTGGGACGTTAAACTTAAATCATGGGGCTTTAGCGACCACTCATTATGATAGTTTGGTTAGTGGTCAGGTCAACTATAGCTGTGATTTTACAAAATCGACCGATGTAATATTACGGCTCAACTATACCAAAGATGGGGATCCGCAAGGTCGGTTGCCTTTAATCAATACATTAGATAATAGCAAGAAAATCTATACCACACTTTCCATGCAGGATGAGTCAAGTGGTCAGGAAGTTCAAGCGGGAACTGACCTAAAAGTTTCCATTGAAAAATTTAAGACCATCACTGTAAAAAGTCATTTGCGTGGAGAAAATGCTGAGGCGGGGGACTATAGTGGTTCTGCGTGGTTAATTGCGACGTTTGATTAAACGTTCGATTTCGTGTTTGCCTTGCAAATGAGGAGAAATCGCCTGCTTTTTATAAAGCAGGCGATTTTATTATTCTACGGTCACAGATTTTGCCAAATTACGTGGTTGATCGACATCTGTACCACGTAAAACAGCCACATGATAAGACAGTAGCTGCACAGGAATACTATAAATAATCGGGGCTAGCCATGCGTTGACTTTGGGAATATAAACCACGTGTTGGCGGTCTTTTTCCACAATGCCACTGTTTTCATCCGCGAAGACAAACAGTTCACCACCACGTGCCTGAACTTCTTCCATATTGGATTTTAATTTATCCAGCATATCATCGTTTGGCGCCAAAATGACCACAGGCATTTCGTTGTCAACCAGAGCCAATGGGCCATGTTTGAGTTCGCCTGCTGCATACCCTTCCGCATGGATATACGAAATTTCCTTGAGTTTGAGCGCACCTTCCAAAGCAATTGGGAAATGTGTACCACGACCCAAAAACAAACAGTGCTGTTTTTCAACAAACAGTTCTGAAAGGCGTAAAATCTGATCATTTTGCTGCAAGGTATCCAGCATAACTTTTGGACAATGCCAAAGTTGTGTTGCAATATCTGCAATTTGAACATCAGAAATTTGTTGTTTCACCTGACCAACTTTTAAAATTAATAACATTAAAGCTGCAAGTTGTGTCGTGAATGCCTTGGTTGAAGCCACACCAATTTCAGGGCCAGCCAGAGTCAATAAATGATGATCGGTTTCGCGTACCATTGAAGAGGTTGCAACATTACAAATGCTTAACGTTACAATATCCAGTGCATTGGCCTTGGCACGTTTTTGAGTTTCACGCAGGGCTGCCAAAGTATCCGCAGTTTCACCCGACTGAGAAATACAAACGTAAAGCGTATTAGCAACAATCACGGGCGAGCGATAGCGGAATTCACTGGCAATCTCGATCTGACAAGGAACGCCAATCAGTTGTTCAAACCAGTATTTGGCAATCATGCCAGAGTGATAACTCGTACCACAGGCGATAATCTGAACGCTTTGAATTTTAGAAAAATCCAGCTCGGCTTTTTTCAAAAAGTCTTCACGCAGTGTATTGTTATTTAAAGCCTGAGAGATGGTTTGCTGAATTGCATCGGGCTGCTCATAAATCTCTTTGAGCATATAATGCTTATATTCACCTTTAGAGGCATTACTAACTGCTGCATCCAATTCTTTAATTGGACGTTCAACACGTTCACCATGCGCATAAATATCAATACTGTCACGAGTTAAACGCGCAATATCGCCTTCTTCGAGATAAACAAAGCGGTTCGTAATGGGTAAAAGTGCAAGCTGATCCGAGCTAATGAAATTTTCACCAATCCCAACGCCAATCACCAGCGGGGAACCTTCACGTACCGTAATCAATTCATTAGGATGTTGAGTATGCACAATACCAAGAGCATAAGCACCTTTCAGCTTTGGAACGACTTGACGTACCGCATCGAGCAAACTATCTGTGTGTTTTAAGGCGTCATTCACGAGATGCGCAACCACTTCGGTATCGGTTTGCGAAGTGAATACATAGCCTTCTGCCTGAAGCTGATCTTTAAGCTCTTGATAGTTTTCAATAATACCATTATGAACGACAGCAACGTCACCCGATACATGCGGATGTGCATTATTTTCAGTAGGTTTGCCATGAGTTGCCCAACGGGTATGAGCAATTCCGAGAGAACCTGTCAAATGATGTTCACTGACGGCTTCTGCCAGATTGGCGACTTTGCCCACCCGACGTTCACGTAAAATATGCTGATTATTTACCAGCGCAACGCCCGCAGAGTCATAACCACGGTATTCAAGGCGCTTTAAACCTTCAATTAAAATATCGGTAATACTACGTTCAGCAACGCCGCCGACAATACCACACATAGGTTAATCCTCTTATTTCTTCAACTTTTGGGGACGTTGATAGTTTGATTTTTCAAATTGTTCAGCGCGTTCAAACGCCAGAGTATTGTCCGCCACATTACGGGTAATGACCGATCCTGCACCAATGGTGGCACCATTGCCAACCGTAACCGGGGCAACCAGTGAACTATTTGAACCGATAAATGCGGCATTACCAATTACGGTTTTGTGTTTGTTGGCACCGTCATAATTACAGGTAATGGTTCCTGCACCAATATTGGAACCTTCACCAACTTCGGCATCACCCAGATAGGTAAAATGATTGGCTTTGGAACCTAACCCGATACGAGTATTTTTAACTTCCACAAAATTGCCGATATGCACTTCATTGGCCAATACTGCGCCGGGACGTAGTCGTGCAAATGGGCCAATCTGAGCATACTCACCGACAACAGCATTTTCAAATACACTATACGGCTGAACTTTGGTGCCTGCGGCGATAGAGGTATTTTTGAGAATACATCCAGCACCAATTTCAACGCCATCACCCAATTCGCATTCACCTTCAATGATCACATTGATATCAATGCGCACGTCCTGACCGACTTTGAGTGAACCACGCAAATCAAAACGAGCAGGATCACTTAAAGTAACACCTTGTTGCATCAGTTCAATGGCTTGTTGCTTTTGAAATTCGCGTTCCAGTGCCGAGAGTTGTAGACGATCATTCACACCTTCAACTTCATAGGCAAGTTGGGGTTGAATCGATGCAATTTCAAGTCCATCTGCAACCGCCATTGCTACGATATCAGTGAGATAATATTCACCTTGGGCATTATTATTTGAAAGCTTTGGCAACCATTCATGTAGTTTTTGATTGCTGACGCAGTAAATACCCGTATTGATTTCTTGAATCTTGTGTTGTTCTTCGTTGGCATCTTTATGCTCAACAATCGCCTGAATCAGGTTGTTTTGGCGAACAATACGACCATAACCTGTTGGGTTGTCGACATTTAGAGTAATCATGCCAATGCCAGAAGGTGTAGACACTGCAATCAGTTGTTCAAGTGTTTGCTGGCGGACTAACGGCACATCACCATATAAAATCAGGGATATACCGTCTTTTGGCAAAACAGGCAGGGTCATTTGTACTGCGTGACCTGTACCCAATTGTTCTGCTTGTTCGACCCATTGGATTTGTTCTTGTGCAAATTGTTGTTGTACCCGATCACCGCCGTGTCCATAAATGGTAATGATATTGCCTGCATTGAGTTTTTTTGCAGTGCTAATGACGTGACCCAATAATGGTTGTCCAGCAAGGGGTTGTAATACTTTTGGAAGTTGGGAGCGCATCCGCGTTCCTTTACCTGCTGCAAGAATAATAACGGTCGTTGACATGAATAACCTACTTAACGGCTTAGACCAAACAATAAATAAATTAAGATACAGAGCGCAGCCCAAACTCCTGCGATAATATCGTCCAGCATGATACCAAAACCGCCCTCTACACGTCGATCAATCACGCGAATCGGCCATGGTTTCCAAACATCAAACAGGCGAAATAGCAGAAAGCTGATGAGTGCCCATTGTATATTCATTAGATTAAAAAAGATTAAAGGCAAAACAGTAATGGATTGACCTGCAAATTCGTCCCAAACGATGCGTCCATCATCATGTACACCCATCAAATCCGCGGTTTTACCGCAAATGTAAATTCCGACAAGACTCATGATAAAAATAACAAAAACAGAGGGATAAAAACCCAACCAGATCCAAATTGGGATAAACAACAATGCAAACGCTGAACCAAATGTTCCCGGCGCTTTAGGGAGCAATCCTGAGCCAAAACCAACGCCACAAAAGGTGATAAAGCGGTCTGACCAGCGCATACTCTTAAAAGGAATGGAGGATTTAGGCAAAATGTTGATATCCATGAAACTGAACGGGATGGTCTTGACCATTATGTTCAAATACTAGTTTTGTGTCCTGTGTAATCAGGCCAATCATTGTAATGTTGACATCTAATTGTTGTTGCAAAAGTTTTTCGTAGTTTTGCGGTGTTATTGTAAAGCAAAGCTCGTAATCATCGCCACCCGCGAGAGCATATTGCCATTTTTGTTGATCTGGCAAGACTTGAAGTGCGGGGTCAAGCGGGAGTTGATCCAGAAAGATTCTGGCTCCGACATGGGATGCCTGTAAAATATGTCCCAGATCTTGGGCCAAACCATCCGAAACATCGATCATGCTTGAGGCTAATCCTTTTAGGCTTTGACCAAGTTCGCAACGCGGTGTGGGGTAGTCCAGACGTGACTGGAGTGCCGAACCCAAATGCTGCAATCCGTAGGCTGCATCGCCCACCTGACCGCTGACCACAATATAGTCGCCTACTTGAGCACCCGACCGACAGATCGCCCGACCAGATTCGATATAACCGAGTGCCGTGACTGTAATGGTCAAATGTGGACTTTGTGTGGTATCCCCCCCAATCAAGCTTACCCCAAACTGATCGCAACAATCGAAAAGTCCCTGACTAAAACCGTGCAACCAATCATGGTCAATATTGGGTAAACTGAGGGCTAATAAAATACTGTGGGGTTTTGCAGCCATTGCCGCAATATCAGATAAATTTACTGCAACACTTTTCCAGCCAATCGCATGGGCGGATGTTTGCAGTGGAAAATGCCGACCTGCAACCAGCGTATCGGTACAGATGACCAATTGCTGCTGGGCAGGGGGAGTCAAAATAGCTGAGTCATCACCGACGCCGACATCGCCCTGCTGTGTTAAAGGACGAGTGAAATATTGCTCGATAATAGAAAACTCAGCCATGACTTAAAAGTTACTTATTGAGCTTGTTGCTTTTCTGCTTCACGCAGTGTGGACGCTAAACGATCCAAGACGCCATTGATATATTTATGGCTGTCTGCACCACCAAAATGTTTGGCAAGCTCAATGGCCTCATCGAGGACTACACGATAAGGAATTTCTAGGTGATCACGTAGCTCGTAAGCACCTAAACGTAAAGTCGCTAACTCTACACCATCTAGGGCTTTAAGCTCGCGGTCAAGTACAGGAATCAGCAAAGTATCCAGATTGTCATGATCTGCAATGACTTGAGTCAATAGCTCATGATAATAACCAAGATCAACCTTATGCATGGCATTTTCGGCACGAGTACGCGCTTCAATTTCATGCACAGGATTATGGCTCATTTGCCATTCATAGATACCCTGTACCGCAAAACGACGTGCTTTACGTTTTGCCGCATACACGGCTTGAAGTGTTTGAGACATGCCTTAGATTGCCTTTAACAAATTAACCATTTCAATTGCAGTCAGTGCTGCTTCTGAACCTTTATTGCCCGCTTTTGTACCAGAGCGCTCAATTGCTTGTTCAATGCTATCTGTGGTAAGTACACCATTGATCACAGGAAGTGTGCTTTCAAGTGCAACTACGCCTAACCCTTTGGCACATTCACCTGCCACAAAGTCAAAATGTGGCGTACTACCACGAATCACCGCACCTAATGCAATGATGGCATCAAATTTATCTGACGCTGCCAGTTTTTTCGCAACAATTGGGAGTTCCCATGCACCCGGTGCATAAGCCACAGTGATATTGTCTTCACTCACGCCATGACGTTTTAAAGTGTCAATTGCACCTTCAAGCAAGTGCTCAACTACAAAGCTGTTAAAACGACCTACTAAAATCGCGTAACGGCCTTCGCTCGCGAGATGTAATAAACCTTCAATTCGGCGAATTGCCATAATAACCTCGATTAATTTTCTATCGTTTGATCAGCAGAAATATATTCTACCACTTCTAAATTAAAGCCTGACAGTGCATTAAAGCGTAAAGGGGAGCTAAGGAGCTTCATTTTCTCTACACCTAAATCACGTAAAATCTGTGCACCTACCCCAATTGTTTGATATTGGTGTGATAATGCTGCATTGGATTTAACAGGTTTAGGTTTATTCAGGCTTTCAAGCGCTGGGCCTAAGTCCTGCAAATGATTCTGTCCGATCCAGACCAATACTCCACGTTCAGCAGCAGCAATGGTGCTAAGTGCACGATCTAGATTCCATGCAGGTTCGCCATCCTGTTTATTCAGTTTAAGCAAATCACGGACGGGATTAAAACCATGTACACGAACAGTGGTCACACCTTCTTTAGGTTCACCTTTGACTAAGGCCAGATGAACATCAGGGTTGCCAATTTCACGGTAACGATATAGCTCAAATAAGCCATACTCAGTTTCAATAGTTTGTTGCCCCAAACGTTCAACTGTTTGTTCGTTCGTCATACGATAGTGAATGAGGTCGGCAATGGTTCCAATCTTTAAACCATGTTTTTCGGCAAAAACCTCTAAATCTGGACGACGTGCCATCGTGCCATCTTCATTAATAATCTCACAAATGACAGAAGCGGGTTCCAAACCAGCAAGGCGAGTCAGATCGCAGCCAGCTTCAGTATGACCTGCACGGTGTAGAACTCCACCTGGTTGCGCCATGAGCGGAAAAATATGACCAGGTTGAACAATATCAGCAGGTTTGGCATGTGCAGCAACCGCGGCATGAATCGTATGGGCGCGTTCAGCCGCAGAAATACCTGTAGTAATGCCTTCAGCGGCTTCAATCGACAAGGTGAAATTGGTTGCGTGTTGCGCACCGTTGTGATCGACCATCAGCGGTAAGTTAAGCTGTTGGCAACGTTCACGACTTAAGGTTAAACATACCAGACCACGGGCATGCGTAATCATAAAATTGATATCTTCTGGGCGCACGTGGGTAGCGGCAATGACTAAATCACCTTCATTTTCGCGATCTTCATCATCCATTAAGATGACCATTTTGCCAGCACGGATATCCGCGACCAGTTCTTCAACATTACTCAACGGCATGAGCCTTCACCTTTTGATGATGTCCAAAAGACAGTTACGTTCACAATGTGTTGCATAGTCTACCGTGTTTTGGGCAGATTTGCCTATGCTTCTATCATTTAGTTATGGGGTTCTCTTTATACACATAAGTGAATTCATTTGAAAAGTATTGTAATTCTTAAATGCTGAAATTTTGTTTGATTTTTGGACGAAGGCTTTGCGTATATTAAGATAAAAATATAAATTCAATGACTTAAGTGCAATTCAATTGTTTTAAAAATAAAAAAACTCCCGCAATGGGGAGTTCTACGGGCTTAGCTTTATACTTCTGATTGGGGATCTGTCTGATTTTCAATGGAAGCTTTGGCCTTTTTGCCCATCAAGATTTCAGTACGGATTTGTTGGGCAAGCTCTGCACATTCTGTATTCATACCATTTTGCATAAATGCATGGCGAGTCAAGACATTGGCTGGATTTGGCATCGCAACTAACTGATAGCATTCACTAATCGCCTTAAGCTGTTCGTTATTTAAATGTAAAGCCGACTCTTTAGCATGTAAATGACCGGTGAGGCGCTGTGCTGCTTGTACAGCATCTAGTTGCATGGCAGCCACCGCAGTCGAAACCGCCGAGCGAGTCTGTAAAGCAAAGCGTTTATCTTCACGATAGCGTTTATACAGAACATCTGACAATAATTGAAACACCGCACCAATCATGAGTAAACACTCAACCGCATGAGGCTCTTGATCAGAAATACTCAAATCTGAGCCCTCAGCATTAAATTCATTGATTACATGAATACTAGACGAGCTGAGTTGGTAATGTTTGGTACATAATTCAATGCTTTTATTCAGGAAAATCTGACACAGTTTAAAATAAGGGACAGAAACGGATTGGTTGACACTGTTTAGCAATTGCTTAGGGTCGTAAAACTGGATGTTAAGTGCCAAAGTATGATCTGTTTGATCTTGATCCAGTGTTTTTGTCACCACGGTGACTTTGGGCTTAGGTTGTTGTTTAGCCTGTGCAATGAGGGTCACGGCATTTTGTTTTTCAACTTCAAGTGCTTGAGTCAATTGTTGAATTTCGTGTTTGAGGCGCGATTCATTATTGATTCGTGCCAGATATTCACTACGGCTTGGGCGCGCAATAGCACGATAAGCTAACCATAACAGCCCATGAATGATAAATGACACCAAAATCGCCAACCATTGGGTTCTTAAAATTTCACCAATACTGGGTTGAATCAGGGTAATTTCAATGCTGCCGACTTTCTTTTCGTTTTGCAGGGCATCACGAACAAAAACTTCACCTTGACGAGTTTGTGACATGCCACTGGTGGCCAATACCTGTTTATTGGCATCTAAAATTCGAATCGAGGCAACGCTGGGGTTGGTCGCATAGCGATTTGCCAGAAGTGCCAGAGAAACTGTATTGGCAGGTTCGAGTTCCGTTAAACTGTCAGTTACGAGTTGACTGGTCATGAGTTGACCCTGACTAGCACGGTTTTCATTGAGCTGATGCGTCGTTGCAATCACCAATAAAAAGGTATGCAAAGCAAAACTTACGATTAATAGGCTAGCAAATAGCCCCTGTCTAGGTGCGTTCAACGTAAACTTCCAAGGCAAATAGATTCAAATTCGATTATCATTCTAACAATAGTTGCAGCTCAGACCCGAGTCAATTCATGCGAGAAATCATTCTTATCTCTTTTTTAGGACCTGATCAACCGAATCAGTTTACCCGATTAATGCAGGTTTTATCTGTACACTCATTGCAAATACTGGACGTAGGGCAAGCGGTGATTCATAACCAATTGACCCTCGGCATTGTCGTGGCTTCAAATGATGAAACCGCAACGGCACTTGCTATGAAGGAAATCCTGATTTTAGCACATGATATTGGTTTGACTGTGCGCTTTAAACCGATTTCAAGTGCAGAATACGATCAATGGGTAAGCGAAGGTGGACGTACACGTTATATTGTGACGGCGCTGGCACCAGAGCTTACGGCTTCCCACTTGCAGGCGGTTACAAAAATTGTGTCTGCTCAAGGGTTTAATATCGAAACGGTAACGCGTTTGTCAGGACGTTTGGCACGTGATGCAGAAAACAACGCGCCGCGCCGCGCTTGCGTGCAGTTTGGTTTAAGCGGCCAAATGCTAGATGCACAGGCGATGCGCGCAGCCTGTTTGAGTTTATCTGGTGAACTCAATATTGATGTCGCGGTTCAAGAAGACAATGCATATCGCCGTAACCGTCGTCTGGTTTGTTTTGATATGGATTCGACCCTGATTGAGCAGGAAGTCATTGATGAGCTTGCTTTAGAGGCTGGTGTAGGTGAACAGGTCGCAGAAATCACCGAACGTGCTATGCAAGGAGAGCTTGATTTTCAGCAAAGTTTTCGTGCGCGTGTGGCTTTGCTGAAAGGTCTGGATGCTTCGGTTTTGCCTACAATTGCAGAGCGTCTCACCATTACTGAGGGAGCCGAGCGATTAATTTCAACGCTTAAAGCGCTTGGATATAAAACAGCCATTCTATCTGGCGGGTTTCAATATTTTGCCGAATATCTCCAACAAAAACTCGGAATTGATGAAGTTCATGCCAACATTCTGGATGTGCAAGAGGGGATCGTGACAGGGGAAGTAAAAGGCGCAATTGTTGATGGGGCACGTAAAGCAGAATTGCTGACCCAACTGGCTGATAAAATGGGTATTTCACTAGAGCAGGCCATGGCAGTAGGCGATGGTGCCAATGATCTTCCTATGCTTTCTATTGCGGGATTGGGTGTTGCATTTCGCGCTAAACCGCTAGTACGTCAAAATGCCAATCAGGCCATTTCTAGCGTTGGTCTGGACGGAGTTCTGTATTTACTCGGCATGCACGATAAAGATTTAAATCGCGCATAATGTAGTAAGATTTTCCCAAAAAACGCTGCATATGAATGTGGCGTTTTTATATCAATAATCTATCTGGAATCAAGCGCTTTTGTACCGTTTATCGGCTGTTAAATTTTGAAATAACTCCGCATAAAAATTTTTTGAATGAGTCAAATTTTAAGGATAGTTTTTTGTAATGACACGCGACCGATGACACGCTCAGGCACTTCGTACTTTTTTAAATCATTCAAAATGTAATGACAAAATAATGTTGCGACAATATGTGTCGTATAAGAAAAAAACAGGTCTTTTTTTCTTTAAAAAACTCTCCATAATGCATCTAACACGTTCAACAGATATTTTTTGTCAACATTCAGCAGTGTTGATTTGATTACGGTTTCGGGGATGAACTCAAGGTCATTATGACCCAGAGAATGATCTTAGACGGAGGTTTAGTATGGTAACAGCGAATTTCGCCACACTGTCAGGGTTTGGTTTAATTGCACTTGCACTTGCTGTTGTTTTCTTCTCACCTTACCGTCGCTGGCTTGGTTTTATGTTGGCAGGCATGTTTTTTTGGGGACTTTTGGAAGTCGTCCGTTATGGCGTACAAACACTTTTTGAGATGCCTGTCACCTATAGTTATTTAACCGCTTTAAGTCTGGCGATGGTTGCTGTTACCCTGGTGTTGTTAAGAGAAGACCGTTTGGCGCAAAAGGCATTGGCAAATCGTCAATACATTGAGCATACACCTGTATACGAGGATGATCAGCAACAATGCTCAAGTCGCTAAAATAGGCTAATAGTTGAAATTAGAAAGCGTAGGTTATCCTGCGCTTTTTACGTTTTATTATTTTTTGTAATACAAAGCTTTTATTTAAGTGCTTACATTTATGCTAGGATGATCGCGTTTAGTTCCATAAGAATACGAATAGGCTTGAATGTCATGAAACTTTCTGCTCTACCTGTTGTAAAGTTACCATTGGTTGATGTCAGCACAGATCCTCTGGATTTGCTGGTAGTCGGTTTGGCTCTGCGTATGAAACAACTGGCACGTACCAGTCCCAAATTTATTGAAATGACACATGATCGTGCGTTTCGTATCCAGATTGGTACAGATTTAGGCTTTGCACGTCAGATTATTGTCAATCATGGCCAAATTGAAACAGTGGCAGGTAGTCCAGAGCAGGCCGACTTTATTTTACAATTTGCTGATAGTGAGCAAGCGGTAAAAACCTTGATGAAAGGCGATCCGACAGCTTTTATGACGGGTATGCAAAACGGTAGCATTAAAATGGAAGGTGATTTTGGCTTACTGGTTTGGTTTAATCAGGCAGCTAAATTGATTCCGCCAAAACTACCAAAACCAGTCAAAGAAAAGATTAAGCAAGCACGTTTGTTTATTAAGCAAAAAACAGGTAAATAAAGTTATATAAGCTATTGAAATTAGCTAATTTATATGAAGAATACCCCTTTTTTAGGGGTGTTTTTTATGAGCAAATTTTACCAATCGTATTGATAATGTCTTGTTTTACAGGTTGTGCAAGTATTATTTCTGGTTCAACCCAAACCATGACTATCAAAAGTGTACCTGACTCGGCTCAAATTAAAATTATAAATAAAAGTGGCGAAGCCGTTCATCAAGGTGAAACACCTTTAACAGTGACTTTAAAAAGAGGAGCTGGATATTTTAAGCCGCAAAGTTATACGGTAACCTTTAATAAAGCGGGCTATCGGGCCAAAACAGTACAAATTCAAGCGACCGTAAACGGCTGGTATTTTGGAAATATCTTATTAGGCGGTATTTTAGGTCTACTTGTCATCGATCCTGCCACGGGTGCAATGTATCGACTTAATCCAAATGATGTGAATGTTGTTTTAGACCAAGAGCAAAGTTCGGAAGCTAACTCTACCCAAGCATTTACTGTGATTTTGAAACAGGCATTGCCTGAGTCTATTGCAGCACGTGCTGAGAAAATTGCGCAATTGTAGAGATAAAATTTATTTAGGATTTTCCATAGCTTGAGATGCAAGCTATGGAGTTTAACTAGTCTACTTCTAGTTGAAAAGTCACAGGCCCGTCATTGATTAAATGCACTTTCATATCTGCCGCAAAAATACCAGTTTGTACTGTGGGGAATTGGCTTTGCGCGTAGATAACGAGTTGTTCATACAGCTCTTTAGCCGTGTTTGGCGGCATAGCAGGGCCAAAATCTGGTCGTAAACCCTTTTGGGTTTGTGCCATTAGGGTAAATTGAGAGACGAGAAGTAATCCACCCTGTGCTTGCGATAAATTCCACCCCATTTTTCCATTTTCATCATCGAAAATGCGATATTTAATAATTTTATCAACAAGTTTTTGACCTTTTTCCAAAGTATCATCACGCCCCAGTCCTAAAAAAACCAGTAGACCTTGTTGAATTTCACCTGTGATTTGTCCATCGACCACAACTTTGGCCTGTAAAACTCGCTGTATTAATGCCCGCATAAGGATGATCATTGACTTAAAACACGATGATTTTAGCAGAAATTTTTTCTCTCAAAAAAATTCATGTTCCACTAAAGTGGCAATGCTTTATACAAAACCTTGCGATTTTAGCAATTAAAATATGCTTTAATGCAATAAGCTTATTCTTAAACTGACACGTCTATGTCATCAATTATTCATTCATTGCTGGATACAGATTTATATAAATTCACCATGTTGCAAGTGGTATTACACAAGTTTCCGCAAACCCATAGTGTTTACCATTTCCGCTGTCGAAATCTACAAGATACGATTTATCCTCTAGCCGATATTTTGCCTGAATTAAATGAACAGTTAGATCATTTATGCACTTTAAAATTTAAGGATGACGAACTGCAATATTTGCGGAGTTTTCGGTTTATCAAAAGTGATTTTGTTGATTATCTGGAATTGTTTCAGCTTAAACGGCGATTTATTCAAACTGGGGTAGATGAAGAAGGTCGTCTGGATATTTGGGTCGAAGGTCCCATGGTTCAGGCAATGATGTTCGAAATTTTTGTATTGGCGATTGTCAATGAGCTGTATTTCCGCCGTATTCGTAGTGATGCCGTATTAGCTGAGGGTGAACGTCGTTTACAAACCAAGCTTGAATTATTAAAACAGTATTCGTCGCAGCAAAATCCCAATGATCCGCCATTTCTGGTGTCAGATTTTGGTACTCGTCGTCGTTATAGTTTTGAATGGCAAAAGCATGTGATTGAGGAGTTTCATCAAGCTACTCCTAATATTTTCCGTGGGACCAGTAATGTTCTGCTTGCTAAAGAGTTGGGGATTACGCCGATAGGAACCATGGCGCATGAGTTCTTACAGGCTTTTCAGGCATTAGATGTGCGTTTACGCGATTTTCAAAAAGCCGCACTGGAAATGTGGGTACAGGAATATCGTGGTGACTTGGGGATTGCATTGACTGATGTGGTGGGAATGGATGCTTTCCTACGTGATTTTGATTTGTATTTTGCCAAACTGTTTGATGGCCTGCGTCATGATAGTGGCGATCCTTATGAGTGGGGCGATAAAGCGTATGAGCATTATCGTCATCTTAAAATTGATACCAAGACTAAAATGCTTACCTTCAGTGATGGACTCAACTTGGAAAAGGCATGGGAATTGCATCAATACTTTAAGGATCGTTTTAAAGTCAGTTTTGGCATTGGAACCAACCTCACGAATGATATGGGGCAAACGCCACTCAATATTGTGTTGAAACTGGTGGAATGTAATGGCCAGTCGGTTGCAAAAATTTCCGATAGTCCAGGTAAGACCATGACAGATAACGATACATTTTTGGCATATTTACGTCAGGTTTTTGAAATTCCTGAAGAGGTTGAATGATTTTATTTAGCTGATTTTCTGCTAAATATTGGTAAAAAATCAGCAAAACCATGAAAATGCTTATGTTAAGATCGACCTACCTATTAATGCAACGTGATGATTTGCAATGACGGCACCTGAATTTAACTTTGGTTTACTAATAGAAGCAGAAGATTTAGTTCCTTATCTGGGACATGAATGTTTGCGCATAGTTGATTTGAGTCGTAGTTCAGTCTATGAACAACTTCATATTCCTCATGCGATTCAGCTTAAACCCAAGCAATTGGTAGCACAGCATGATGAGGCGACAGGTGTTTTACCTTCAGTGGAACAGCTTCAGCAATTAGTCCAATATTTAAATATTTCGCCTGAACATCATGTGGTGGTCTATGATGACGAAGGGGGGGCATGGGCCGGGCGTTTGATCTGGAATTTACACTGTATCGGTTTTACCAGAACCAGTTTGCTCAATGGTGGGATTCATGCATGGCTCGGTGCAGGTTTTCCAACTACTTCAGAGATTGAAAAAACACAGCCTGTTGAAAAACTGGTACAGGTTGATTTATCGCAAGTTAATCAATATAAAATTGATTATGATGAATTGAGAAAACAGGTCGAAACGCAACATATCCAACTATGGGACTGTCGTACCACTGAAGAATACACAGGGTTACGTCTAGCGGCGCGACGCGGTGGTCACATTCCTGCTGCACTTCATTTTGAATGGAGTACTGCCCTTGATCGTCAAAATCATCTAAAATTGCATCCGCTTGAACGTACCCGAAATCGATTGGAACAATTAGGCTTCCAATTGAACCAACCTGTAGTGGTATATTGCCAATCGCATCATCGTTCGGGTTTAGCTTATATCGTCGGTCGTTTACTACAGTGGCCGATTCGTGCTTATGATGGTGCATGGAGTGAATGGGGCAATCGCCTCGATAGTCCGATTATTACTGGAGAGAATCCACTTTGAGTTTTACATCACGATTAAAAAAAGACTTATTTATTAAAGCTCAATCACTTGTTCCTCAGCATCAGCTCAGCCGCGTGGTGGGTAAAGTGGCTGCCAGTGAAAATGTGGTGGTCAGAACCGCAGTAATTCAAGCGTTCAAGGCGAAATATGGCATTGATCTTTCCATTGCAGAACAGGGAGATGCTTTAAAATATAAATCTTTTAACGAATTTTTTACTCGTGCGCTTAAAGATGGGGTGCGTGTAGTCGATGCTTCACCTCAGAGTATTGTTTCACCTGCGGATGGGGCAATTTCGCAGATTGGGACGATTAAGGATGGTGATATTTTCCAAGCAAAGGGCCAAAGCTTTTCTGTCGAAAAATTAATTGGTGATCCGCAATTAGCAGAACCATTTAAAGAGGGTCAGTTCGCGACAGTATATTTATCGCCAAGAGATTATCATCGGGTACACATGCCATTTTCTGGCACATTGACTGAAACGTTATATGTGCCAGGTGAGTTATTTTCAGTGAATCAAATCACGGCTGAAAATATTCCTGGATTATTTGCTCGCAATGAACGTATGGTGTGTTTGTTTGATACAGAACTAGGGCGCATGGCGGTGGTTTTGGTTGGCGCAATGATCGTAGCGGGTATCGAAACAGTAGCAACGGGTAAAGTTAAACCGACGGGCCGTTTAGAATTACAGCAACATGAGTTAAAACTGGAAAAAGGCGCTGAACTAGGACGTTTTTATTTAGGTTCAACAGCTGTGGTGTTATTTGAAAAAGACAAAATAGCTTGGGAAGAACAGTTTAAAGCGAATTCAGTGGTGGTAATGGGCGAAAAACTGGGACATTCGGTTTAGATTTCAAAAATGCGCAGATATAATTTGACTCCATAAGTTAGTATATTTAATCGGCAGTCCAATTTTTTAGGGTTGATGATGAATGTTATGGTTTTCTGCGTTGATTTATTCATTGGATGTCATAATTTTCAGTGCATTAAAAGTTATTTAATAAGCAAAAATAATAAAGTGTTTTTATAAAATTTAGAGAATCAATAAAATTCAGAGATAAACCTAGTCATACGTTTAGAAATATATGTAAAGCATTTATATTCCTTAAAATTAATTTTTATTTCTTGTGATTTAGATATTTTTGGGTGATCGTTATTCTTATGGGCATAATAATATAAATCATACAAAAAACGATTATTGCACAAATAAAAAATTGATGAATAAACGGAGGCATTTGAGGCAATAAAATTGCAATGCTATGGTGCCAGAGTTTTGGAATCATTAAAGTTAGTGGGTAAATTGATATAAAAATACCCAAACTTTGTTTTAGCTTTGTGGCTGTCATATGTGAACCTGAATTTATATATTTTTTAAAGCAGAAAAACCAGAGAGAACTCTCTGGTTTTATTTGATTATGCAGATGGGCCAAAAATATCATTGACTGCTTGCCAGTTAGTTAATGGTTTTAAACCAGAGGGGAACCGAATCGCTTTCATATGTCCAAATTCTTTAAGGGTATCGATGCAATGTTCCCGTCCAAAACCACTGTGTTTATTTCCACCAAATGGCATACCATGTGCACGTCGATTGTAAGTATTCATCAGTACCATACCAACATCTACCAGACGAGAAAGGCGTAATCCCTTTTCAATGTCTTGTGTATAAATACCGCATACGAGACCATATTCAGATTGATTGGCTAAAGCTGCAGCCTCTTCAAATGTGTCAAATGGTGTAATTGTTACGACGGGTCCAAAAATTTCCTCATTAAACAAGGCACTCGATGCCGGAACATCCACGAATAACGTGGGTTTAATATAAAAACCTTCTTTTAAATGTGCATCTATTGGTAATGCGGCTTGTGCAGCAATAGTAAGCCCTTCTTCAATGCCTTTATCAATATAAGATTGAACACGCTGTTGATGAGCCTTACTAACCAGCGGTCCAACATGGGTCTCATTTAGCATTCCATCACCGACATTGAGTTGCTTCACGCCTTCCGCTAATTTTTCAACAAAACGATGATAAATGCCACGTTGCACGATCATACGAGATGAAGCCGTACATGATTCACCCTGATTAAAATAGCCTCCTTCTAGAGCATCGCGGATAACCCGTTCAAAATCCGCGTCATCAAAGACGACAAATGCATTTTTACCGCCTAATTCAAGGAGGGTAGGTGTAATGTTGGTTGAGGCGCTTTTTAAAATAGCGCTACCCGCTCGAGTTGATCCCGTAAAGCTAATTTTTTTTACAAGTGGATGACTTGAAAGTGCTTCACCTGCAACTATACCCGTGCCAGGAACGACATTAACCACATTCGGGGGAAGAACTGTTTGCAGGAGTTCAACAATGTACATGGGCGTTAAAGGCGTTTGTTCACCAGGTTTGAGTACAACGGTATTACCAACTGCTAAAGCAGGAGCTAATTTACCAGCGGTATGGATAGGTGGCCAGTTAAACGGAATGATCGCTCCTACAACACCAAGAGGTTCTACAATAATAGACGTATACAAATGACCATGATCAATAAACCCGCCTGGAATTTTATCAACTAAACTGGCAAAGTAGCGGAATAATTCAATCAGCGCATTGACATCAAAATTACGGGCTTGAGAAAAAGGTTTTCCATTTTCCAATGTTTCAATACGGGCAATTTCATCGGCATGCGCTTCCAGTACGTCTGCACATTTTAAAAGTAACTTGCTACGTTCCTCTGCTGAACGATGTTTCCAGTCAGTTTCAAAGGCTTCATTTGCGGCTTCGATTGCTGCATCCATTTCGGCCTGACCGCCCCCTTGAATAATAGCAATGACTTCACCAGTAGCCGGATTTTCGACAGTAAACTGGTCGTCAGGATTTTCTGATGACCACGCTGTTTTTTTCAATAAATTGTTTGATAGAACTTTCATAAGTTTTACCTTTTATTTATTGCACTATACTGTGCAGTGCAATTTTTAAGAAAAATAATCAGCCTATGGCTGATAACCATTTATAAAGCATTGAACGGCTGCTTGAACAACATGTTCTTTTCGTTGCATATCGGGTTCATCGGATAAAATAATTAAGCCTAACCCAATTAGCGGTTCATTAATCATGCCGATGAATTGCTGTGTAGCAAGCCCAATATCATCTATTTTCAACAAATGGGAGTGTTTCATTTGAGTTAAATAATCAAAAATAGATTGAATCATGGGCTCTTTTCCCAAGCGGTAAAAATTACGAGGTAAATCAGGAAAACGATCTCCCTCGACAATTACCAATTTGAGAAAAGAACGTACAATTGGAGGTGACCAGTAATTTGCAATAGCCATTCCCAAATTGAATAGTCCTTTAGAAGGGTTATGTTGAGCTTCATCATTTTGTTCTGGCCGATAAGGCTTTACATTTTTCCAGATATCAATAATGACAGCATTGAAAAGTTCCTCTTTACTGTCAAATTGATTATAAATAGTACGTCTGGCAACATTTGCAACGAGAGCCAATTCATCCATACTTGTTGCTTCAAAACCCTGTTTTAAAAAGGTTTGTTTTGCAGCTTGAATAATTAGATCTCGTTTACTGGACATGTGAAGCGCCTCTAAAATAAGAATTTAAAATGCACTTATGAGTGCATTTGTGGTTATATTAGCGCAAAAAAATAAATAAGCAACTCTTTTTTGCACTTAGTAGTGCAAAAATAAATTGGTCATTTATAGATTTATGGAGATTTAAACTAAGATAAAAAAGTACACATGACTTTTTTAAGGTGTAGATAAACGGTTATGTTTCGAGATTTTAAACCATCTGGTATAAGCGTTCTTTTGGAAAAACGGCTTTAAATAAAGAACCTTCATTTTCTCTGGAGACAACATCCAGATACGCACCATGTTGCATGAGTACATGTTTAACAATCGCAAGTCCGAGTCCAGTTCCACCAGTTGCACGACTTCGTGCACTATCTACTCGATAAAAACGTTCAGTTAATCGAGGTAAGTGTCTTGGATCAATACCGATCCCATTATCCTGAACGGTAAAGTAACCGTGTTCACCGTCATCATGCCAGCCAATAGTAATAATGCCACCTTTAGGGGTGTATTTAATCGCATTGGTAATCAGGTTACTAAAAGCACTCGCAATTTCCATATCTGATCCAATCAGATCACAGTGACTATCAATATCTAGATTTAGCGTATGTCCGTAATCTGCATTATAGGCTTGCGCATCATCAAACAGTTGATTCATCAAGCTTGGCATTTCAATAATCTGATTCTTAGCAATTTTTTTGTTATTTTCCAGATTTGAAAGCAACAGTAAGTCATTCACCAGCGCATTCATACGCTTAGTTTGGGATTGCATCTGATCAAATGCGCGTTTCCAACGTGGGCTTAAATCCTCTTGATCTGTAAAGGTTTCAATATAACCACTCAACACGGTTAAGGGAGTGCGCAACTCATGCGAAATATTGTCGACAAAGTCTTTACGCATTTGTTCAAGATTGTGCATGCGAGTGACATCGTAGGCGACCAACAGCACACTATCACCTCCAAAAGGAGTGAGTTTGATTTGAACATAATGATCATCCAGTACAGATGATTTCAATTTGATGCCATCAGGTGCTTGATCAATATAGTTAAAATACTCAATAAAACTCGGTTGTCGTAGTATGCTTAATATATTGGTACTACGATCCAGTATTTTAATTCCCAAGAGTTTTTCTGCGGCAGGGTTACACCATTCAATTTGATGTAAATCATCCACCAGCACAACTGCTTCATTTAGAGCGACTAATGATGATTGGGCACGATCAATCAGCCCGACCATTTCAGCTTGAACCACACGTTCCTGTCGTTGGGCACGATAAACATTAAACAGTAAAGCTCCCCAGATACCATTGAGGTTAGGTGGGGTATCGTAAGGGCGATTAGAAATCCACTCATTGACAATGTACAACGAGCGTAGTTGTAAGCCAAAGAAAATCAAAAATGCGATGAGGATACAAATGCCTAAATGGTCGAGACCAAATCCCACAAAAGCTGCAATAATAAGCAAAAAAGCCAGTAATCTTAAATCTTGCTTGGCAAAGGTCCATAAACTGCTGTAGCGAAAACGTTTATGTTCACGGGCAAGATCTGGAACGGGATAGGGTTCGTACATAAAAGGTGCTTTAACCTGCTGCTAAATCCGCACGTGTTGAAAAACGATAGCCTGTACCACGTACAGTCTGTACAAATCGATCTACACCGAATGGCTCTAAGACTTTGCGTAAACGACGAATATGTACATCAATGGTACGATCTTCAATATAAACATTGCCCCCCCAGACCTGATCCAGCAGTTGGGCACGAGTGTAGGCGCGTTCAGGATGCGTCATGAAGAAAGCCAATAAACGGTATTCAGTCGGCCCCATATCTAGAATGTTACTTCCAAAACTTACGCGTTGGCTAACAGGATCTAGAATAAGTCCATTCGCGTCAATGGCTTTTTCACCATTTAAAGCATTGGCACGCCGTAATACTGCCTTGATTCGGGAAACCAATTCACGTGTTGAAAAAGGTTTGGTCATATAGTCATCTGCGCCTGCATCCAGACCTTGTACTTTATGGTCTTCTTCGCCACGCGCGGTGAGCATAATGACAGGAATCTCAGATAATGTCTCATCGCGTTTTAAGCGACGACATAGATCAACCCCGCTGACACCACCGGGTAACATCCAATCCAGTAAAATTAAAGCAGGACGCTGATCAACAATCATTTGATGCGCTTGTTTGGCATCTTCGGCCTGTAAACATTGAAAGCCTGCCATATCCAGTGAGGTATGAATCATTTCACGGATGGGAAGTTCGTCATCGACGATTAAAATATAGTCATCTTTCACAACGCAATTACCCTATTTAGTTTATTGAACGGCGTACCGTTTTATTTATGACAGGCTTATTACAAAGATTAATTATGACAGTATCATTGCAGAATTCATCAGAACGTGTTTTTTTAGCATGAATTGTGACAAAAAATTGCATCCGTGATGATCAATTCATGACAAAAGCTCAATTTTTAATAAGGTTAATGTCAACTTAATTTATTTTTCTTTCTCGGAAAAAGTTTGTAGTAGAGATAAAAATACCGTACGGCAAGCAAATAGCACATCTTCTTGGGATTGTTTAAATCCCCCCATGACCCAACGAATAGCGATTTGGGTGACATAACCGTTTAATCCCGTTGCGATCAAAGAAACTTCCTGCTCTGAACGTTGTAAATGCGGCATCATCAGCATGACAAAAGCCTGAATCATACGGTCAAAACGTAGCATGGTTTCCTGAATAGTAGCCTGATTATGCAGCTCTTGTACTAGCATGGCATCAATATAAATAATACGGGCTAAACGGGGATCTTCTTTGAGTGTTCGTAATAATGAATTGAGCCCCGCATCAATCATATTGACGGGGTCAGGTGCGGCCTGCATGACACCCTGCATGACATTTTGTTGTAAAGTTTCGATCAGTTTTAAGAAAATGGTCTGAAATAATTCTTCGCTTTTTTTAAAAGATTCATAAAAATACCGTTCTGTCAGTTTGGCTTCATTGCAGACATCCTTTACCGTGACCGAAAAAAATCCCTGTGTTCCGTAGGTTTCTATTCCTGCCTCAATGAGTTTTTCACGACGTACATGCTTACGTTCAGTCAAAGACAAGCCTTTAAATTGACGTTCTTTATTGACTGTTTTTTTGTTCTGTTTTGCATTTAAATCGGATTTGTGTGTAGTCATTGATATGTGGTGTCCTCATTGGCTATGGAGAGTTTAGCAAGTTTTGGCCAAAATAACCGAGTCGGTCATTTGTTTGAGTATTTACTCTAGATCGGATAGATTGTATTGACAATATGTATTGTCAAAAATATAGTGATTGAATCATGTACATCAGCATGGGTTTGTGTACACCTATTTAAGGGAAAAGGTCAGGCAATGAAAAATTTTAAAAATAAAGTCGCTGCAGTTACGGGAGCAGGCTCAGGTATAGGCCAGCAACTTGCTCTTTTATTGGCAAAAGAAGGATGCCATTTGTCACTGAGTGATATCAATGAACAAGGACTTGCAGCGACGGTCGAACTGCTTAAACCTTATAATATTCGTGTCACCACACAAAAACTGGATGTGTCAGATCGCCATGCGGTGAAGACTTGGGCAGAACAAACCGTTCAAAATCATGGTTTCGTGAACATGATTTTTAACAATGCGGGTGTTGCATTAGGCTCTACGGTTGAAGGTGCTAGTTATGAAGAACTGGAATGGATTGTAAATATTAATTTCTGGGGTGTGGTTTATGGCACCAAAGAGTTTTTACCATTTATTAAGCAAACCAAAGATGGCCATATCGTCAACATTTCGAGTCTATTTGGTTTGATTTCACAACCGACCCAGTCGGCTTATAATGCAACAAAATTTGCAGTTCGCGGTTTTACCGAGTCTTTGCGTCAAGAACTAGACATGCAAAATTGTGGAGTCAGCGCCCTGTGTGTACATCCAGGTGGGATTCGTACCAATATTGCCAATGCTGCAAAAATGAATGACAGTTTAAAAACCTTGGGTATGCACCCTGAAAAATCGATTAAAGCATTTAATAAATTATTGCGCTGCCCACCCGAAGAAGCGGCGCGTCAGATACTTGAAGCTGTTCGCAAAGATAAGCGTCGTTTATTAATTGGTAATGATGCAAAAGTACTGGATCTTATGCAACGCTTTTTACCAACAGGTTATCAGCGTGTCAGTGAATTTGGAACTAAGCTAACCAATAAACTTTAATATCATCAAAGCCCACTAAAATTAAGTGGGCTTTTTTTGCGTTAAATTAACACTTTAATGGCTTTTTTCTTCCAGATAAATTGATAATAACTGGCTTGTAAAATACATAGGCTGACAAAGGCGAGAGCATACGCATACCAAATGCCTTTTAGTCCCCAGAGGCTACTAAACCAGTATGCACAAGGCACTTCAATACATAAAATCGCTGCAATATTAATCAGCATAGGCATTGTCACGGTGCCGCTTGACCGCATAATCGAAGCAAAAATGGCGCTGGCACCAAAAAATAAAATTGACCATAGCACAATAAATAAAAGCTGCTGTCCAAGTTGAACGACACTATCATCGGTAATAAATAAAGCCATCAAATATTTTGAAAATAGATACGCCAGAATGACCAGTGTTCCAGTAATGATGATATTCATCCACAGCGCCGTGCGGGTAACGCGGGCTAACAAATCCGATTTTCCCATTCCAATCGCTTGTGCGCCAAAAATAGAAGCGGCAATGGCAATAGATAAAGCAGGAAACTGGATATAGTTCAAAACCTGATTGACCGCGCCATAAGCAGCAGTTGCGTGCGCACCAAACCGATTAACCAGACCTACAACGACTAGTCCAGCTACTGAGGTAGTGACCATTTGAACCCCAGTTGGAATTCCTAAACGTAAAATCAGTCGGCTTAATTCGGCATCGTAACGGATATGTTTGAGCAGCGCTAAATCAGGTTTAAGGGGATGATTCTTCTTATTTAAATAAATAATTAAAAAGAGAATAACTAATGCATTACCTGTAATGGTGGCAATGGCTGGCGCAATAATGCCCAGTTTGGGAAAACCAAAATAACCTGCAATGAGCACTGGAGTAATCACTAGACCAATTAAACTGGTTAAGGACAAGGCAACTAGCGGCGTGATACTGTCACCCACGCCACGTAAAATAGAGGTATAAATAATATACACAAATAATAAAGGACTACCTGCTAGCATCCAGCGTACATAAGGTAAAGACAGATGCAACACACTGGAATCTGTACCTAAAGCCAGCAAAACATGGGGCGCAAAAAACACGCCTAAGGCTGCGATAATACAACCTCCAATCATGGTCATAAATAAAGTAGAACCCACTACACAGCGGACTTTTTCAATATTTTGTGCGCCCCATGCTTGCCCGACCAAGACTGTCGAACCTGCCGACAATCCAATCACAAAAGCCATTAAACAAAACAAAATGGGAAAAAACACAGCGACAGCCGCAATAGCATCGACGCCCATCATTTGACCAACAAAAACCGTATTAATGGTGCCTGACAGATTTTGCAGGATATTGGTGGCAATTAACGGCAACAAGAAAATCAAAAAAGTTTTCCATATCTTTTGTTGCTGAATCAGGGGACGGTGAGGGGGCATTTATTCTCCATTAATATGAATGCGCAAGTGGTATTGTGATTGATTATTCCTTTACTGACAAAATAACACGTTGCTTTAAAAAGATGGTTATTTTACGCGTATGAGACTGACGATGAATTAACACGCACTCAATAGATGTACAGCACGTTGCAAGGTTTGTTCAGTTTTGGCAAAACAAAAGCGAATTAAGCGTAAATCTGAAGGTGGGTGTTTATAAAATACAGATAGAGGAATAGCGACGATACCTTTTTCTTCCGCTAGAAAATAGCACATTTCAATATCATTTAAATCAGGACGAATTTCACTGTAATCAACTGTTTGAAAATAGGTGCCTTGGCACGGTACAAATCGAAAACGCGACTGTTGAAGACCCTGATTAAATGTATCTCTTTTGATTTGATAAAAATTGGCCAGTTCAGTTATATGCTCAGGGTGTTGTTGCATATAGTGCGTTAAGGCAATTTGCGCAGGCGTATTGCCACAAAAGTTTGCGTATTGATAAATCTGTCGAAATAGGTGCATGAGGGGCGCAGCAGCAACGCAATAACCAGTTTTCCAACCTGTTACATGAAAGGTTTTACCAAAAGAACCAACGACAAAGCTACGTTCTCTTAATTCAGGGAAGTGCAAGGCACTCCAATGTTTAGCCCCATCAAAGATGAGATGCTCATAGACTTCATCCGACAATACCAATAAGTCGTGCTTTTCGACCAGTTCAATCAACTGCTGCCAATCCTGATACGACCAAATGGTACCTGTTGGATTATGCGGCGTATTGACGATAATCATACGGGTACGTGGGCTGATATGGGCTGCAACCTGACCCCAATTTACTTTAAACTCAGGGGCATCCAGCGCAATATGTACAGGAATACCCCCTGCAACGCGTACCGCAGGGTCATAACTATCATAGCTCGGATCAAAAATGATAACTTCGTCACCCGTATGGATCGTGGCTTGAATGGCAGCAAATAAACCGATAGTTGCACCAGGAGTAATGGTGATCTGCGTTAAAGGGTCAAGGGTGACCTGATCGCGTTGCTGAAATTGTAACGCAACCTGTTGGCGCAAAGGCAAATAGCCATCCCCTGCAACGTATTGATTGTGTCCGTTTCGAGTCGCTTCACATAAAGCTTCAATCAAATCGGGTGGTGCAGCAAAATCAGGGAACCCTTGAGAAAGATTAAGCGCATTTAAGCGTTGAGCCAACGCAGACATGGTACTGAATATAGTCACGCCTTGATCAGGCAATTTGGATGACAGTTGCATGGCTCAAACGGTTCTCATCTGGAAAAATAATCTTATAGCATATAATCGACTAGCGCGCGGATGATGCCTAATACCAGACCAATAAATGCACCCACCACGACGCCATTGACGCGGATCATATGCAGATCACCACCGACTTCATTTTCAATCTTGGCAATCATTTCCCGTGAATCCCATTCATGAATCCGTTCACTGATATAACGAATGATTTTATCGCTATATTGATCGCTAAAAGTAATGGCCAGCCCTTTCATTTTTTCATTGAGCACTTCACGTACGGCCGTGTTCTGGATCAGATTATGTCCTACCTGCTCAATCGCTACCCGTAAATTTTGAGCAATGCCAGAATCTTCTTTAAGTAAATCCTGTTTGATGGCATGACATAAAATGACGACAGCACCACTAATAAAATTGAGTACTTGTGGGCTATCTAGCAGAGCATTTTTACCTTCATTTAAACGACGACTTGCTTCACTGTCTGCATCGGCCAGTTGCAACATCATACTTTGTGCACCCTGTTCGATGCCTTGTCGCCACGGATGTTCAGGGTCGGCTAGCATTGACTCGACTTTTTCGATGAGGGAATCAATAGTGCGTTGTTGTACATCTATCCCGATCCAACTGGCACCTTTAGCCAGTTTCCACACGCCAAGTTCTTTAAACAGGGTACGTGTCAGCTCACGTGCCTGATCAGGATGGGTCACAATCCATTCATGGGCGAGATCAAGCCCGCGTTGTAGTACATCCTGATGGAAGTCATTTTCCAAGACGGCACGTAACATTTCACTGGCAAGTGAGTTGATTTGGGTGTTTTTAACCCATTGCACACTATTGGTTTGAATAAAACGTGCAATTTGTTCCTGACTGATAAACTCAAACAGTTTAGGAAGCGTTTGCTGAATCAATTGCACGATTTGCGTATTATTTTTAGGATTGGCCAGCCATTGCCCAATTGCCAGACTTAAATCAATCGTGTTTAAGCTGCGCTCGACAACTTGAGGCGATAGAAAGTTTTCCTGTACAAAACGGCCCATCGATTCTGCAATACGGGTTTTATTACGCGGAATAATTTCAGTATGGTCCAGCAAAAACTTGGGAATTGGAATTTTGCCAAACGGATTGCGAAACAGCACTGTAATGGCATACCAGTCGGCTAGCCCCCCGACGACCCCCGCTTCTGCGGAGAGCATCAAAATATGAATGATCCATGCATATTCAGGCCAAAATTTTGCCATAACCATGAGTACGATCCACGCCGCAACCGCGCTCAGTAGCGCAATTGTGGCATAGCGTCTACTCCGACTTAAACTCGGAGAATGAGATGTTTCTTCAACCTGCATGCAAGCATCCTGTCTTAATTTTTGTTATTGCTGCTGCCCGTCGTAGGTTGAGAGTTTACTGGTTGAGGCAATAACACTTCACCAGACGGACTTAAGCCATATTTTTTTCCTAATGACTGTAAGATCAAGGTCGCATCAAACGCATCACTGGATGCAGTTTTTTGATCTTTATAACACTCTATACTATACGACACTTCGACGGGATCGATATTGACCACACGTGGTGAATCATAGAAGGGATCCGGCCAAAAACCAGGATAACGGCGATAATAACCGTATGGATAATAATTGGGTGATGAATAAACCACAGCCTGTCGTGGAGGCTTTTGCGTTTGGTTACTTGGATCATCCATTACTTTGAAATAGCGAAAACCATTTTGAACCGTGGTTTGTGCGGCTTTGACCAGCGTAATTTCCTCAGCCGTACCATAACTCATATTGGGATCGGCTTTAAAACTGATTCGATAAATCTGGTTATTCAGCGGATATGTGGCAAATTGCCCGAGTTGATCAAAAGTCCTCGGTTTTTGAGGCGTGGTCGCGCATCCAGAAAGCACCAAAAGACTTGCCAATGCGGCACTGAGAGATAGATATTTCATCACGAACTCCTTTTATATGACATGCACGGAGTAAATAAATACGGTTTAAAAACTACTGTTGGGTTGGGTTAAAAATTCACGTTCTTCAGCAGTTGATTCACGACCTAAAACTTCATTACGATGCGGATAGCGTCCAAACCGATCAATAATAGCCTTATGTTTTTTCTCAAAGTCCAGATTAACAGGGTTACCCAGACGCTGAAATAGTTTCAGTGCAAACTCATGAATCAATTTGGATTCGCTATGCATGAATGGCATGTATAGGAAAGAACGCTGCGGTGGGCTCAGTTCTGCATCTAGTTGCAGGCTAATAGCTTCCTGAGCCAATGTGAGTGCCATTGCATCATGGGCAAAGGCTTGCGCCTGATCCCGATATAAATTTCTGGAAAATTGATCTAGTACAATGATTTCTGCAAGACGACCTTCGGCATCCTGACGCCAAGACCAGAGTTCTGCCTGCGTAGCTTGACGATGAACTTCAGCAAATTGGCTGTGAATCTTTGCATCAAATTCATCACTTTTTTTAAACCATAAGGGTTCTTGTTCAGGATTAAACCAAAAATTTAGAATATCTTGTGGATTCATTGTAAACGACTCTTTTCCTATTTATTCTTCAATAAAATCACAAAACAAGCATGTCTTATAGACCAAGTTTGTGATAAAAAATTGCCAAAGTGAAATTGCTAATTTTCATAAATCATATCAGGGTGCTGCGCTGTCTAGCAGATTTCACGTTATACTAAAGTCATGATTTTTTTCATCGTTCTTTAAATCAGCGAGCAGGTGTACATGAGTCAACCCAAATCAGCTTCTCCAACTGTCGTGCCGACGTGGGTAGATTCTTCACTCTTAAAAGGTATGTTGCGTGGGATTGAGCGCGAAAGTTTGCGTATGCAGAGCAATGGCTTTCTATCGCAGAACCCTCATCCCAAAGCACTGGGTTCAGCCTTAACACATCCACGGATTACCACGGACTACTCTGAAGCACTGATGGAATTCATTACGCCGCCTAAAGAGACCATTCCTGCGGTTTTAGAAGACCTCAAAGACATTCATGCAGTGGTTCATCGCCATTTAAATCCTGGCGAAAAACTATGGCCTTTGTCCATGCCTTGTATGCTGGATGACAAAGAAGAAAATATTCCTTTAGCCGATTACGGAACATCGAATATTGGACGTTTTAAAACGCTATATCGTCGTGGGCTTGGGGTGCGCTATGGTCGTCGTATGCAAACGATTTCTGGGGTTCATTATAATTTATCTTTCCCTGAATCACTGTTTGCTACATTACAGCAACATGAAATGGATCCTGCATTAAAACAGCTCAATGCACAGGATTATCGAAGCCATCGTTATTTCGGTCTGATTCGTAATTTTATTCGTTTAACGCCTTTGGTTATTTTTTTGGTGGGTGCCAGTCCCTCGGTATGTCGCTGTTTTTTGACAGGACGAGATCATCATTTACAGCCTTTAGTCAAAGGAACCATGTATTTGCCAGATGCAACAGCATTGCGTATGGGACGTTTAGGGTATCAAAACTCGGCACAGAAACAACTGGGCATTCATTATAATGATATCAACGCCTATCTGGAGGGCTTGCAAAAAGCAGTCAAAACCCCTTATCCGCCGTTTACCGAGTTAGGTTTAAATGATGAACAGGGTGAACCGATTCAGATTAATGACCATGTACTGCAAATTGAGAATGAATATTACAGTCTGGTACGACCAAAACAAGTACCAGAAAACGGTGAAACACCGTCACAGGCTTTACAGAATCGTGGTGTAGGATACGTTGAACTGCGTGCGGTCGATGTCAATCCTTATAGTCCAATTGGGATTGATGAAACCACAGCGGGCTTTTTGGAAGCGCTGGCGTTGTATTGTTTATTATTAGAAAGTCCTACAATTAATGACGATGAACAGGATTTAATTGAAAAAAATCAAAATACTATAGTAAATGATGGGCGCTCACCAGAGGCCAAAATTATTGCTCAAACAGGGGAGCAGTCTGTACAACATTGGGTACTGCAGCATCTTGAGCAGATACAAAAATGTGCAAATTTGCTAGATGAACTTTATCAAACCACCTTGTACAGTGATGCCCTTCATATCATGGAGCAACGTGCCCAAAAGATTGAGCAGACGCTTTCTGCTCAAGTAGTTGAAGATACGTTAACCCATGGAGGAACCTGGAATTTTGGTAGTGTGCTGGCACATAACTATGCCGAAATGTACAATGAATATGAATTAAGTGTTGAAAAAGCTACTTATTTTGAGCAGTTAGCTCAACAGTCTTTGCAACAACAACATCAACTAGAGCAAGAAAGTACAATGAGTTTTAACAGCTATCTTGCCCAATTTAGATAAAAAAAAGAGGTATATCCATGCAATGGCGTAATTATCGCTTTATCAATGGATTATTGGTACTTGCCAGCATTATTGGCATGTCATTTGCGCTGTATTTGGAACATGTCAAAGGACTGGATCCTTGTCCTTTATGTATATTTCAGCGCGTTGGATTGATGGTCATGGGAATTTTTGCCCTGATTGCATTTTTACATAATCCTGTTTCAAATACAGTTAAACGTTTCTATACGCTGCTTGCGACCTTAGGAATTTTATGGTCAGCTGGGGTGGCGGTACGTCATGTCTGGTTGCAGACATTACCACCCGACCAAGTCCCTAGTTGTGGTCCAGGACTCAACTATTTACTGGATGCGTTACCATTAAAAACAGTTTTGAGCGAGGTACTTTCTGGCTCTGGAGAGTGTGCAGCGATTGATTGGACATTTTTAGGATTCTCTTTACCTGTCTGGTCACTGGCATTTTTTAGTGTGTTATTCGTGATCTGTTTATGGCAGCTATTTAGAACTTACCCAGTTTCAAAATGAGGAGCAATGCTCCCCCAAAACAAACCCTGAGTTGTGTTTAAAACAGCGTAAGATTTGCAAGCTACATTTTCAGCATGGCGGCTCATCTTACGCTTGTACAAAGCGTTGCTTTTCTATGCGCTTAGGTTTCAACAATTCCCGTGAGATCAGTTAAGTCATAATTTTGCATATTGATCATATGAGTTTGGACGCCTAGACACGCATAATCATCATGTTCAGGATAAAACCAGCGAGTAATTTGTTCAGAAACACTGGAATGGTACTGAATTTCAAAATGATTCAATCCATAAAATACAGCTTTATGAGATTCGGGTAGCTTGAGTTGGAAGCGTGGATTTGGATGCTCTCCTAATGCACTTTTAACACTGACCAGATAGTCGCCAATAATCGAAAGAGCTTTTCGGTTTTTTTTCTGACTTTCGTGTTCAACTGTTCCGGCTACAAAGAACGCATTAATATGTGAAGGTAACGGAGCAGGTTTGCGATTATCATCCATCAGGCCAATGCGAGCTTCCAGATGCTCCCAGTCATCATCACGAACACTGCCATGACGTAAGTCTAAAATACCATTACTGCGAATATTAACGAGATGACCAATCAGCTTGACGAATGGAAAACTTCCCAGTCTTTCTTGCAGCGCAAAGCCAAAGCGTTCTAAAACTGCGCCATGATGCGGTGAACCAATACAGACCAGATTGCCCACCATATGTGTCCACTGGTGCATATTTTGTTTGCCATAAAATAAAGCACTACGCGACACTAAACCACCCATACTATGTCCGATTAGATCAATACTGGTAATGCGTGGGTTACGGTTAATCAGGTCTTCCAGCGTATTGGCTAAACTACGACCATTGGCCGAAATACGCCGCCCCGTGTTGTAATTCAGGTACAGCATAATATTATGATCACGTTGTGCCAGTAGACGCTCCCCAATTCCACCAAAATTACGATTGGTCCAGTCCGTGTGATTCATACACAGACCATGGGTAAATATCACAACACGACCTGCAATATCGCCCTGCTGCAATGCGCCGTAGTGATCATACAACACCATTGGCAATGCCATAGGGTTTTGATGTTTGAGTAGATAATCTCCTAATACACCATTTAAGGCACCTACCATAAAGTGCAGAGTGGGTGTCAAAGGTTTATCGTGTAATGTAGGAAATTGTTCAATAATACGACGTAAACTTGGAGCAAGAAAATAACGTCCATATTTTTGTAAGCTACTATATGACCAGTGTTGTAAGCGTTCAATCCTCGGGATTTTTAAAAATCGACGTGATTGCTGGTCACTCATACCGAAGGTACTTTGTAATACTTCACGATGAATGATCTGAACAATATCGTGAACCCCTAATAAACTGGTGCTGACCAGCTGTGCCAAACCTTCAAGCACATCGGCCTGACTCGGTGGCGTACGATCCCATTTACAATAGGTTTCGTGTAATGGCGTTAAACTTGGCATTTCCAAATCCTTGATTCATGCACTCACCTGATACTTTATTTTTCATTTGCTTCAGGTTATAAAACGATTATATTCATCTTAGGTGTTGCATTCACAACACGTTAAAAATACTGATGAATGACCAGTTATTTTTATTTTTTTGTCTAACAATTTAGTGACACATACAAATTAAAACATATTTGTGATAAATATCACATTATTGACGGTGATGCTTTCCAATGAATCTGATTTATTTACATGGCTTTCAAAGTAGTCCTTTGTCGATTAAAGGGCAACAACTCAAGCAATATTGTCAAATAAATCATCCTGAGATACGAGTACATTTACCTGACTTAAATTTACCGCCTTTGATGGTGATGAATGTGATTCAGCAGTTCATTGAAGAATTGGATCAGGTTGTGCTGGTGGGAAGTAGCTTTGGTGGTTTTTATGCGACCCAGTTTGTCGCTAAGTATGCATTACCTGCTGCATTGGTTAACCCTGCTGTGCGACCATGGCAATTGTTTCGGGATTTATTCGGTGTAGATCAGATCCCCTATTGGGTGGGTGAGCACTGGACATTAACCGCGCAACATCTGGATCAACTTGAACAACTGGCTGTACCATATGCAGATGCTGCCGAGAAAATACTCGTGCTACTCCAGCAGGGTGATGAAACTTTGGATTATCGTGAGGCACAGCGGTATTATAGTCAGCCATCGCATAGCGCCTTGATTTTATCGGATGCGCATGGTAACCATGCAATGGATGATTTTGAACAAAAAATACCGTTGATTCTTGAATTTTTAACCTATTCGCTTAAATAAGGAAATCGTACAAGGTGTCACAATATACGGCTCAATCGCTTGAAGTTTTATCAGGTTTAGACCCTGTGCGTCGTCGTCCGGGTATGTATACCGATACGACACGTCCAAACCATCTTGCGCAGGAAGTGATTGATAACGCCGTCGATGAGGCGTTGGCTGGTCATGCCAATAAAATCTGTGTCACGGTATATAAAGATGGTTCATTGTCGGTTGAAGACAACGGTCGTGGTATGCCTGTTGATATTCATCCTGAATATGGGCAAAGCGGTATAGAAATTATTCTGACCAAACTGCATGCGGGTGGTAAATTTAGTACTGATAACTATCAGTTTTCAGGTGGCTTGCATGGCGTAGGGATTTCTGTAGTAAATGCCCTATCTAGTCGGGTTGAAGTTGACGTTCAGCGTCAGGGTAATCTCTATAAAATGGCTTTTGAGCAGGGCGAACCCGTTGCACCGCTTGAGGTATTTGAAGGTAAAGTGGCAAAACGAGCGACTGGAACGACAGTACATTTCTGGCCAGAAGCCAAATATTTTGACAGTCCAAAATTTGCCCTAAAAGCACTAAAGCATAATTTAAAAGCTAAAGCAGTTTTAGCAGCTGGACTCAAAATTAGCTATATCGATGAAATCAACGATGAAAAAATTGAATGGCAATTTGAAAATGGTTTAGTCGACTATTTGATGGATGAGCTGGAAGATCGTGAGATTGTCCCGATGCCTGCTTTTGTCAGTAATGGTCAAGCCGAACGTGCCAGTTGTGAGTTTGCAATCTGTTGGAATGTTGAGGGCGGTGAACAAATTCAGGAAAGTTATGTCAACCTGATTCCCACCGCACAAGGAGGAACGCATGTCAACGGTTTGCGTTCTGGCGTAACCGAAGCTTTACGTGAATTCTGTGAACTACGCAATTTATTACCCCGTAATTTAAAACTCTCCGCAGAAGATGTCTGGGATGGCGTGAATTATATTCTTTCACTTAAGTTTCAGGAACCTCAATTTTCAGGTCAAACTAAAGAAAGACTGTCCAGCCGTGAAGCATCTGGCATTGTTCTGAATATTTCTAAAGACGCTTTTGCCTTATGGCTCAACCAAAATTCAGAGGTTGCCATGCAACTGGCTGAAATGGCCATTTCAAAAGCAGGTCGGCGTTTAAAAGCGGCCAAAAAAGTCGAACGGAAAAAGATTGTGTCAGGTCCCGCCTTGCCTGGAAAACTTGCAGATTGTGTGGGTTTGACCCGTGAAGAATCTGAGTTATTTATTGTCGAGGGTGATTCTGCGGGAGGAAGTGCCAAACAAGCGCGGGATAAAAATTTTCAGGCTATTATGCCAATCCGTGGAAAAATCCTGAATACTTGGGAAGTCTCCTCTGATGAGGTGTTGGCTTCGCAAGAAGTACATGACATTGCCATTGCGATTGGGGTCGATCCAGGAAGTGATGATTTATCAGAATTACGTTATGGCAAAGTCTGTATTCTGGCCGATGCCGATTCAGATGGTTTACATATTGCGACCTTGCTTTGCGCTTTATTTGTCAAACATTTTCCTGCATTGGTGGAAGAAGGCCATCTGTTTGTGGCAATGCCCCCCCTATTTCGTATTGATGCTGCAAAAGATGTTTTTTATGCACTGGATGAGGATGAGCTTGAAGCCATTCTAGGCAAAGTCAAAACCAAAAATCCACAAATTACCCGATTTAAAGGTTTGGGCGAAATGAATGCGGGTCAATTGCGTGAAACTACCATGGATCCAAATACGCGGCGATTAGTACAGCTTGATTTGGATGATGCACATCTCACCGCGGGCCTGTTGGATAAGTTACTTGCAAAAAAACGTTCTGGCGATCGTAAACACTGGCTAGAACAAAAAGGTAATTTGGCAGATATCCCTATTTAAAGCATACTCTGTATCTAAACCTATTAAGATCATGTGTAAACTAGATTAATGCAGTTGAGGGATAAGCTTAAGTACCTTTTCCATTTTGAGCTTTTCCATGCTTGCAAGGTGTTGGAAACGGCCATGAATATGCTTTAATTCATCTTTTAAGCTCTGTACCGCCTGTTTTAAAGAAGAAACAGGCACTTCAAACCCTGTGTGATCATGACTGGCATCTGGTTTAAATTTGACCATATCTCCTTCATATTCACATAACACTTGGGGGTGGCCAATCCAGAACTGTTTTAGGTTGCCCTGAGCTAAATGATCCCATGCATGTATATCATTTAAATCTGAACAGCAGCGGGGTAGTAAGATAGGCTGTTGCTCGGCATTGAGTAACACATATCCTCCGTTTAAGGATGTATTTTTAAAGATTGTATCTTTAAGAATTTTACTGAGATTGGCATCTGAAATGTCGTGAATTGCGTATAAGTAATAATCGGGTATCAACGAAATAAACGGATCTGCAAAGCCGTAACTGTGGTAGCTTGGCTGACGGTTATCTAAATCCAGCACGGGAATAAAGCGTATATCCATATCGTTATTCTCATCTTGAGTCGTTGTTATAAATACACAGCTATATATTCTGATTATGTTAGCTGCTTAAAAAGTATGCATTAAATGTTGCTAACTGTCTTCAGTTTCAGACGAATATCTATAACAAGCTCTCATTTTGAATGTGCCGATCAAATCAATTTTGATGATTTAAAATAACGACTTGAGCATGATCTAATTTTCTACTTGATAATAGGTTCCACCCGCATAGACATTATGTCCAAAACCACAGCCTGAATTATTTTCATTTTGCTGTACTTCAATTTTTCGACCATATTGATCCTGACCAAGCTTAAGATCAATTTTGCAATCTTCATAACGATAGCTGGCCTGATTTGCTGAAAAATGCATACGGGTTTCAAAAGAACCCATATTGGGGCCATAGATTAGGCCACGTAAACCAAAATAATAACCATCAAATGCCAGTTTATAAGTTTTTGCTGTTTTAGAAATCTTAATTGTACTCCACTGGCCATAACCTGCGGATCGCACATATAATCCCTCGACTGTATTGCTGACTTTGGGGAGTTTAAGCTGTTTTAAATTGTATTGACTGATTTTGGCACTGGGGCTACGTAAAAACCATGCTCTGGCCCATAAGGGCTTACCTAGTTTGGCATAAGTTAAACCGACATTATTGTGAGCAAGTTCCACATCACGATCACTAAAATGAGGAGAACTTTGGTCTTCATTAAATTGGCAAAATTGCGTCCAACCAGCTTGACGTTCAAAATATGGAACAGCTTTATTGTATTGTTTTTGGTCGTAATATTTTTTGCCAAGCGCAGCATCACTTTTTACCTTGGCGCAGCCTTGTTGTAATTCCTGTTCAAAACTGAGTTCGGCAAACGTAAGCGGTGATATCAAAAAGCCGCTCCCTAAGAGTGCCAAAATAGAATATTTTATTTTCATTGTTTATCGAGCGTAGTTTAAATTTTTATTCTAAGAGCCATCTTGTATAAATAAAATAACTGCTCTGTAAACAAGTACAAAGCAGTAAATTGGTCTGTGATGACAGGAGATTAAGCTTCGATCGTCACTGAATGAGGAAAAGTATATACATCACAATTCGGCCCTGAACCGATACGATCGACCACAGCAAAATCACTGGGAGATTCAAGCGTCAGCAACGGGTGATGCCATGTTCCAGCTCGATAGTTAACACCTTGCGTACCATCACTCATAAAAGCATGAATCTGGTCAATATTGGGTTGTTCAGGGTTTAAGCTAGGAGCCACCACGATCAGAAATTTTTGACCTTGCATTGGAATAAATGCCTGAGAACCCTGCGGATGACGTTCTAACATATGAATGGCTAAAGGGAGTGTCGTGGTTTTAATATTGCGAAAAATACTAATCCCAGCTTTTGCTTCACCTTTGATTTCAGTTTCAGCCAGATCATGATAACGTTCTGTATGTGCATCATTGATATGGAAAAACGCATGCCCGCTACAGCCAATAACTTCGCCGAAAGGGGCAAAGTTTTCATGGGTGAGTGGCAGGATTTTAATCACAGTTTTTGACATATTGTTCTCGGCTTAAGCCAGCTTTCCCCAAAGACGAATTCGGCTAATACCACCATCTGGAATCATATTGACACGAATATGAGAAATTTTTTCATGCGCTAAAATTTCATTGATATAGTCATGAATATGATCCATTTGCATGTCCTGAGCATTGAGTAGAAATGGCCAGAACATACTTTGCGGAATGAGCTGCGGATCGGTTGCATCTTCAATATACACTGCCTGAATGGAAACCTGTGCAGGGTAATTGCCCTTAAAATGGGCGGTATCAATTTCAATTTTATCAATTTTACCCGCCTGACCCAGCGCCAAAATACACCAGTCAAAACCTGGCGCACGACGACGTTTAGTTTCCCAACCATCGCCCATGTTGATACCACGGTCTGGATTGATCAAATTGCGTGGATGACCAAAATGCGCATCGCTATAAGCAATGACACGTCCACCGTTTTGCAAGGCTAATAAATCAAGGGGTTCGGTGGAGTTGGTTACCTGAATTTGTACTTCACCGTAGACCCGTAAACGCGCGACGCCGCCATCAGGAAAAATATTAATACGGATATGAGTGAAGACATTTTCATTTTCAATGTCAAAAATATGGTGCTGGCTTGGCCCCAGAATACTATTGGCTAAAATGGGCTGCCATAGTGCATTTTGTGTGTCATTATTTGGTGCATAGCAGCCTTCCAATGAAGCAGAAGCAGGATAGTTGCCTGTAAAAAAAGTAGTATCGACATCAACTGCCTTGATTTTGCCTGCGACGCCAAGTTTTACAATGCACCAATCATAACCAGAATGTCGTTTACGACGCGTTTCCCATCCATCCATCCATTTGCCATGATCATCAAATTTATCTTCAACGAAAATAGGAGCTTCAAATTGTAACATGCGTTTTGCTTCTGCAAAAAAATCATCTGAACATTCAACAATTTGTGCGCCAATACGGCTATCTGCCAAGTTGGTTAAAGAGTGCAGTTGAGGGGGAAGTTCAAATGTTGGAGCGAGAAGCGTAGCCATAAGTGATATACCGTGATTTGCAGTGAGATGAAAAAAGTTTACTTGAGTCAGGGTGCATTTTTAACTCAGAATGAAAGAAAAGTGCATCATCATTGCACTTTGCTATGCAGGGTATATGCCAATTCTAATAATAGGTTGTATTTCCCTACACATGGCATGGTTTTCGCTATAACAGGGATAATGTTGCAAGATACACAAGGGGAATTACACAATGAATATTGTTATTATCGGTGCAGGTATGGGCGGTTTGACCACTGGAATCGCATTAAAGAAATTTGGGCATCAGGTGACAATTTATGAGCAAGCTGAACAAATTCTTCCTGTGGGCGCTGCAATTTCATTGTGGTCAAATGGGGTAAAATGCCTCAACTATCTAGGGCTGGGTGAGCAAGTGGCAAAGCTCGGTGGAGTCATGGATCAACTGGCTTATGTGGATGGTCTAACAGGTGAGGTGATGACCCAGTTTAGCTTGCAACCGTTGATTGATGAAGTCGGACAGCGGCCTTATCCTGTTTCCCGTGCAGAATTACAAAATATGCTTATGGATGAGTTTGGACGTGAAGATATTCATCTCGGTAAGCGTATGGTTACTTTGGAAGATCAGGGGGAACAGGTTTCAATCCAATTCGCTGATGGTTCAAGTATCGCCACAGATTTATTGGTAGGTGCCGATGGTACACATTCGATTACCCGTGCTTATGTATTAGGTGATCAAGTAGAGCGCCGTTATGCAGGTTATGTCAACTGGAATGGCCTAGTTGAAATCAGTGAAGAATTGGCACCTGCGGATCAGTGGACCACGTTTGTGGGCGAAGGCAAACGTGCATCCTTAATGCCTGTGGCAGATAACCGTTTTTATTTCTTTTTAGATGTACCTCTGGACGCGGGTTTAGAAAATAATAAAGCCAATTATCAAGAGACATTAAAAGGGTATTTCACGGGCTGGTGTACTCCTGTTCAACAGTTGATTGATCGTCTGGATCCACAAAAAACTAATCGTGTTGAAATTTGTGATATTGAACCTTTTACTCAGTATCATAAAGGTCGTGTTGTGATTGTCGGTGATGCAGCGCACAGTACGACACCTGATATTGGTCAGGGAGGATGTCAGGCCATGGAAGATGCGATTTATTTAGCACGTTCGCTACAGATTAATACATTAGGTGTAGCCGATGCATTACGCCGTTATCAGGATAAGCGTAATGAACGTGCTAATGAACTGGTTTTACGTGCACGTAAGCGCTGTGATGTGACCCATATGAAAGATGAACAAGTCACTATGTCATGGTATGAGGAACTGCGTCAGGAACAAGGACCCCATATCATGCGCGGTATTATTAATAATATCGTAGGAAATCCGCTGGATTAATCTTTCATTTTCTTGGCAATACCCACCTCTAAAAGACAGCTTGTTGCTGTCTTTTTTACATTCAGTAATTATCGCATGACAAATCGTTAAGCATTTGTTGTTTCAGTCACGTTAAGCTAAAGGCAAATAACCATGATATGAGCAATAATAATGAATGCTGTATTACTGGCGCTTGAACCGAATGATCTGGAAATTTTAATGATCGAGGCTCAAACACTTGATGAGGTTTACCATGCGCCATCGATTCGCGCTAAATTAAATGTGGGTGAGACATGGCAGGCTTTACAAATATTACTATTCAAAGATGAACGCACGGCTCAAGACCAAGCTCTTCATTTTGCGATTCAAGCAGAATATGCATTTTCTCATCCAGCTTTAAGCGTTGCAAACTTGCGCTACAACCCTGTGATAGAAGTGGATGAGATTGCCAACGCTCTGGAGCGGATTTCAATTGATGACTTTAAGCATCGTTATGATCCAGCACTATTAAACCAGAAAAAAGTATTTCCATTTCACTGGGGTAATGATGTTGATAAAGAACAACGTGAATTACTGATGCTATTTGCCCAACTCAAAAACTTTTATGAACTGGCTCAACAGCATAACCACGCGGTGATTACGCTGCAAAGTAAGCAGATTATGTCGGATGTGTATTATATGACTCAAGCTTCATCTAACTGAAGTTGCATAAACACCAGATCACGCCAATGTCCAAATTTTTGTCCAACTTGTGGCAAATAACCTGTTTGTACAAAGCCTAAACGTTCATGCAACACAATAGAGGCTTTATTTTCGCTGTCAATTGCACCGATCATGATATGAAAAGCTTGTGCTTTGGCAAGTTCAATCATCTGCTCCATTAAGATTTTACCTAGTCCGCGGCGTTTGTACTCAGGAGAAATAAATACCGAATGTTCAATGGTGTGTTTATAGCCGCTAATGCTTCGAAACGCTGCATAATATGCATAGCCCGCTACGCGCTGCTGGATAGGATCATAAGCAATCCACATCGGATAATGTTCTTGTTGTAATTGTTCAAACCAGTGCCGATAGGTTTCAAGCGATTTGACTTGATCGTTCCAGTTGGCTATACCCGTAAGAATCTCGTGGTTATAAATTGCAAGAATCTGTTCTAAATCGTGTAGGGTCGCGGGACGCAACTGAAAATCCATAAGTGTATAACCTGCTGCAAAATCATAAAAATTATACGCCTAAAAGCATAGAGATTGCTTAAATGGCGTATGAAAAAAGCAAGCCCGAAGACTTGCTTTCACTTTGCCAAACCACAGCAAAATTAATTTTAAAAATGATATTTGATTAAGGCGCTGACATTGTGTTCGTCACGGCCTTTCATACCAAATTTGTTATTCCAAATTGAATGTTCAATACCTAAATACAAACGGGTATCTGGTGAAATATGTTGACCTAGATTCCATTTATATTGTGTGGTCCAGTTAAGTTCGCTAGCGTGATCACCTTCTGCAGTTGACCAATCCAGAAACCCGTCCACTAAAAACTCTTCCGATGAAACTTTAAATGGCAACGCATACGTCGCTGTCATTTGGTAGTCATCATCCGTACTTTCGTTATTAGCGCGATAGAAGTTCAGATTGAAATACTGAAAATATGGGACATTTAAATCAACTGCAAAACCATATAGAAAGTTATCGAAACTACTAAAGTCATCGTTGTTACTTTCCCATGTCGTTGAAATCAAAACGTCCTTAATTGGACCATAAGACAATTTTTGTCCTGAAATCTCACTTAAACTAAAGCGCGGTGAAAGCTCAAAATAAGTGACTTTGTGGTCATCACCGCCACGCATGCGGTCCATAAAAAAGAAGACATCCGCATATTTGACTTTTGCGGCATACTCTAAAGTTACCGTGGTTTCTTCTTTATCTACGACTTCATAATTTTCGCCGTATAACCCTGTAATACTGAAGTCCTGCCAGATCGGTTTAGCCTGAGCCATCGTGGTAGCAGATAAAAGTGTAGCGGCAACCACCCCAAATTTAAATTTCATCGCAAATATCTCCCCAGATAAAAAGCGAGTAAAGCATACAGGCTCTTAAGCAAAAATAAAGCCAAATTTGATTAAAGGTTAAAAATATCTGGGATGAAATGTGGGCAATAAAATATAAAAAATAGAGGAGAAGACATTTTATTATGGAAATTTATAGGTTTATATTGTGTTTAGGGAGCCCTGTCAGATTCCCTAAATACATGATTTTTCATCTTAACTGCCACGATAAGTAGAATAAGCAAATGGGCTAATCAATAACGGAACATGATAGTGTTCGTCTGGATTTTCAATAAAAAATTGAATATTCACCTGTGGGAAAAAGGTTTTTAAATCATGTTGAGCAAAATACGGTGCAATATCATATTCAAGTAAATATGCACCACGTTGTAATTCTTCAAGTCCAAAATCTTTTAAGCGACCATCATCATTGGTATAACCATTGCCCAATAAGGTACGGGTTTTGGCATCGTAGAGACGAACTTCAACCTGTGGTGCAGGTTTACCTAAATGTGTATCTAAAATATGGGTACTAATCATGCTTCAATTCCTTGACTCAAGCGTAATAATGCGATGGCGGCCAACTGTTCGTGAACAATCTTTTTTTCTGTTTCCAGATCATGCTGTAAACGCTGTTGTAGGGAACTGAGAATCTGCTCGCTACTAAGCCCTGCAGCTTTAATTAAAAAGATAAAGCCAAACTTTTGCTCATAGGCGACATTGCCTTCAAAAAGCGCTTGTTGGGTTTGGGCATCTTGTTTGACGCCAGATTGTTCCTGATCTGAAAATTGAGCTTCATGTTCAGTGAGTTCCACTTTGGCTTTTTTTTCACCAATGCGCGGATGCGTGGATAGCGCGGTTTCAATTTCAGTCCATGTCCAGTTTTGGCTTTGTTGCGAGGCAGCATCCAACAAAGCTTGCGCGGAGGCATAAGGTCGTTGCTGACTTAAGTGGTCTACCCATGAAGGAATATGCACACATGCGCTCAAAAAGGGCGTTATGTGTTGGGTTGCTGTGTGATTAAACTCAGAAAAACGCACCATATTCATCCAGTATTTAAGCAGAAAATAACATCATTCATCGAGCAATTAAAATGCCAGAGAAATGGATATCTACAAAATCAAATAATGTAGATATCTATTTATTTATGTTCACTCTATTGCCTGAGTATTTAAAAATTAGCCAGTATAAGGATGGTTTTGATACCAGTGCGCTGCGATATCATTACGACGGCAAATCCAGACCTTATCATGCGATTGTATGTAATCCAGAAAACGTTGCAAGGCTTTAAAACGACCAGGACGCCCTAAAAGACGGCAATGCATACCAATAGAGAGCATTTTTGGTGCAGTTTCACCTTCTGCATAAAGAACATCAAAAGCATCTTTTAAATATTGATAAAATTGTTCACCACTATTAAAGCCACCCGGCGAACAGAATTTCATATCATTTGATTCAAGGGTATAGGGAATAATCAGGTGAGGTCTTGTCTCCCCCTCTTTATTGGTCAGTGTTGTCCAAAATGGTAAATCATCACCATAATAATCACAGTCATATTTAATCTGTGGGAACTCGGCCAAAATTTGACGGGTATTTGGGCTATCACGCCCTGTATACCAGCCGATCGGAGCTTCGCCAAATAGCGTTTCAAGAACGGAAATGGCCTGATCCATATACATCCGTTCAGTTTCGACATCCATATCCTGATAATGAATCCAGCGTTGGCCATGAGAGACCACATCATATTGAGCAGTTTTGATCGCATCGACGACGTAAGGGTTGCGTACCAATGCCATGCCTACACCAAAAATAGTCATGGGTAAGCCACGGCGCTGAAACTCTTCGTGAATACGCCAGAAACCTGCTCGGGAACCATATTCATACATTGAATCCATCGACATATGTTTGGCGGGGAAACTGGCTGCACCGATAATATCGGATAAAAACTGTTCTGAACCTAAATCACCATGTTCAATATGATTTTCGCTACCTTCTTCATAATTAAGCACAAATTGCACAGCAACACGCGCCTGATTTGGCCATTGCGCATGTGGGGGCTGACCATGATAACCAATTAAATCGCGTGAATAGGGTGCATTTTTGATCTGGTCAATCAGATCTTGTCCACGTAAATATGAAGAATTCACCATGTTGCATCCTTTTTGATCAAAATGTCATAAAAATTTAAAAAATCAGCTTGCATATTTTTGAGTATAGACAGATATTGAAGATAGAGAAGCGCTTCAAGCACTTAAAAAACAACACCAACATAAAGCATAAAAGGAGATAACAACCAATTACACAACAGAGATGTACAACAGCACCGAATTACAGCATGCTCAAAGTGTGCCAATTAAGTTTTGCATAGATGGTTATATAGAAATACTGATACAAAGAGGATGAAATCATGAATATTGAAATCCGCACAGATAAAAACATCCAAAATAGTGAACGTTTAATTGAATATGTTCGTGCAGAACTTTCTGATGAATTTCAGCGCCATGCTGAACGCATTACTCACTTTTCGGTACACTTGAGTGATGAGAACGGGGACAAAAAAAACGGCGAAGATGATATCCGGTGCATGATCGAAGCGCGTCCAGCAGGCTTAAAGCCAATTGCAGTCAGCCATAAAGCAGGAAATATTGATTTAGCCATTCATGGTTCGATTGAAAAACTAAAACGTAGCCTAGAACATACCTTCGAAAAACAGGAATCATCGCGTGGTGGTCGAGTCGAATTTGCAGACGAAGAATAATGCAATGAAGGAAGCCCTACGGGGCTTTTTTTATATTTATTTGAAAAATGAGATAAATTTAAATCAAAATATCACAAATCACCGTTAAATTTTCGGCATAATAGTAGCCAAATCCCTTTAAAGTGGTGAGATAATCCATGCTAACAGCCCAACAACAAGCCTTTGTTCAGGCCATTGAAGAATTAGACCTTGAACAGGTGCAGCGCCTGTTAGCGGCAGGTCTTGATCCAAATTTTATTGATCCTGAAAAGGGCCCACCGATTTCTGTTTTTAGTGATGGTTTATTTAAGTGGTGGGAAATGGTGTGTGAGGCTTATGAAGCTAATCAGCCCTTGAGTGAAGATGAAAAACAACAAGTATTAAAAGTACATTTGGATATTTTGGAGGCGCTGATAAAGGCCAAAGCCAACTTGCATTTATGGGATTCAGAAGAACTATATGGTCCACTTTGGGATGCGGCAAGTTCCGCATGTGTGCCTGTAGTTCAGCGTTTGCTCGATGAAAAAGTTGATCCGAATACGCGTGACGACGAAGGACTCACCATTTTATCTTCAGTCAGTGATTTATTCTTTGATTGTGAGTTTGATCAAATTAATTGGGCAGAGGCATTGCCAGAAGAGAAACAGACACTAGAGTTATTGCGTAGTCGCGGTGCAAAAATGTCGAAAGAATAAACCTGTTTTTTTGCAATAATCAGGTTAAGTAAAAAATGAACTGAATTTTGAGTGTATCCATGAACATGTTTAAAACACTAACTTTTATTCTGGCTGCGGGCGCAACGGTTGATACTTTTGCCGCTGATTTTTCTTTTGACCGTCCTGGTTCAGGTTTTGGAACAGGTATTACACCTGTAGGCCAGTTGGCTTGGGAACAAGGTTTACCAAGCGCAACGTACAATGAAACTTCTGTAGAGGGTGTCAAAGAAAAAACCGTCACTCTGAATGAAGATATGCTGTTACGTACCGGTCTGACCAAAGATTTAGAATTACAATTAGGCTGGCAAGGACCTGCGTGGTATCAAACCAAACGCGCAGGTAAAAAAATTCACGACAATGGGCTGGGCGATATCACAATAGGCTTGAAAAAAGCCATTGATTTAGATGATGATCGACTTTCAATGGCGATTTTGGCGCAAGCGCTGATCGCAACTGGCAATGATGAATTTACTGAACACGATGATATTTACAGTTTAAGTTCAGCTGTGGCGTATCAGTACAGTGATTTAATTGAAACCTCAATTACCATGAAATATGAAGTTCAAAATAGCGACTGGGCGGTAACTGCGATTCCAACGATTGGCTATAAATTAAGTGGAAAATGGTCTGGTTATTCTGAATTTGTATATCGTAAAGCTGAAAGCCAAGACTACGAATATGGACTGGGAACAGGAGTTATTTATGCCATTAATGACCGTGCGCAATTGGATGCTAGTGTCGGCGTTGGTTTAAATGGAAACGACAAAAACTATAACGGTGGTTTTGGTTTTTCTTACCTGTTCTAAGTAATTGAGGAAATAATGGCGCATTTTCAAAGTCGCAGTGGCATTTTTAACTTTTTAATTCTGTCACTTTGTTTTTTTGCGACGCAGCTCTATGCTAAAAATGAGGCATTGTTGAGTCCTGAAGATGCGTTTTCATTTTCTGTTGAGTCGCTTGATCAAAAGACCGCTGTTCTAAATTGGTCGATTCAGCCGCATTATTATTTATATCAGCATAAGTTTGAGGTCAAACAGGGTGATCATTCTCTGCCGCTGAATCTGCCGAAAGCACGGCAGCAATATGATGATAACTTTGGAAATAGTCAGGTTTATTATCAAAACGTACAGTTTCAAATTCAGACTCAACCTTCTCAAACCTATCAGGTGACATGGCAGGGTTGTGCCAAAGACAGAATTTGTTATCCTCCTCAAACCATTGAGTTTCAGACTGATCTGGATGGTCTGGTCAGTATCCAAAATACAGGGCAGTCGAAGAAAACCTTTCTGGATGCAGCTAAAGCATCTCAAAATAATGTATCAAATAGTATTTATGCTGAATCTGGTTCAGGTTCAGATGCAACAAGAAAATCTGGAGCAACAGAGGCGGCCCAGTTAAATAGCGATACTCAAGTGGCTCAGGATCAATTCTGGAGCAGTAAACTTGAGCAACATTCATTGGGGTATGGCGTTCTGCTGTTTTTGGGTTTGGGAATGCTGTTGGCTTTTACGCCATGTTCATTGCCCATGTTACCCATACTCACCTCACTCATCGTGAGGGAAAGCAAAGGTTTACGCGCATGGATCGTTGCGCTGACTTTTGTATGTAGTATGGCATTGGTGTATGCGGTACTGGGTTTAATTGCTTCATCAGCAGGACTTAATTTTCAGCGTTGGTTACAGCAGCCTGCGACTTTGATTGCCTTTAGTTTATTATTTGTGGTTTTTGCCTTAAATTTATTTGGCTTATTCGAGATCAAGCTTCCTCAGCAATTAATGAATCATTTGGATCGGATTCAATCGGTACAACGGGGGGGAACACTGCTTGGTGCTGCGATTATGGGCATGATTTCTGCCTTATTGGTTGGGCCTTGTATGACGGCTCCTTTGGCAGGAACTTTATTATTTATTTCCCAGACTCAGGATCAGTGGCAAGGGGCTTTACTCTTATTTTGCCTAGGCTTTGGCATGGGCATTCCTTTACTACTGGCCACCATTTTAGGCGCAAAAGTTCTACCCAAAGCTGGGCAATGGATGCATCAGATCAAAGTGATTTTTGCGTTTATCATGCTGGGTTTGAGTCTGTATTTCATACGACCTTTATTGCCTGCGCTTGTACTACAAATTTTAAGTCTGGCTTTAGGGTTAAGTTTTATTGCATATACCTGTTATCGTCTTGTCAAACATCATGATCGTTTACGCTGGTTGTATATTTTATTATTAATATTCGTAATTCCTGCGATCATGTTTGATCAATACCAGCATTTTCAGCGTAATCAGCTCGATCAACAGCAAGGTGCTAGTGCTTGGCATATCGCACATACTGCGGCTGAGTTTCAGCAATTATTAAACCAAGCCCCGAAGGATCCTATTGTTATTATTGATGTCTATGCGGATTGGTGTGTCGCTTGCCAACCAATTGAACACCGTATTTTAAAAGATGCCCAAGTACAAACGGCATTACAGCCCTATTATCTTATTAAACTGGATCTCAGCCAGTATGATAGTTCTCATCAGGCTTTGCTGAATCAATGGCAGATTTTAGGGCCACCGACCTATTTATTTTTAAATTCACAGCAACAGGAATTGCGCCGTTTACGATTGACTGGAGCATTTAGTAAGACTGAGCTGCTGGATCATTTACAGGCGTTAAAAAATCTCAAGGAGTAAGGTCTGATGGAACTTTATATTGGCAATAAAAACTATTCATCATGGTCGATGCGTCCTTGGTTGGTTATGACACATTTTAATTTGACATTGGATGAGCATGCGGTTGCTTTTGATGATTTTGCTGTTGAAGGGCAGTTTAAGCAAACCATGTCAGCCATTAGTCCTGCAGCTAAAGTTCCCACATTGGTTGATCAGGATGTGGTGGTGTGGGATTCTCTCGCAATTTGTGAATATCTGGCGGAAAGTTTTCCTGAAAAACATTTATGGCCGGTGGATAAAACCCAACGTGCCCGTGCGCGCAGTATTAGCGCAGAAATGCATAGTAGTTTTATGACGCTGAGACAATACTGTGGCATGAACATTGAAGCAGATCTAAGGTTTATTGGCAGTAAACTATGGAATGACTTGCCAGCATTGCGAACAGATGTGGCTCGTATTGAACAGATCTGGGCTGAACGGCCAGATATGAATGGTTTTTTATGTGGTGACTTTAGTATTGCAGATGCTTTCTATGCACCAGTGGTGATGCGTTTTGTGAGTTATGGTTTGCCTGTTTCTGAGCAAAGTCAGCAATATATGCAAACCATCTTGGCCAATGCTGCGGTACAACAGTGGATGAATCAGGCACAGGTAGAAAAGCAGTTTGTTCAAAATCAGGAACCTTATCGACAGCATCCTGAGCAGTTTTTGAGAGTGTGAGGTTTAGCTGAGACGAGGCGGCAGATCAAAAAAACATTGGACTTGATTACGTCCCATCGCCTTGACCGCGTATAAGGCCTGATCAGCCTGATTAAGTATTTCTTTAGGATCACAATTATACTGAGACGTTGCAATACCAAAACTGGCGCTAATACGAATTTCGTTTTGATGGTCGACCAATATATTTAGTTTTTGAATAGCAAGTCGGCATCGTTCAGCAATAATTTTTGCTTGTTCTAGCGGCGTGTGGGGAAGTAATAGAATAAATTCTTCACCCCCAAAGCGCCCAATATAGTCTTGACGTCGTAGATGATTGGACAAACAGTTTGCAACTTCAATTAAAACTTCATCACCAATATGATGACCATAGTGGTCATTAATCTGTTTAAAATGATCTAGATCCAACAAAATAATGGCATAACCTGATTTTGGGTCAAGATGTTGCAGATGCAATTCTTGTAAACACCGATTTATACTGCGGCGATTGAGTATATTGGTTAAGGGATCAATCTGGCTGAGACGTTGAATATACTCCTCACGATTGCGCCATTGAGTCAGTAAAATTTCAAATAAAAGTAAACAGGTTAAAAAAATTGGTGCGCTAAAGAAAATCATACTTGCGACCCAAAATGGATGAGTAAAAGCATCGATTCCTAAATGTCCAAAATTAAAAAGAGGAGCGTAGGGAATGATATGCTTCATGCTCAAATACGTACTGCCTAAAAGCATTATACTCGCGGGGATCATCACCACATAGATGAAATGACGTTGAAATAGAATGAGCCCCACGCCTACTATACTGACATAACCTACCATAGTGGCTGGGCTAAGCGTACCAATCGAATAGCTCCCTGCACATAAAGTCACAGTAAATAATCCAACACTGAGCCAAGGAATAACCGCTTCAAACCATTTATGTTCACGATAATAAAGGGTCGGATAAATCAATAACGCCAATAAACAAAACCCGAGAATATCAATTCCCAAGCTAACTTTTAGTAAGGAGCGATTAATGAGCGGCCATAATTCAGGTTTCAAAAAAATATAAACTTTCCAGACGATCCATGTGATATGGATACCACATGCTAAAAATAGAATCAGGGTACATTTTTGCATGGTGGTCCAGTTCATGACGACATTATCTTCAAATATCGCTTTGATTAACCGTTTTTTCATTTGCAACATCCCCGGTAATGCCATCACGTAACAATGCAAAACCGTATACTTTTTTCATTAAAATTTTAATTGTTGTGATATGGAGGACTATAGATTGGTTTTTATTTGCTTAAGATAACAGTTTTAGGCGTGTATGAAAATTGAGCTTGGTCTGAAAAAATTGTGATGTTATTGGCGTTAATATTCTTTTATTCATTCATTTTTTTACTGAATTATTTAAAGTCACGCTAAGTTTTTGGGTGGATTAACCTATTTCACCCAGAATATTTTTCATGTAATGAAATAGGTAAGAGATGAGGGAGATAGTGGTAAATTAATCTCATTTTAAATTTAAAAGCTCGAACGTCTACACCTACTAGTCTTTATCCAATTGGTGAGCAAATTCAGCAATATCTGCCAATGCCTGTTTAGCTTCATCAAACCATGCATTAAACATCTGAAAATTGTGCCACATACCCGTGTAAAGTTTAAATTCTACATGTACTCCTGCTTTCTTGGCCTGTTCCTGAAAGCGTTTAGCATCGTCCAATAGAATCTCTTTAGAGCCGACTTGTACTAATGTTGGCGGTAAACCAGAAAGATCATCAAATAAAGGAGAAACTTGAGGATTGTCAGTGGCGATCCGATCACCCAAATAATAATCGATTCCTGCTTCCAGCGCTTCAATAGACAATAAAGCGTCATGCTTGCGATTAAAGCGTAAAGACTCGCTGGTTAAAGTTAAGTCCAGAAAAGGCGACAGTAGGATCAAGCCGCTAGGTTGTTCGTCCTGATTTTCTTTAAGACGTAAACACAGTGCCAAAGCTAGATTTGCTCCACAGGAATCGCCCGAAATAATAATATCCTTGGCCTGTATGCCCTGATCCAATAAAAGTTGATAGATATCATAAAGTGCATCTAAGGCATCGGGAAAACCACTTTCAGGTGCCAAAGGGTAATCGACATGAATGACCTGCATCTGCGTACGTGCTGAAATATCAGTCATAAAAGCACGATGCGTATTTAGACTGCCTAAGAAGAATGCACCGCCATGAATATGAAAAATGAGTTGGGTGGAAGATGATTGAGGTTTGATTTCCTCTGCTTTTATACCCGCTAGGCGAATTGGACGAATTTCAACTTCTTTATTGATTGGGAAAACACGGCATAGTTGATCCAACGCCGTTCTGAGAGCTGCTGGAGGTAAACTAAACTGACTTGGAGTTCGGATAGCAGCTTTTAAAATTGTTTCAGTAATATATTGTTTCCACATAGTATTTATCTTCATCATTTTTTCATAGTTGGAGTATAATTTTTAAAATTGTGCGAATTGGGCTATACAAGTTACAAGGCTACACTAATTAGTCACAGACAAAAATTGCAATATTGTTGTGAGTTTTGAATACTAATCATGTCAACAAAGACTTAGGGATATTAAACAAAAATGAAAAAATTTGCATTGGCAATTGGATTACTTGGTGCGACAGTTTTGGCAAATGCAACTGATCCATTAAATGGTACGGTTTGGAAAACGATTGACGATCAAACAAAACAACCGAAAGCAATTGTGAAATTCACTGAGCAAAAAAACGGGACATTATCTGCGACGATCCAAAGTATTTTGACGCCTGGTGAAGAAAATTCTTGTACTAAATGTGAAGGACCCTACAAGAATAAATCACTGAAAGGCGTCACCATTGTGAATGGCCTAAAAAACACAGGTGGCACAAGTTATGATGGTGGATCAATTCTGGATCCTAAAACAGGTAAAACCTATAAACTCAAAGGTGAGCTTGCGGATGGCGGTAAGAAACTGAATATTCGTGGCTATATTGGAATATCGGCATTAGGGCGTAATCAAACATGGATTCGTGCTAACTAATCGAATTTCTTCTAAATAGCATCAAATAGCCGAATGATTGATTCGGCTATTTTTTTATCAACTTTTTAGGCTTTGGCTATTTGTTGATAAGCTGCTTCATCAAAACCTACCAGATAACCCTGAGCTGTTTGCAGAACAGGGCGTTTAATCAAACTGGGATGGGCGATTAGGGTTTCAATTAAATGGGCTTCACTGCTGAGCGCAAATTGTTGTTCATCAGGCGATAACTTACGCCATGTAGTTCCCTTTTTATTTAAAATAATGTCCGCACCGACTTGATCTAACCAGACTTGAATAGTTTCTGCATCTATTCCCTGTTTTTTATAATCATGAAACTCGTAATTTAATCCTTGAGCATTCAGTGCATCAAAGGCTTTTTTCATTGAATTACAGTTTTTAATTCCATAAATCTTTAACATATTCTTGGGCTTTATCCATGACAATGCGTATTAGCCTACCCAAAAATAAAACAAAGCTCTAGTCTGAAGTGAATTGAAAAACGGATTTGAGATAACAATATCAGAATTAATTAAATCCATCGTACTTGTGTAATTAGATAAATGTCATAATATTGACATATGCTTCAGGTAAAAATGACTTGAAATTATAAGTAGATTAATCAAGAGTATTTTAATGGATGTTAAAAAAGAGAAAACCCGCATTTAATCATCCTGATCATGCGGGTCTCAGTCCAACGTCCATTGTCACATCCTTGAATAACCAAACTAGGTTATATATTTCCTTCCTACGGCGTCCTATCCTTTTGTCATCCTGACATGTCCCTGTGCCGTGCAGCTATAATGCTCTTAAACGGCTGTAAGAAAAATATACAATTTCCACAACAATTGTAGGTAAAAACCATTAATTCAGTGAACAAGTGTACCTTTTTAGCCGATTTTATAGTCAATAATCACAGGTGCATGGTCGCTAAACCATTCTTCTTTATAGACCCAAGCGTTGACTGTGCGATCTTTCCAATCGGGAGAACAAGCGTGATAATCAATACGCCACCCCACGTTTTTGGCACGGGCTTGTCCACGGTTGGACCACCAAGAATACAGTTCGGCTTCTTGGCGGACTTCACGGAAAGTGTCCACATAACCTAAATCGTCATAGATATGATCCAGCCATGCACGTTCATGAGGCAAACAGCCAGATGATTTCTGATTGCCTGACCAGTTTTTAATATCAATACGTTTATGTACGATATTGTAGTCACCACAGACAATGATCGATTTATTCTCACCACGCCATTGCTTTAAAATTCGTGCATATTGCTCCAAAAAGACATCCTTACGTGCTTGTGCTTCATCGCCTGAAGAACCAGACGGTAAATACAAGGAACATACATAAACAGGCTGTGCTAGACCTAAATCAAATTCGGCCGCAATAAAACGCCCTTGTGAATCGGCAAGTTCAAAACCCAGCCCATCTTGTACCGAGCTAAAGGGAATGCGACTATAGATGGCTGTACCCGCATAGCCAGCACGTTCAGCAGGAAACAGATGAGTGTACCAGCCTTCTGGTTTAAATTTATCTGTCCATTGGGTATGGGTAATGCGACTCTCCTGCATACACACCACATCAGCTTCTGACTTTTCCAGCCATTCGAGCAGCCCTTTGGTCACAGATGAACGCAAACCATTTACGTTAATTGAAACCACACGTAGAATTTTTACATCACTTGGATAGCTATCCTTTGGTATCATGCGCAAGTTTGACCTCAATTGATGAATCTGGAGCACCTATGACAACGCCATCGTCTTTTAACCCGCAAGCTTTTATTGAACTCGCGTTATCACGCGGTGTGCTTAAATTTGGTGAGTTTACCCTAAAATCAGGACGTGTCAGTCCGTATTTTTTTAACGCAGGTTTATTAAATGATGGTGAAGCATTGTCGCTATTAGCTCAAGGCTATGCCGATAAACTTGTACAATGTAAAAATGTTGATGTGATTTTTGGTCCTGCATATAAAGGTATTCCTTTTGTTGCGGCAACTGCGGTGGCATTGTCTCAGGTTCACACTAAAAGTGTACCTTGGGGTTTTAACCGTAAAGAAGCCAAAGATCACGGTGAAGGTGGCGTGCTAGTGGGCGCTGCTGTTGCAGGTCAAAAAGTCTGGATTATTGATGATGTAATTACCGCAGGTACTGCGATTCGCGAAGTGGTGAACATTTTGAAAAATGCAGGTGCGACCATTGCAGGGGTATTGGTTGCATTGGATCGTCAGGAACGTGGTCAAGGTGAACTTTCTGCGATTCAGGAAGTACAAAAAGAGCTAGAAATCCCGGTACATGCTTTAATTACCATGAAAGACTTGATGGACTTTTTGGATGCTAAAGGTGAAAAAGAGGCCTTGGCAAATATGCAGGCTTATCGTGAAAAATATGGCATCTAAGTTTTAAAGAACTAAAAGGAGGTGGAAACTTCCTTTTTTGTTTCGTTAATTGATAATTTAAAATAATTTTAAAAAGAGAACGTGGAACATCAAAAATCAAGGAAAAAGCCCTTTCAATGCGCTGAATCCTAGAAAGTCTTTGATTAAAATATTGATGCGGAAAGAAAAATTCAAGTATTTCGCATAAGGTCTACTATGTTAATTTTAGGAAACTTTAAAAGAACATAAAGCATTTCTTTCTTTTAAAATATTAATTTGAGTAAATCCTGCTAAAGATAACTCTTTTAAATGTTCATCAACTGTCATGTACAAGTCAGTATTTTTCATACCATTATCCGCAACAATATGATCTGTAACTATATATATTCCATTCTTATTTAATAGATGATCTCTAACTTGGGTATGAAAATTCTTAGAATAGGCTTTGTGTCTTAATTCATGTAATGCTTGATGAATTATCACTACATCATATTTTTCTTGTTCTACTATATGAAACCAATCAGAATCTTTAAAATTAGCAACTAGATACTTTGCTTTTGCACTCAATTTACCTAAATTTTCTTTTGATAATTGGTGCATAGCTTGCGAAAAATCTATGGCTGTATAACTAATACTTGATAAGTTTTCTAATAAAACCTTTGCTAAATATCCTGGACCAGAACCTATTTCAAGAATTTTAGGAATTTCAATATTTAAACTATTAATTTCATCAACATAAGTATCAAAAAATTCATATCTCCATGGGCGCTTTATATTTACTTCGGCAGCCCACTCAGATGCGTCATTTAAATTTCTTAAATCAATAGGACTTTTTACCTCATTAATATTCATTTTGTGTTCCTACAATTAAGATCTATTGTTATAGAAAATGTTTTATCATTAATTTCTAAATTTGAAAAATCATCTAATTTAAAAACTATTTAACAGAATGGCGCTTATACGAATTGTGCTTACTTACATTTCTTAGATGCTAGCATGCTGGCCTTTAATTTATCTTTATGCCTTTGATTAGCCAAAATCCAATGGTGGTTTGCTGCATAGAGCGATACTTATTTCTGTTATGAACATTCCACGCTTCACTTATTCACTCAAATACTAAGCTTCATGGATAAAGCTCGTTTATAATCAAGCCAATTGAAAATAAAGAGTGAACTGGTAATGCGTGTACTTGTCGTGATGGACCCAATTGAAACTGTTAATCTGAAAAAAGATTCAACCATGGCGATGCTTTGGGCGGCCAGCCGTCGTGGACATGAATTGGGTTACGCATTACAACAGGACTTATATATCGATCAAGGAAGTGCTTTTGGTCTGATTTCGCCGCTTAAAGTCTTTGAAGATTACAACCATTATTACGAGTTGGGTGAAAAACAAAAAGAATCGCTCGCTGCCTATGATGTAGTGTTGATGCGTAAAGACCCACCATTTGACATGAATTTTGTCTACACCACTTATATTTTAGAACAAGCAGAACGTGAAGGTGTGTGGATTATCAACAAACCGCAATCTTTACGTGACTGTAACGAAAAGTTGTTTGCCACTCAGTTCCCTGAGCTCCAAGTACCTACTCTGGTGACTTCACAGCAAAGCCTAATTCGTGAATTTATCAAAGAACAGGGCGATGTTATCGTAAAGCCTTTAGATGGTATGGGGGGCATGGGTATTTTTCGTTTATACCAAGATGGCGTAAATATTGGCTCAACTCTTGAAATGTTAACGGAAATGGGAAATCGCCCAATTATGGCACAACGTTATATTCCTGAAATCGTAGAAGGGGATAAGCGCATTTTGATGGTCAATGGCGAACCTGTGCCGTATTGTCTGGCACGTATTCCGCAAAATGGTGAAGTGCGTGGTAACTTGGCGGCAGGTGGTTTGGGTGAAGCACGTCCATTGACTGAAAATGACAAAAAAATTGCAGCCAAAGTCGGGCCATTTCTACGTGAAAAAGGGTTAGTATTTGTCGGACTAGATGTGATTGGCAATTATGTCACTGAAATCAATGTGACCAGTCCAACTTGCATCCGCGAGATTGATGCGCAATATGGTACATCTATCGCCGATGATTTGTTTGACGTGCTAGAAGCAGGTCGTTAATTGCCAAAATAAATAAAGATGATATTCACTCGTATCACTTGTGAATATCATCTTTATTTTAAAAAAATTAATCAATTTACATCTATTCTCACTTGCCACAAGCCTAAATTGAATACAAGGCAAAAAAGCTCGGCTTTATGTTGCAAACACGTGAAATTTGCTTTCCGTTCTGCTTGCTTTAGGATTAAAATGAACGGCTAAAATAATAGATGTGATTTCCCCATTTTCTTTTGAGTTGAAGAATTACACCGTGACCGATTCACCACAGCACAAACCTAAACATGTCATGATGATGGCGGCCGGTACGGGCGGTCATGTATTTCCTGCCTTGGCAGTTGCCAAAGAGCTACAACAACAAGGCTGTCAGGTGTCTTGGCTAGCAACGCCAGCAGGTATGGAAAATCGTTTATTAAAGGATCAAAATATCCCGCTTTATCAAATTGATATTCAAGGTGTGCGTGGTAATGGCGCAGTACGTAAATTATTAGCCCCATTTAAAATTTTAAAAGCTACACTCAATGCGATGCGGTACATGAAACAACTTAAAATCGATGCGGTCGCTGGTTTTGGGGGGTATGTGGCTGGCCCGGGTGGTTTGGCAGCACGTGTTTTGGGGATTCCTATTTTAATTCACGAACAAAATGCAGTTGCTGGTTTTACCAACTCTCAACTTTCGCGTATTGCCAATAAAGTGTGTGAAGCATTTCCAGATACTTTTGCTGCCAGTGAAAAAGTCGTGACAACAGGTAACCCAGTTCGTAAGGAAATTGCAGAAATCCTAAGTCCAAAATGGCGCTATCAGATTCGCGAGCAGGAAAATCAACCATTCAATATTCTGATTGTGGGTGGATCGCTAGGGGCACAGGCATTAAATGAGCGGTTACCTGAAGCACTTAAAAAGTTGGATCTGCCCCTCAACGTTTTTCACCAATGTGGTCAAAAACAAATCGACGAAACAACAGCACGTTATGCGGATGCACCAGCACATGTAAATGTTCAGGTGATGCCGTTTATTGAGGATATGGCAAAAGCCTATAGTGAGGCTGATTTAATTATCTGTCGTGCAGGTGCGCTCACGGTAACTGAAGTCGCTACCGCAGGCGTGGCAGCCGTTTTTGTACCTTTACCGATTGCCGTGGATGATCACCAAACAGCTAATGCCAAATTTTTGGCAGACATTGGTGCAGCAAAAATTTGTCAGCAATCCAGCATGACACCCGAATTTTTACATACTCTTCTGAGTGGTTTGATGAATCGTCAGTTATTGTCTGAAATGGCAGTGAAGGCACGTCAACATGCTCAACCCCAAGCGACTCAAACCGTCGCTGATCTTATTCAAGCTTTATAACTTCGAGTTCGCTATGTCACCATCAACGCCAGCTGATCAAGCCAAAAAACTGATTAAAGTCCCTGAAATGCGCCGTATTAAACACATTCATTTTGTGGGGATTGGTGGAGCAGGGATGTGTGGTATTGCCGAAGTACTCAAAAATCAAGGTTATAAAGTATCTGGTTCGGATATTAAGGCATCGAATACTACAGCACAGCTCGAAGAAAAAGGCATTAAGGTTTATATCGGACACACTGCTGATAACATTCAAAATGCCAATGTTTTAGTCGTCTCTACAGCGATTGATCCTGAAAATCCAGAAGTGAAAGCTGCTATCGAAAGCCGTACTCCAGTGGTGCGCCGTGCCGAAATGCTGGGTGAATTAATGCGCTATCGTCATGGTATTGCAGTGGCAGGTACGCATGGTAAAACGACAACGACCAGTTTATTAACGACCATGCTGGCCGAAGAAAATCTTGATCCGACCTATGTGATCGGTGGGCTATTGAATCGTACGGGTGTAAATGCCGCTTTGGGTGCAAGCCGTTTTATTGTTGCTGAAGCAGATGAATCGGATGCTTCTTTCTTGTATTTAGAGCCTATGGCGGCAATCGTCACCAATATCGATGCCGACCACATGGACACTTATGGTGGTAGTTTTGATACTTTAAAAGATACGTTTGTGCAGTTTTTGCATAAATTGCCATTCTATGGTTTGGCGGTCGTTTGTGGTGATGATGCGAATGTTCGAGAAATTTTACCGCGTGTAGGACGTCCAGTCTTGACGTATGGTTTTGATGAGGACAATGATATTCGTGCTGTTGATGTTGAACAGGATGGTATGCGTTCACATTTCACAGTGCTGCGCAAAGACCGTGAGCCGCTACGTTTAACGATTAATCAACCGGGCTTGCATAATATTTTGAATGCTTTAGCAGCGATTGGTGTTGCGACTGATGAGGGTGTATCTGATGCAGCCATTAGCCGTGCATTGAAAGGGTTTAGCGGAGTTGGTCGTCGTTTTCAGGTTCAAGGTGAATTTGAATTAGGTGAAGGAAATGTCAAGTTGGTGGATGACTATGGACATCATCCTAAAGAGGTTGAAGCCACCATTAAAGCGGCGCGTCAAAGTCACCCAGATCGTCGTCTGGTGATGATGTTCCAGCCGCACCGTTTTAGCCGTACTCGTGACTGTTTTGATGATTTTGTTGATGTACTGTCTCAGGTCGATCAGTTGTTATTACTCGAAGTTTATCCTGCGGGTGAAAAGCCGATCGTAGGGGCGGATAGTCGTTCACTAGCACGTAGTATTCGTTTGCGTGGTGACGTCGAGCCGATTTTGGTTGACCCAGTGGAAGGTAACCTGCAAAACGTGATACAAAAAGTGTTACAACCGAATGACTTGTTATTAACACAGGGTGCAGGTAACGTGGGAGCAATTTCAGTTGAACTTGCTCAGCATCATTTGTATTTAAAATAATGCGGTTCATCCATTTTTAATTATTGTGCTTGAAAAGTTTAAGGATAAAAACGTGTCAAATGCTTCAAAATTCGGCAAAGTTGCCGTGTTGTTCGGTGGGAAATCAGCTGAACGTGAGGTTTCTTTAGATAGTGGGAACGCGGTACTTGAAGCCTTGTTACGTTCGGGTGTACAAGCAGAAGCATTTGACCCTAAAAATCGCAGTGTGACAGAACTGGTCAATTATGACCGCGCTTTTATTGTATTGCATGGTCGTGGCGGTGAAGATGGTCAGATTCAGGGAACACTGGAATGGCTAGATGTCCCGTATACGGGGACAGGGGTGCAGGGTTCCGCTATCGGGATGGATAAAATTAAAACCAAGCAAATTTGGCAAGGGACTGATTTGCCGACAGCACCTTATCGTATTATCAATAAAGACTCGAACGTTGATGAGATTGTAAATAGCCTTGGTTTGCCTGTCATTATTAAACCTGTACATGAGGGTTCAAGTATTGGCATGAGTAAAGTTGAGAAAAAAGAAGACTTTGCAGAAGCGATTGCGAAAGCCACCGAACATGATGCGATTGTTATGGCAGAAAAGTGGATTACGGGGCGTGAATATACGATCGTGGTACTAAATGGGGAAGCATTACCCGTGATTCGTCTGGAACCTCCTAAAGATGTGGCTTTTTACGATTATGATGCCAAATATCAGCGTAATGATGTGCAATATGGGATTCCTTCAGGTCTCAGTGATTCAGACGAAAAACAGCTTCAACAATTAACTTTGCGCGCGTTCCAGGCTGTAGGAGCAAGTGGTTGGGGACGTGTCGATGCCATGCAGGATGAACAAGGTAATTTCTGGTTATTAGAAATTAATACAGTTCCAGGGATGACCAGTCATTCATTGGTTCCTAAAGCAGCTCAGGCGATTGGAATCGGGTTTGATGAGTTGTGTGTCGCAATTTTAGAACAAACGCTTCAAGGTACGGCTCACTAACTTATGGCTCAACTCCCAGCATCTATGCGCCGTCGTCGTGCGGCCATTACCTCCATCCATGAAAAACCACCTTCGCCTAAGCAAAAGCTGGTCAATGCGGGTGGATGGTTACTACTGCTGGTTGCATTTGTGGTACTAGGTTTAGGCATTTTTGGCTTATATAAAGTTATTACTGATGCCAAAATTGCTGAATTGAGTGTCGTCGGTACTCACTCGACAACAGAACAACAACAACTCATTCAACACATTCAGCCTATTGTTAAAGATAATTACTTTACTTCGGATCTGGAGCAGATTCGTGATAAAGCGCTTGAGATCTCATGGGTTGATCGTGTGGTTGTATCACGTGCCTGGCCCAATAGTATTCGAGTTCGTGTATTGCCGCGTCATGCAATTGCGCGTTGGGGTACTGGACGATTATTAAGTGATGGCGGTGATGTGTTTAGTGAAGCAGATCCACAAAATCACCCTAATCTGCCAATGTTACATGGCCCTCTTAGCCAATCTAAAGCCATGATGCGCCGTTATAACGAAATTAATCAGCTATTTCATCCAGTCAATCTCAGGTTAAAAGAGTTGTACTTAACTGAACGAATGACTTGGTTTATGCAGTTTGATTCAGGTTTAAGGGTAATTGTGGATCAGGATCAAACCATGAGCAAGTTGCAGCGTCTGAGTCATCTTGCGCAAACTGACTTAAAACCCGTGTGGCCCAAAATCTCTGCCATTGATTTACGATACCGAAATGGATTATCACTACAGTGGAAGAATGCAATACCACCAAAAATTGTAAATGGTCAGTTTGTTGTAACCAATGATGACACAAATGTTGCAGGTGGAATAACCGCAAAGCCATAATACATGGTTTTAAAATAACAGGCATTTTTGCCCATACTAAATAACGAACAAGTGGTAGTGAGTAATGAGTGAAGCTGTTCCCTCGATTGTTGCGATTGATATTGGGACACATAAAGTTTCAGTTTTAATTGGTAGAGTTCACGCACCGGATAACATTCAGGTCATCGGGATGGCAAACGCGCCTAACCGTGGCATGAATAAAGGAAAAATTGTTAGCCTCGACAAAGTCATTGCCGCAATTAAAAACGCCGTTGCTGAAGCAGAAAATATGGCGGAATGTCGTGTACATACCGCATGGGTATCGATTCCAAGTACAGAATTACAAAGTTTTTATGCTTCTGGGCGTACCCCGATTGCCAAGGCTGATCATACGATTAGTACAAATGAAGTTGTGCGAGCTCTGGAATTGGCTAAAGCCAGTCACGTCACGCCAGACTATTATCTAGCGAGTGCTGTACCTTTGGGTTTTGAGCTGGATGATGAACCAGAATGGGTACAAAATCCGATTAATATGTCCGCACATAGCATGACGGGTCATTATCAGTTGATGATGATGCCGATTAGTACCATGCAAAATCTGGATCGTGCCATGAAAGGCGCCAATATCGGTGTTGAAAAAATGGTCGTGTCAAGTCTGGCAACTGCAGAAGCCAGTCTGCTGAAAGATGAGAAAGAATATGGTGTTTGCTTGCTGGATATTGGAGCAGGAACCACCAATATAGCGGTCTATTTAGATGGTCGTTTGGCCTTAGCGCGGACACTACAGCGTGGTGGTGAAAATGTTACCCGTGATATTGCAGCCGTGTTACAAACTACAACTGAAGAAGCAGAACGCATTAAGATTTTACATGGTTGTGTTGACTTAAGTGTGGTGAAGCCAGACCACATGATTCAGGTACAGGCGATTGATGGACCACAAACCATTAGTCGCATAGAACTTGCTGAAATCATTATTGCGCGGTATGAAGAGATTTTTACACAGATTCGTGAAGAGCTAGAACGTACAGGTGCGATTAATGGTCTCTATCATGGTGTAGTATTAACTGGAGATGCCTGTCAGATTGAAGGTATGGTCAGTCTGGCACGTCGTATGCTTGGTGTTTCTGCACATTTAGGTAATCCACCTTTGCAGGTGTATGCTGATGATCAGCATCAGGCTGCTTTGCGACGTTCCATGTATGCAACCGCAGCAGGGCTTTTGCTTTTTAGCCAGAGTGAATTGCAAGATGCAGTGGAAGAGGCCGATGAAGTTAATGACCGCACATTTGTTGACCGTGTAGTCAATGGCTGGAATACTTTGAATAGCAAGTTAAAAGCTATTTTTTAAGATGTATGCATTTGTTGGGAATATTGTTTGGAAGTTGTAAGAGAAAATTGTCATACTTGACAAGGTAAGTATTGCACAGCATTCTAAAATCTATTGTTTTTTGAAGTATTAAGGCAGTGTACGGGCTGAAGTGACTGCCACTTATTGAAATTAGGAACCCTAAAGGTCATGGCCTCATTTGAATTTATAGAAGATGAACTAACCGATAGTAACGGTCAAGCCCGTTTCACTGTGTTTGGTGTCGGTGGTGGTGGTGGTAATGCCGTACAACATATGGTGCAGTCTGATATTAAAGGTGTGAAATTTGTTTGTGCAAATACGGACAAACAAGCACTTGATAGCATGAATGCACCTTTTAAAATTCAGCTTGGTGAACAAAGTACTCGTGGTTTGGGTGCTGGAGCTAATCCTGAAGTCGGTCAAATTGCTGCTGAAGAAAGCCGTGAAGTGATTCGTCAACATCTCGAAGGCACGGATATGGTGTTCGTGACTGCGGGCATGGGGGGCGGGACTGGTACAGGTGCCGCGCCGGTCGTTGCTGAAGTTGCCAAAGAAATGGGAATTTTGACTGTTGGTGTTGTTACCACGCCATTTAACTTTGAAGGGCGACGCCGTCAACGTGCTGCGGAAAAAGGCATTGATGCACTTGAAGCACATGTAGACTCATTGATTATCATTCCTAACCAGCGTTTGCTGAGTGTGTATGGCGATATTTCGATGAAAGATGCATACAAGAAAGCAGACGATGTATTGCTAAATGCGGTACGAAGTATTTTTGATTTAGTCGTAAATCGTGGTCACATCAACCTTGACTTTGCTGACTTGAAAACTGCAATGAGTACTCGTGGTTATGCCATGATGGGCGCAGGTTTAGGACGTGGCGAAGATCGTGCGCGTCAAGCAGCAGAACAGGCTATTCGTAGTCCGTTGCTCGATAATGTGAATATTATCAATGCTAAAGGTGTATTGATTAATATTACAGGTGGTGATGACATTACCTTACGTGAAACCGAAATTATTACCGATGTGGTCAATCAAATTGTCGATTTGGATGAAGGTGAAATTTTTTATGGAACCGTATTTGATCCGGATGCGCGTGATGAACTACGTGTAACAGTGATTGCGACAGGTTTAACTCGTAACGCTTCAGAGGCAGAACAGCCAAGAAAACGTGCGAGCGCAGGGCATGTCCATGTTCCAAGTTCACATCCTACCGATGAAGATGATGTTCCCGCGATTAATAAGCGCCAGAATACTGAGGCTCCAGTTGCAACCAATGCAGGTGCCGCACCGCGTTCATCGCCTATGAGCATTCAGGATTATTTGAAAAATCAGCAACGCAAGTAATAAAATCAATCATTTATGAAAAGGTAGTGTATTTACACTGCCTTTTTTGTTTTTTATCAATAGCTAAATGTGCTAACGTATAGCGGTTTTTGAATTGAAGTTAGAGTAGCATGTTGAAACAACGTACCCTCAAACGTGTGGTGAAAGCCAGTGGAATTGGTCTCCATAGTGGTCAAAAAGTGATGATCAATTTTCTGCCGCATGTTATTGATGGGGGAATCGTGTTTCGTCGGATTGATCTCAACCCACCTGTGGACATTCAGGCCAATGCTTTGCTTATTCAGGAAGCCTTTATGTGTTCCAACTTGGTTCAGGATGATATTAAGGTGGGCACCATTGAACATGTGATGAGTGCGATTGCGGGTTTGGGTATTGATAATTTGATTATTGAAGTATCTGCTTCCGAAGTCCCGATTATGGATGGTAGTGCTGGTCCTTTTATTTACTTGCTGATGCAAGGTGAGCTAATTGAGCAGAATGCTTCTAAAAAATTCATTAAAATTTTGAAACCTGTCGAAGCCTTAATTGATGATAAACGGGCTAAATTTAGTCCACATGAAGGCTTTCAGCTTAACTTCACCATCGATTTTGATCATCCTGCTTTTGCTAAAGAATACCAATCAGCCACCATCGATTTTTCAACTGAAACTTTTGTTTATGAAGTGAGTGAAGCTCGTACTTTTGGTTTTATGAAAGATCTGGATTATCTCAAAGCCAACAATCTGGCACTTGGGGCCAGTCTGGATAATGCAATTGGGGTAGACGATACGGGCGTGGTAAATGAAGAAGGATTACGTTTTGCAGACGAATTCGTGCGACATAAGATTTTGGATGCAGTCGGTGATCTTTATTTAATGGGACATCAAATTATTGCAAAATTTGATGGTTATAAATCAGGACACGCACTCAATAATCAGCTATTACGCAATGTTCAAAGTGATCCAGATAATTACGAAATTGTAACATTTGATAACGAAGAAGAATGTCCAATTCCTTATGTAAGTGTGAGCTAAGTCATTGTCTTGATGGGCTATGTTATATTGTAACTTTTAAATGTGTTAAATAGGTCACAAAATAATTGAAGCGAATATTTATATTTTGAAATGCTTGTTACTTTTTATTGCTTGCCAAACGCAGCAAAGCTTGGCTAAGCTTAGGGTCGTTCACTAATCCAGCAGCACTTCGTAACATTTCTTGTGTTTCTGGTGGTAAAGAAGTGACCTCAGTTACATGACTTTGATGATGATTTTGGGATGAATTTCTTAATCTAACCTGAAGTTTCTGTAAATCATGCAATCCTTCGAGTTGAACAAGTTTAGAAATGTATTGTGTTTGAAGATATCCGAGTTGACTAATCATGGCTTGATTTTCACCGGTAATCGTCAAAACACCATATTGATAACAGACCACCTGCCAATTTTCAGGTTGTGGCAGTAGGGGCTGAATAACTTTCGTAAGTCTTTGCCATTGTGCGACTTGCGTTGTAAGAAACGTTAAGTTTCCTGTTTTTATGTGTTTTCTTGTTTGTTGAAACACGTTTTTAGGATCAGTCATGGTGCTGGATTTTCCTCGCCAGATTATTGTCATCTTAAACGCTCATTTCAATAGATATCAAGGACGAGATCACGCAAGGAACTTTTTAAGAACAGTTCAAGAGGTTTTTTTATGCATTCGCGACGTATACTACTTGCTTTTTCACTGGCAGCTTCTGCTGCATCAGTTGCTTTCGCAGATTATCAAACACTGAATAGCCCAGATGCACCAGATCGCCTAGAAGCATTGTCTCGTACGCTTTCGCAAGGCTCTTATACTCATCCTGATGATCTTGATCTCCCTGCATCGGCTAAAGTATCGGTGACACTACGTGAGAAAACGGTTGAGTTAAACAATGAATCTCTTGAAAAGAAATATGGTAAAACAAGTAACACAGCTAAATTCTCGGCTTCTGCTTCAAGTAATAATCCTTATTCTTCATGGTTGATTAAACACCCTTTACCCGATATGACGCGCGTTTCATCTGAATATGGTATGCGAACCCTGATGGGCACAACACGTGGACATTCTGGTATTGACTTGGCTGCTCCAAGTGGTACACCAATTTATGCGACAGGTCCTGGAATCGTGACCAAGGCAGGTTGGGGTACAGGTTATGGCCAGTACGTTGAAGTAAATCATGGCAATGGATACCTTACTCGCTATGCACATGCATCACGTATTATGGTGCGTGCAGGCGATCAGGTACAGGCAGGTGAACACATTGCCAATGTTGGCTGTACAGGCCGTTGTACAGGTCCTCATCTGCATTTTGAAGTAGTGCGTGATGGTGAGCGTAAAAATCCATCAAGTTATCTCGCTTTACTTCCATAAATGCGGATTTAATTAATCACATTTCTATTCAAGCTATCATCAAATTCAAAATATTGTGTATAAAAAATCGCCTAAATTGGCGATTTTTTGTTATTTTAGGTAATGAAAAGTCATCAACTATTTATTATCTAAATAATGCTGTCAATCTGTATTCACCTGTGGGGATAACTTTACCTGCACCAAATATGATAAAAATATGGACTAACCGTAGACTAAGGGAAAGGTGAATTATGGCGTTTTATGGTGATTCCGACGCACAAGAAACCCAAGAATGGCAAGATGCATTTGATTCAGTTTTGCAGCATATGGGTACAGAACGTGCTGCTTTTTTACTCGAAAAGCTTTATCAACGCGCGATTGCGAAGCATGTGCCTATTCAGCGCCTAAATACCCCTTACTTAAATACAATTTCAGTAGAAGAACAACCTGCAATGCCAGGTGATCAGGATATGGAGCGTCGTATCCGTGCCCTTATTCGCTGGAATGCACTGGCAATGGTGCTACGCGCTAACAAAACAGGTGATGATCTGGGTGGTCACTTGGCCAGTTTTGCATCTTCAGCTACCTTATATGATGTTGGCTTTAACCATTTTTTCCGTGCTAATAGCGATAGTTTTGGCGGCGATATGATTTATTACCAAGGTCATTGCGCACCTGGTATTTATGCCCGTTCATTTCTTGAAGGCCGTTTGACTGAAGATCAATTGAATAATTTCCGACGTGAAGTTAACGGTAATGGTTTATCTAGCTATCCACATCCCTATTTGATGCCAGATTATTGGCAATTCCCAACGGTATCGATGGGTCTTGGTCCAATTATGTCGATTTATCAGGCCCACATTCAAAAGTACTTGATGAACCGAGGTCTAATTAAAGAAGAAAACCGTAAAGTTTGGGCTTATCTTGGTGATGGTGAAATGGATGAGCCTGAAAGTACAGGTGCCATTTCACTTGCAGGTCGTGAAAAGTTAGATAACTTAATTTGGGTAGTGAACTGTAATTTACAGCGCTTAGATGGCCCTGTACGTGGTAATGGTAAAATTATTCAGGAACTTGAATCTTTATTCCGTGGCGCAGGCTGGCGTGTGATTAAAGTGGTCTGGGGACGTCACTGGGATCCTTTACTGGCCAATGATAAATCAGGCGCGTTAAAAGCAGTGATGGAAGAGGCTGTTGATGGTGATTATCAACGTTATCAAGTGAAGGGCGGTGCTTATACACGTGCGCACTTCTTTGGTAAGTATCCTGAAGCTGAAGAATTAGTGAAAAACCTGAGCGATGAAGATATTGATAATCTAAATCGGGGTGGTCATGATCCGTATAAAGTATTTGCAGCTTATACTGAAGCGATGAAGAGTACAGGTCAACCTACAGTAATTTTGGCGAAAACTGTTAAAGGTTATGGCTTGTCTGATGAGATTGAAGCAGTCAATAAAACTCACCAGATCAAAAAAATGCATGTTGATTCACTTAAGTATGTACGTGATCGCTTCAACTTGCCATTTACCAATGAGCAACTTGAAGAGTTGCCGTTATATCGTCCAGCAGAAAACTCGCCAGAATTGAAATATATGAAAGCGCGTCGTGAAGCATTGGGTGGTTACTTACCTGCACGTCGTAAAGAAAGTGAAGCGTTGGCGATCCCTGAAATTTCAATTTTTGATAGCGTATTAAGCGGCAGTAACGGTAAAGAACAATCTACCACTATGGTGATGGTGCGTTTGATCGCGGCCCTGCTTAAAGAAAAAGCAATTAAAGACCGTGTTGTGCCGATTGTTCCAGATGAAGCGCGTACTTTTGGTTTGGAAGGTATGTTCCGTCAATTGGGTATTTATGCTGCGCATGGACAGAAATATACACCAGAAGACAATGAACAGCTCATGAACTATCGTGAAGCCAAAGATGGTCATATGTTACAGGAAGGGATTAACGAGGCGGGTGCCATGAGTGCATGGGCTGCGCTTGGTACGAGTTATTCAACCAATAACTTGCCAATGATTCCGATGTATATGTATTACTCGATGTTTGGCTTCCAGCGTATTGGTGATATTGCGTGGGCCGCAGGTGATGCACAGGCGCAAGGTTTCTTGCTTGGTGCAACTGCAGGCCGAACCACGTTGAATGGTGAAGGCTTGCAACATCAGGATGGGCATTCGCATATTCTGGCGGGAACTATTCCAAACTGTATCGCTTATGATCCTTGCTTTGGCTACGAGCTGGCGGTTGTTGTACATGATGGTTTAAAACGTATGTATGTGAATCAAGAGCGTGTGTTCTATTACTTAACGGTAATGAATGAAAACTACGAACATCCCGAAATGCCAAACGGTGCAGAAGAAGGTATTAAGCGTGGTATGTATCTCTTTGAAAAAGATGAGCAGGCCACAGTTCAGTTATTGGGCTCAGGGGTTATTTTACGTGAAGTAATTAAAGCTGCGAAAATCCTGCGTGAAGAATATCAAATTCATTCAAACATCTGGAGTGTGACCAGCTTTAATGAGCTGGCGCGTGATGGTATGGTATGTGATGAATATAACCGCTTACATCCACTGGCTGAAGACACGAAAGAGTCTTGGGTATCACAGCAGTTACGTGGTACAGATGGTATCGTGGTGTCTGCAACCGATCATATGCGTGCTTATAGTGAACAGATTCGCGCTTATTTACCAGACAATCGTCCCTATGTAACGCTAGGTACAGATGGTTATGGCCGTTCGGATACCCGCGGTAATTTGCGTAGTTATTTCGGTGTTGATGCAGCACATATTGTGGTGGCTACATTGAAAAAACTGGCAGATGAAGGCGAAGTGGAAAATCGTTTGGTGAAAGATGCGATTTCTAGCTTTGAGTTAGATACTGATCGTCCAGTAGCTTGGGCTCCACAGGCACATCCTGAAGTACAACCTGTAGCGGAATACCATGAAACTCAATCAGGTGAGGGGAACTAAGCGATGCAAGTGAAAACACCTGATATTGGCGTAGAAAAAGCAACCGTTGCCGAGATTTTAGTTAAGGTTGGTGACCAGATTTCTGAAAATGATAGTCTGATTCTACTTGAATCGGATAAAGCTTCTGTCGAGGTTCCAAGTACAGCATCCGGTGTGGTCAAAAGTATTTTGGTCAACCAAGGCGATGAAGTGACAGAAGGAACGGTTCTAGTTGAATTAGAAAGTGGAAGTGAAGCTGCGACTGAAGAAAAGGCAGCTGTAAAATCTGAAGAAGTATCGGAAGCTACTTCATCTGAAGCTATCAAGAAACCAGCAACTCGACCTACTATTTCAGCTTCATCTGGTGCAACTACTATCGTGGAAGTACAAGTTCCAGATATTGGTGTAGAAAAAGCAACGGTTGCTGAACTATTAGTTAAAGTGGGCGATGAAATTACTGAAAATGATAGTTTGATTTTGCTTGAATCAGATAAAGCATCCGTTGAAGTGCCGAGCCCTGTGTCTGGAACAGTTGAGAGTGTTGCCGTAAAAGAGGGAGACTCAGTTAAAGAAGGTGTACTTCTGCTAAAAGTTAAAACTCAAGGTGGACGTGAACAGGTCACTACGGCAAATGAAAATACCGTAGCGCAATCTGTCGAGACCGCTTCAACAACTGTTGAAGATGAAACGGATACACAGGAAACTGTTAGCTCAGGGGAACAGGAAATTAACGTACCTGATCTCGGGGTGGATAAAGCCACGGTATCTGAAATTTTGGTACAAGTGGGCGATCGCGTAGAAGCTCAACAAAGTTTGTGTGTGGTTGAATCGGATAAAGCTTCAGTCGAAGTACCAAGCAGTATTGCAGGTGTCGTAAAAGCGATTCATGTCAGTGTTGGACAAGAGGTTAAACAGGGCATTGCGCTGGCAACGATTGAAGGTGAAGCAAAAGCAGCGCCTAAAGCCAAACCGCAAGCCAGTAAACCTGCTGCTCAAACTGCATCGGTAAAAACAGAAAGTGCTGCAAAACCTGCTGAACAACCAAAGGCTGCTGTGGTCGACTCGGTCAATAAATTGAGTCAAGCGCAGGAAGCAGAAAATGCAAAAGTTTATGCAGGCCCTGCGGTGCGTAAACTAGCACGTGAGCTAGGTGTGATTCTGGCACAAGTTAAAGCTTCGGGTGAACATGGTCGTTTGATGAAAGAAGACATCTATGCCCATGTGAAGCAGCGCATGACTGCACCTGCGCCAACCCCAGCGAATGCTGCGGCGGCAGTGGCTTCTGGATTGCCAGCATTGCCAGATTTCAGTGCTTTTGGTGGTGGTGAAGTTAAAACCATGACCCGCTTACAGCAAGTGTCTGTGCCCCAGTTATCTCTTAATAACTTTATTCCTCAAGTCACCCAGTTTGACTTGGCGGATATTACTGAGCTAGAGGCATGGCGCGGTGAGCTGAAAGATGGCTTTAAAAAGCAAGGTGTTAGTCTGACGATCTTGGCCTTTATCGCTAAAGCTGTTGCACACTTGCTTAAAGAAGAGCCATATTTTGCAGGACATTTGGCTGATGATCAAAAATCAGTCTTGTTGCGGAACGAAATCCATATGGGTATTGCAGTGGCGACACCTGATGGTTTAACTGTACCGGTGTTGCGTAACCCAGATCAGAAGTCAATTAAACAAATTGCGGTTGAGTTGGGTGAATTGAGTCAAAAAGCACGTGACAAGAAATTATCACCAAAAGACTTACAAGGCGCTAACTTTACCATTACCAGTTTGGGTTCAATTGGCGGGACGGCATTTACACCATTAGTCAACTGGCCTCAAGTTGCGATTTTAGGTATTTCACCTGCGACAATGCAGCCTGTGTGGAATGGTAAGGACTTTGATCCGCGTTTAATGTTGCCATTATCGCTTTCTTATGATCACCGTGTCATTAATGGTGCTGATGCAGCGCGGTTTACCAACAAGCTAACCAAATTGCTTAAAGATATTCGTACGTTACTGATCTAATGTCTCTTATAAAAAGACCTCGCTTTGGCGGGGTTTTTTTATAATTGAAATTGGGGCCAACTATTTGCTTGTATCTACATAAAAAAGGCCCAATAAGATAGAAAATCGATTTGAAAAAATAGTAAAAGCCCGTTAAACTGGCTTTACTTCATTGGGGAGTAGCCTCCAATTACGCAAAGTAATTGGGTGATGATCAACATAATTGTTCAACTGAACATGGTCATCATAGCTTGAACGTTTTTCGCGTTCCTGAGTTGGCAAGACCTTTGATTTATCGTTCTGCACTTTTTGGCTAGCAGGGGCGGTAGGTCATAGGTATATATGCTAGCCAGAGAACAGATATGCAAGAATTCCTGATTTCGACTTCTGTTGTTGCCCTTGCTGAAATGGGCGACAAAACCCAGCTCCTTGCGCTTTTACTCGCTGCCCGGTTCCGCAAACCTGTTCCTATCCTCATCGCTATTTTATTGGCCACCACCATTAACCACGGTTTATCCGCTGTGTTAGGTCAATGGCTCACCACGGTACTCAATCCAACTGTCATGGTATGGGTATTAGCTGTTGGATTTATTGGAATGGCGCTTTGGATGTTGATTCCAGATAAACTGGACGATGAAACTGATAGTATTAATAAATGGCAACGCTTCGGTGTGTTTGGCGCAACCTTTATCCTGTTTTTCCTTGCTGAAATTGGAGATAAAACTCAAATTGCAACAGTTGCTCTCGCGGCTCGTTTCGATAGCGTATTTTGGGTTATGCTTGGAACGACGATAGGCATGATGATCGCAAATGCTCCAGCAGTATTTATTGGTAATAAAATGGCGGATCGTTTGCCAATTTCCTTGATTCATAAAATTGGCGCGGCCATTTTTCTAATTGTTGGAATTTCAACTTTGGTACAGCATTACTTTTTTTAATTCTAGTTTAGACATAATTTAAGCATCTGTTCACAGATGCTTTTTTATATTTTATTTTGAAATTTTTGTATCATGTGAATAGAAAAGTAAGTAAAGAGATATGCTTTTAAATAGAAAATTGATTCAATAGTAAAGTGATCATGCAGAAAATAATTTTATGATCTAAACAAATGAGCAATTCATAACAGATTTTGATAGTGACTCTATTTTAAAATAGCAGTAAGGTTAAAACTCCTATTGATATTTTTATTCTGATTAGAATACAGGACCAAAAAATGCAGCTGTTGAATGAACGACAAAGTCTGATTGCCAGTTATATCGTCATTCCTTTAATGTTGTTGATCATTATTCCCCTGCATTTATTGGTAGGTTTGCTATCTGGTTTATTGATATATGCTTTGGTCACCAGCTTAAGTCCTTATATCGAAGGTTTCTTCAATCGCAGATACAGCCGTCTGGCAGTGGTTGCTTTGTTTAGTGTCATTATTATTAGCGTGCTGGTTTTTTTGGTGGTTAGCTTAAGTGCTTATGTCGTGCACGATTTAAAAGATGGCGGTTTATCGGCTGTCAGTACCAATATTGATGCATTACTACATAAATTTCAGCAGGAGTTTAGTGGATATTTTTTGGGAATATTTCCTGAAAGTATTGATGAAATGAAAGACTATTTGTTGAGATGGTCAAAAGATCATGCCGGAACCTTACAACATGCTGGAACTGACGTATTACATGCTTTTGTCACCATGATTATTGGCATGATTTTAGGTGCGCTTATTTCGCTCAATCCCCCGCAGGAAGATGAACACACTCCAAGTTTTCGTCGAGCTTGCCTACAACGGTTGCATGTGCTTTATCAGGCATTTAAAAATGTCGTCTTTGCACAGGTGAAAATTTCCCTAATTAATACGGTTTTATCAGGTCTGTTTATTTTCATTGCTTTACCGTTATTAGGTATGCATTTACCCTTTGGAAAAACATTGGTTATTTTAACCTTTGTACTGGGGTTGCTACCCGTAGTGGGTAATTTAATGTCTAATACGCTAGTCGTACTATCTGCAGTCAGTGTTTCCTTTACAACAGCGGGTATTGCGCTGGTTTATCTCGTGCTAATTCATAAACTGGAATATTTTTTAAATGCCGATATCGTAGGACAAAGAATCAATGCGAAAGCTTGGGAATTATTAATTGCGATGTTGGTACTACAGGCAATTTTTGGTTTAGGTGGTTTAGTTGCTGCACCCATTTATTATGCATATTTCAAAAATGAGATGAAGCAAGCTGGGCTTATTTAAGCTTTTGTTTAGCAAAAATTAGGCATGGGCTGAAAAATTCCCACAATAAAAATGAAAATTAATGGCAAATTTGTTTATAATAGCGCACGGAAACTACCAGTGAGATTGTTATGCTGACCATCGTTCAAGAAGCGTTGACCTTCGATGATGTCTTATTACTCCCTGCCTACTCTACAGTTCTTCCAAAAGATGTCTCCTTAAAGACACGTTTGACCCGCGGTATTCAACTTAATATTCCTCTCGTTTCGGCTGCTATGGATACAGTGACTGAGTCACGTATGGCGATTGCCATGGCTCAAAATGGCGGTATTGGTATTTTGCATAAAAATATGGATATTGCCGCACAAGCAGCTGAAGTGCGCCGTGTCAAAAAATTTGAAGCAGGTATGGTGAAAGACCCAATTACGGTTACGCCTGAAACGACTGTAGGTGAACTAATTGCTATTACACAGGCCAATAATATTAGCGGTGTACCTGTCGTAAAAGATGGCAAAGTTGTTGGGATTGTTACAGGGCGTGATACACGTTTTGAAACGAATCTGGATCAGCCTGTCAGCAATATCATGACGCCACAAGATCGCTTAGTGACAGTGAAAGAAGGTGAGTCCAAAGAAAACATTCAGGCTCTACTGCAAAAGCATCGGATCGAAAAAGTATTGGTGGTCGATGACAGCCATGCCTTGAAAGGTCTGATCACGGTAACTGACTTTCGTAAAGCCGAGCTTTATCCAAATAGCTGTAAAGATGACTTAGGTCGTTTGCGTGTTGGTGCTGCGGTCGGTACAGGTGCTGAAACACCTGCACGTGTTGAAGCTTTGGTTGAAGCAGGTGCCGATGTAATCGTAGTGGATACTGCACATGGTCACTCTGCAGGTGTAATTGAACGGGTACGCTGGGTTAAGCAAAACTACCCGCAAGTTCAGGTAATCGGTGGCAATATTGCAACGGGTGATGCTGCATTAGCTTTACTAGATGCTGGTGCAGATGCGGTGAAAGTTGGGATTGGTCCTGGGTCGATTTGTACTACACGTATTGTCGCAGGTATTGGTGTTCCCCAGATTTCAGCAATTGATAATGTTGCTTCTGCCCTAAAAGAACAAATTCCATTAATTGCCGACGGTGGTATTCGTTACTCAGGCGACTTGGCTAAAGCCATTGCTGCGGGTGCGAGTACGATTATGGTAGGTTCCCTCATGGCGGGTACTGAAGAGGCTCCAGGTGAAGTTGAGTTCTTCCAGGGGCGCTATTATAAAGCGTATCGTGGTATGGGTTCACTTGGCGCAATGTCTGGTGCAACGGGTTCATCTGACCGTTATTTTCAGGATGCCAAGGCGGGTGTTGAAAAACTAGTACCAGAAGGCATCGAAGGTCGTGTTCCTTATAAAGGTCCTATGAGTGCGATTGTGCATCAAATGATGGGTGGTTTACGTTCATCGATGGGCTATACAGGTTCTGCCAATATTGAAGATATGCGTCAGAATACCAAGTTTGTCAAAATTACTTCTGCGGGTATGCAGGAATCACACGTACATGATGTGACCATTACCAAAGAAGCACCAAACTATCGGGTGGGTTAATTTTCACCATACCCACACAGGAAAATGCCGTCAGTTCACTGACGGCATTTTTGTTTTGGTGTAAAGTAATCAGGATGAGAGAAAGGCTGTGATCGAGCAGTCCATAATAAGTGAGTAGAACATGAGTTATTTTGGAACAGATGGCATTCGTGGAAAATTTGGAGAAATGCCAATTACCCCTGAGTTTGCATTAAAATTAGGATTTGCTGCGGGTAAGGTTCTCAAACGTACCAATCCAAAAGCAAAGCCACTGGTCGTTTTAGGGAAAGATACACGACTTTCTGGTTACATTCTGGAAGCAGCTTTGCAAGCAGGTCTTAACGCTGCTGGTGTTTACGTACATTTATTAGGTCCGCTCCCGACTCCCGCCATTGCCCATTTAACTCGTGCGTTACATGCACATGCAGGGATTGTCATTTCTGCCTCACATAATCCTTATTATGATAATGGGATTAAGTTTTTTTCTAGTGAAGGGAAAAAATTACCAGATGATTTACAGGAACAAATTAATAAAGAATTAGAACAAGATATCCAGATCGAAAATACCGCTAATCTGGGTAAAAGCGTACGGATTAAAGATGCCAATGGACGTTATATCGAATTCTGTAAATCGACTTTTCCGTATCATTTTGATCTACGCAATTTAAAGATTGTGGTGGATTGTGCCAATGGTGCGGCTTATAGCGTTGGGCCTGCGGTTTTCCGTGAATTAGGTGCCAAAGTTATTGCGCTATATAACGAACCGAATGGTTTGAATATTAATGAACATTGCGGATCAACCCATCCTGAAAATCTACAAAAAGCAGTAGTAGAACATCAAGCAGATTTAGGAATCGCTTTTGATGGCGATGCTGACCGTGTCATTATGGTCGATCAGTTTGGCCATCAAGTGGATGGTGATCATATCCTCTATATTTTGGCAACTCAGGCCAATAACAAGCCTGCCGGTATTGTGGGTACCGTCATGAGTAACATGGCACTGGAATTGGCACTTGAAAAAGCTGAAGTACCTTTTGTTCGCGCTAAAGTGGGTGATCGCTATGTACTGCAAGCCCTTGAGGAAAATAATTGGGTGACTGGTGGTGAACCATCAGGTCATATTTTAACTTTGGATAAAAGCACCACAGGTGATGCGATTATTGCAGCACTGCAAGTTTTGACGGTCATGGTCGAACAGGAAAAGGCACTGCATGAATTGGTGGCTGACTTTAAACTATTTCCTCAGGTCTTAGTGAATGTTCGTCTTGATCAAATGATCGATCCTTATGCAGTGCCTGCTTTGGTCAGCGAATTTGAAAAAGCCGAAGCTCAACTTAAAGGACGTGGTCGTTTACTGATTCGTAAGTCAGGCACAGAGCCAGTCATTCGAGTGATGGTTGAAGGTGATCAACACGAAGAAGTTGTTGCATTGGCCAATCAGTTAGCTGAAGCAGTACGCAATCACGCTACCGCTGCCTAAGAGGTACAAATATGATTGACCTGATTAAAGACTTGAGTGAACTGCGTCTCAGCTATGAAAAAGGTGAGCTGTATGAGAATCAAGTGAGCCTAAATCCTCATGAGCAATTTTTGCAGTGGTTTAATTACGCACTGGAAGCCAAGGTGCATGAACCTTATGCTATGTCGGTTGCTACTTGTAATTTACAAGGTCGACCTCATGTGCGGACGCTCTTACTGCGTGGTGCAACTGAAGCAGGCTACGATTTTTATACCAACTATGACAGCCAAAAAGGGCAGGACTTAGCTGAAAATCCTTATGTTGAACTGCTTTTTTATTGGCATGATCTAGAACGACAGATTCGTATCAGTGGTCGGGTCAATAAAATCTCTGAGTTGGAAGCGATTGATTATTATCATAAGCGTCCGCGAGATAGCCAGATTGCGGCACATATCAGTACGCCACAAAGCGGTGTAGTTGAAAATCGGGATGTATTGGAACAGCGCTTTCATCAGTTACATGATCAGGTTGGAGACAAAGCTGAACTTCCAAAACCTGAATTTTGGGGCGGATATCGTGTACAGCCTGATTATTATGAATTCTGGCAAGGCAGACCTAACCGTTTACATGACCGATTAAGTTATGAGAAAGTGGACGGTACATGGAAGTTACAGCGTTTAATGCCTTAAATGACCCAATTTCAAATTAAACAGCGCCCTTTATTGACACATCCTGAACAATTTCAAGATGTGCCTCCTTTTATTGCTGAAATTCTGGCACGTCGCGGGGTCAGCTCAAGCGATGAACTTGATTTAAAACTCAAACATTTGCTTGCTCCACAACTTAAAGATCTGGATAAAGCCATTGAACTGATTGATCAGGCCATTGATCAGCAACAAAAGATCGTGATTGTGGGGGATTATGATGCTGATGGTGCGACCAGTACGGCATTAATGATATTGGTACTGCGTGATATGGGCGCAGATGTAGAGTATTTGGTGCCTGATCGCTTTAAATATGGCTATGGATTAACACCTGCTATTGCAGAACTGGCGCATCAGCGTTTTCAACCAGATCTACTTATTACCGTGGACAATGGTATTTCTAGTCATGCAGGTGTTGAGCATTGTCATGCTTTAGGGATGAACGTCATTATTACTGACCATCACCTTACCACCAAAGCTACTCCGCTGGCTGAGGCGGTGGTTAATCCTAACCAATTGGGCTGTGAGTTTCCAAGTAAAGCACTGGCGGGGGTCGGGGTTGCTTTTTACTTACTGGCAAATCTAGCCACGTATCGTAGTAAGTTCAAAAAGAGTAGTTCTAAAATCAGCCAGTATCTGGATCTTGTGGCGTTGGGAACGTATGCAGATGTGGCCAGTCTGGACTATAACAATCGAATTTTGGTGGATGCTGGTTTAAAACGTATTCAGCAACAGCAATGTCGCTTGGGCATTTTAGCGTTGTTGGAAATCTCTAAACGCGATGCTGCCAGTTTAAAAGCGCAAGATTTAGGGTTTGTGCTCGGACCACGTATTAATGCTGCTGGACGCATGGACAGCATGAATATTGGGATTGAGTGCCTATTGGCAGATGACTATGCCAAAGCTTATGAGATTGCAGTACAACTGAATCAGCTCAACGTGGAACGCCGCCAAGTCGAAACCAGTATGAAGCAACAGGCACTCGATTATCTGGCACAGCTTCAACTGGAAATGGAGTGTATTCCTCCCGCATTGGTCTTATTTGAACAGAGTTGGCATCAGGGGGTAATCGGGATTGTTGCAGGACGTTTAAAAGAACAATTTCATCGTCCTAGTATTGTGTTTGCACCCGATGAAGATGGGCAGCATATTAAGGGTTCAGCACGTTCTATTGATGGCATTCATATTCGTGATGCAATTGAACGTGTGGCGGAGCGTCATCCTGATTTGATTAGTCATTTTGGTGGACACGCGGCAGCGGCAGGTTTAACCTTGCATAAAGATCATTTTCAGGCGTTTAAACAGCATTTTACAGATTTGCTGGCGGATATGGATCAGGAGTTATTTCAGGCGACCCTATGGACAGATGGCCGTTTACCTCATGATGCTTTTCATTTGGAAATGTTGAACCAAATTGAGCAGCTTGGGCCGTGGGGACATAAATTTCCCTTACCTCAGTTTGAAGGTGAGTTTCAGGTACTAGACTATCGCTGGCTCAAAGAGAGTCATTTGAAGCTTAAACTGGCTTTGGATCATGGTGCAACAGTGGATGCTATTGCCTTTAATGCAAAAGATAAATTTGAATTCAATCCAATGAAAGAAAGTGTGCGGCTGGTGTATGAACTGGAGCGCAATCAATTTAATGGTTCGGTCAGCTTACAGCTACGGATTATTTATTTAGAACAATAATTGAATTTAGAAAACAACATAAAAGTAGGCTAAATAACGAACTTGCTTTTATTTTGCCCTTTTTATGTGAAATGAAAGCGTTCTTATTTATTCAATAGCGTGATCTGAGCTGTTTTCATCTTGAGGAAATATTTCCTCAATTGTTAATTTAAACTGTCTTGATAATTTGAATGCCAGAGACAGACTCGGGTCATAACGGCCTTTTTCAATGGCATTAATCGTTTGGCGAGACACACCCAGCAAAACAGCCAAATCATTTTGCGATAATCCTTGATTTTTGCGTAGTGTAGGAAGCTTATTTCTCATCGATTGTAATACCAAGAACCTATAATTGTACTCATTGACCAAAAGGTTCCCATCATAGGCCAGACAATAAACATGGTCAGTTTGGGAAATCCAATATTTTCCAAAAAGCCGTAGCTAAAAGTAAGGAATGCGGTGCCGAGGAAACTAATGGCGAGTGCTTGTAATTGAATTTTACGCTGTAATTCATCAAAACGAATAAATTGACGAATAATAACCCAGATCACCAGTATAACGGGAAGCACGGGAAGTAAAGAAACCAAGACTTTTAACGATTGATTTTCAATATGAGTAAGTGCTTTTAATGAAATAATTAAGATCACCACATAAAATGTAATGGCTAAAACTAATTCCAGAACAGCACGAGATTTATTCATTGGATACCTATGTAAAGTTTACTTTACATTAAGAGTATTCGTAATTTATAAAAATGTAAAGTTTTCTTTACATTTTGGAGGTGTAAACGTTTACTAAAATAAAAATTAAATAAAAGATGGGGGACAATGCTGACTGAAATAAATAAGTTATATTCATTAAGTTTTAAAATAAAAAAATCGCTCGATTTGAGCGATTTTTTATAACTCATGTTTCGATTAGAAACGGTAAGCGGCACGTACACCATAAGTATTGTAGTTATCACCGAAACCGACACGGCCTTCAACGCTGACTTGTTGATTCAGGAATTTCTTGGCATTAATGCCCCATTCATCTTTATCTAAAGAGTCATTGTTGTAGTAATCCACACCAAGACTTAAGGTTTTATCTAGGTAGTAGTCACCACGTACGCTGAATTCATCAAGATCACCAAAACCGCCATAAGCTTCAAGGTTTACGTCATGTTGACCCATTTGAGTCACATATTTGGCGCGTAGTGTTGGATCAACACCATCATCACCCCCTTTTACGTCGTAGCCTTTAAGACCTAAAGCAACGAGTAAGCCAGGTACAGGTAAATAACCGACTTCAGCACCATACGTTGTTAATTTACGTTCAGCATTAATGTTGTCGTATTCAAGCTCATCACGTGCAACATTACCACTTAAATAGAAATCTGAATTTGGAACATAGTATTCAGCACCTACACCATAGTTGGTATCTTTAGTACCGCTGTTATCACCATATTTAACATGTGCATTTACATTGCTGGCACGATCAAGGAAGGCAGCTTCAGCAAGTGGTGAGTTACGAGTTTGGACTGGATTGAAATAATAAGTTCCATCTACGCCAAATTTTGTCACACTACTACTATCATCTGGATCTAGATAATCGAGTGAACCACCCACTTCTGCTTGATAAGCATGTGCTGTGCCTACAAATGCCAATGTCGACAATAAAGCAGATGCAATTGCTAATTTTTTCATGGAAAAATCTCCCCTCCAAAGTTTTTAAAATAAATCTTTTGTTACAACTTCAGTCTAGTGGAAAAAAAGAGTGCGTCAATCTTGAGATAGTAACTGTACTGTAATATTGTAAGTTCTATGTAAAAAAAATGTATCAACTATTTGATTTTAAAATTATTTTACAAATGTTTTGTTTTATTAAAAGATACATTGTTTTGTGAGTATTGTATGGGGTTGCGCAAAAAAAGCGCATTTTTGTGAGTAAATATCTCTATTGCACATCATGATAGAGATGATTTTATAGCAAAAAATTACCGCTTAATTTAGTGAATATGAAAAACTTATTCAGACATTTTTAAGTTTATTCCTCCGTTATATGACGCGCTTTTATGCCGACTATAAACGGAATATTTTCAAATCATCCCTTAAAAAACACTTTATGCTAAAATAATGCGCTATTTATTTTTGATGTGAGCACAATCGCGTGGAAATTAATCCTTATCTAAACCAACTAAAAGATTTAACTGAACGTAGTCAAACGCTACGGGGGTATCTTTGACTACGATCTGAAAAAAGAACGGTTAGAAGAAGTCCTGCGTGAATTAGAAGATCCTGCGATCTGGAATGACCAGAGTCGTGCCCAAGCGATGGCTAAAGAAAAAGGCGAGCTTGAAAATGTAATTGGTGTTCTAGAGGGTTTGGCTGATCAGTTAGAAGATGCCAAAGCCATGCTAGACCTAGCTGTTGAAGCCGATGATGAAAGCTTATTGGTCGATGTTGAAAGTGAACTTGGTACGGCAGAAGAAGAACTGGCCAAGTTGGAATTCCGTCGTATGTTTAGTAATCCGATGGATCCAAATCCGTGCTATGTCGAGATTCAGGCTGGTTCTGGTGGTACTGAAGCACAAGACTGGGCATCCATGTTATTACGCATGTACATGCGTTGGATTGAACGTCATGGTTTCAAAGCTGAATTGATGGAAGAATCTGATGGTGACGTCGCGGGGATAAAATCTGCAACTATTCGGGTTGAAGGTGAATATGCCTATGGCTGGTTGCGTACCGAATCTGGTGTACACCGTTTAGTGCGTAAGTCCCCATTTGACAGTGGTAACCGCCGTCATACTTCGTTTAGTGCAGTGTTTGTTTCACCAGAAATTGATGACAATATCGAGATTGAAATCAATCCATCTGATGTACGTACTGATACTTATCGTGCTTCGGGTGCGGGCGGTCAGCATATTAACAAAACCGATTCGGCAGTACGTTTAACCCATACTCCAACGGGTATTGTGGTCGCGTGTCAAAACCAGCGCTCGCAACATGCCAACCGTGATCATGCATGGAAGCAGTTACGTGCCAAGCTCTATGAGCTGGAAATGAGCAAACGTAATGAAGCAGCACAAGCACTTGAAGACTCCAAATCCGATATTGGGTGGGGCAGTCAGATTCGCTCTTATGTTCTTGATGATTCACGTATTAAAGATCTAAGAACTGGGGTTGAAAACTCCAATACTGGCGCTGTGCTAGATGGTGATCTGGACAAGTTTATTGAGGCCAGTTTAAAACAAGGTCTCTAAGTTAAAAGTCACTTGGCAAAGCTAACGTTACATCTCATTACGATATATCTATAAAAATAGATATTAATATTTAAAAAAATGAATATTAATATCGTAATTATTCGATATAATGATTATAGATGCTGAACAATGCTTTGTCATTTAGCCCATGAGCAACGTTTATGGATGTAGATGCGATTTTTAAAGCCTTAGCCAATCCGACTCGTCGGCAAATTTTGCAATGGTTGAAGCAACCTGCCCAATATTTGCCGATGGAAGAGTGTGGCAATTTTGAGCGTGGTATCTGTGCGGGTCACATTGAACGTTTAGGTAATGTTTCCCAATCCACCATGTCTAATCATTTGTCTGTATTACAGCAGGCAGGTCTGATCAAGGTTGAAAAATATGGTCAATGGTCCTATTTTTCGCGTAATGAAGCATTGATTCAGCAATATCTCGATCATTTAAAACAAGCGCTATAATCAGTAGCGTGAGCCGAGGCAATTATGGCTGAATTGAATTCTCCACTGAAAATTGGCGATTTTGAAATTAAAAATCGTCTGGTGCTGGCTCCCTTAACGCGTGCGCGTAGTGGTGAAAGCCGTATTCCTAATCCACTTATGCAGGAATATTATGCGCAGCGTGCCAATGCGGGTTTGATCCTGACTGAAGCGACGGTCATTGCTCCAAAAGCAGTGGGTTATGCAGAGACACCTGGGCTTTGGTCTGAGGAACAGGCGCAGGCATGGCATCCAATTGTTGAAGCTGTACATGCGCAAGGCTCCAAAATTGTGGTTCAACTTTGGCATGTTGGGCGTATTTCTGATCCAGAACTTCTGGATGGCGATACTCCTGTGGCGCCAAGTGCGATTCAACCTGCTGGACATGTAAGCTTATTACGACCAAAACGTCCTTTTGTTACGCCACGCGCTTTATCAATTGAAGAAATTCAGGAGATTGTTGCGCAATATAAACACGCAGCAGAGTTGGCGAAGGTCGCTGGTTTTGATGGGGTGGAGTTACATGCTGCCAATGGTTATTTGATTGATCAATTTTTGCAAAGTACCACCAATCAGCGTGATGATGAATATGGCGGAACGCTAGAAAATCGGGCACGGTTATTGTTGCAAGTGGTGGATGCATTTATTGATGTTTGGGGTGCGGGACGTGTTGGAGTTCATATTGCTCCAAGAGCAGATTCGCATGACATGGGCGATGCCAATCCACTTGAAACGTTTGGTTATGTGATGCAACAACTCAGTCAGCGCCATATTGCCTTTGTTTTTTCACGTGAATATCAAGCTGAAGACAGTATTAGTCCACAATTGCGTCAGCAATTTACAGGAGCTTGGATTGCCAATGAAAATCTTAGTCCTGAATCAGCCAAAGCAATTTTAGCGAACAATGAAGCGGATGCGGTTTCTTTTGGTAAAGCCTATATCGCCAATCCAGATTTGTTGACTCGTCTGGAAACAGGTGCGCCATTAAATGAACTCAATCCTGAAACCATTTATGCCAAAGGTGCAGTCGGTTATACAGATTATCCTGTTCTAGCTGAGCATACACTTAAAGCATAAATAGCTAATTTTCTTTAGAGCGGTGTACTTTAACAAAAGTATGCCGCTCTGTTATATTCAGCCCTGTAAAATTAATTGAGATCAAAATATTTGGCGACTCCATTTTGGTATAACTTTTTATTGGCGTGTATCAAGCCGTTTTATCGCTGGAAGATTAAACAGCGCGCTGAAACAGAGGCACTCTATCAACAGGAATGTCTGGAGCGTTTTGGGCCATTTCAGCCTGTTAAAAATCGTTATGCCTTATGGTTCCACGCGGTTTCAGTGGGGGAAACCAATGCAGCGCAACCTCTTATTGAACATTATCTTAAGATGGGTTATCCAGTTCTGGTGACAAATACCACCAAAACAGGGCAAGCGCGCGCCAAATCATTATTTCTCAAACCGCCTTATCTCGACTTATTTCAGGCAGTGTATTTACCTGTCGATCAAATTAATTTACTCCAGCAGTTTTTTTCAAACTATCAGCCACGTTTTTTAGCGTTGGTTGAAACAGAGTTATGGCCAAATTTGATTGATCAAGCTCGGCAGCAACAGATCGCTGTCATGTTACTTAATGCCAGACTTTCGGAAAAGTCAGCTAAAGGCTATGCTAAGGTTGCAGGTTTAACCCGTGCTATGCTGAGTAAAATGGATCGTTTACTGGCTCAGGATGTGTCCACTCAACAGCGTTATATTGAGCTGGGCGTGGCTGCACAAAAAACAGAAGTAGTTGGAAATATCAAGTTTGATATTTCAGCGCCGCCGCATTTTTTGGAACAAGCCGCACAGCTTAAACAACAATGGCAATTAGCCGAACGTCAAATTATTACGTTGGCGAGTACCCATGCTCCAGAAGAACAATTATTACTTGAGACACTGTTAGAGGATTTACAAAATAATCCTGCTTTATTGTGCATTCTTGTTCCGCGTCATCCTGAGCGTTTTGATGAAGTGTTTCATTTATGTCAAAAATTAAATTTAAATACCCAGCGGCGTAGTTTAGGCCAACAAGTTCAGCTCGATACTCAAGTTTATCTGGCAGATAGTATGGGAGAATTATGGCTTTGGTATGCATTAAGTCAGGTTTGTTTTGTTGGCGGTTCGCTCAATGAACCGGGCGGCGGACACAATATTCTAGAGCCGATGGCGCTTCATGTTCCAACGGTAATTGGTCCGCAGTATTTTAATTTTCAAAACATTGTTGATGAGTGTGTAGCGGAACAAGCGATTAACATTGCGCCGGATGCATCAAGTGCAGTACTTGCACTTCGACATTATTTATATGACCAAGATGCTGCAAAGAATATGACAACTCATGCGCAACAAGTGTTAGCGCATAATCAGGGTTCATTGCAACGTCATATTGCTGTGATTGACCAGTATTTAGATCAGCGGACGGCAAATGAATGAATATTGTGTTATTGCAACCTGAAGATGGTCAGGATGCATTCTGGATTATTCAGCAGCCCAGACAATATCAACATATTATTCAACATTTAAAACTCAATATTGGCGATCAACTCAAAATTGGAATTCGTAATCAGGCGCGCTATTTGGCAGAAATTAAAAAAATTGATGCAGAAAAAATCTGGGTTCAGCCTGTTCAGGAAGAAACGATTCCCGCTAAATTACCAGTGACTTTGGTGGTTGCTTTGCCCAGACCCAAAGTTTTACGCCGTTTAGTCATGGATAGTGTGACATTGGGTGTGGACAAGTTGATACTTATCCACAGTTATCGTGTGGATAAAAGTTATTGGCAGACGCCTTTTTTACAACAACTGGATCATTATGTGACGTTAGGACTGGAACAAGCGGGTGATGTCCATGCACCAGAAATTCAATTATACCAACGCTTTAAGCCGTTTGTAGAAGATATTTTGCCGCAAATGATACAGATAGATAGGCCTGCCTATCTGGCACATCCTTATGCGGAAATTGCCATGCCCCAGACAATTGATCATGCTTGCACTATCATTATTGGGCCAGAAGGGGGATTTATTCCCTATGAGGTGGATTTAATGAAAAATAACGGTTGTCAGGTTTATCATCTGGGCAACCGTATTTTAAGGACTGAAACAGCAGTGTCCTATTTATTGGGGCGCTTGTTTGCTTGAATCTGGAGTAGAAGGGGTACTTACGAGATCGGGGGGAGTGTTTTGGTGAACTTTCAGCTCTTGAATTGGATAAGGAATATTAATACCTTGAGCATTAAAGGCCTGTTTTACTTCAGCCTGAACTTCACTGACCGACGCAGCAATATTGGTTTCAGTGGTATCAATCCACCAGCGCACAGTTAAATTCACTGAAAAGTCGGCCAGTGCTGTAACATTGACACTAAAAGCAGGTTGACTCAAAACATTACGATTATTATTTAGAATATTCATAATAATATCTTTGGCTTTTTGTTCATCATCTTCATAACCAATGCCCACCACAAATTCGCAACGACGGCGCTGATAAGCAGTATTGACGGTAATCGCACTGGTATAAACGGTAGCATTGGGAATCACTAAACGACGGCCATCGGGCGAACGTAGAAAGGTTGCACGAATTTGAATATCTTCAACGGTTCCTTCCATATTATTGACAATAATGTCATCGCCAATACGAAAAGGTTCACCTAATAAAATCAGGACACCCGATAGTAAATTTTGGAAAATATCCTTAAAAGCAAAACCAATTGCCACCGAGCCAATTCCCAATGCACTGACTAACTGACTTGGGGTAAAACCAGGAATGGCAATGACCAATGCAATCAGAAAACCAAAAAACAAGATCAGAACACTGCCGACTCGATTGAGTACCAATACTAGATTTTGTCGAGTATAACTACGATTGGTCAGGGTTTTAGCAATGAAAAATTTAAATAGTTTAGTGAGTAACCAAAAAAATAAAAATACCGCAAGTGCAATACATAAATAAGGTACACGCTCCCAAAAACCATCAACGATTTTATCTATTGCGGTATAGGCGTCATGGTATTTTTCAGTATGTTGAATTACTGATTTTGTGGTTTTTTCACCCGCCTGCTGAATCAGTTGAGCTGTATCAGTTGCAACATCACTCAGTTTATTATCTTCTGCCACATTGAGTTCCAAAATATCAGCATTCAAAAACAAGGCGCTAGTGTATTACGATCACTTATAAGCCTCAACTGCGTTCCAGCTAAGTTTAGAAATAGCTTGTGCCTTTTTGTACGATCTGTGTAGGGCTTTGCAATTCGCCAGTACTGGACATAAATGAAATCAGGCTAGCAATAGAAAATAGACTTAAAATCATCACAATAATCATAAGCCAAGCAAGTATTTTTTCCCAAACTGCCGAGCTACGAGGTGCGCCATAATCATTAAAGCCTTTGCTACCCGGAGCAAAAATCACATAAAGCATAAACAGGAATTGTACGATTGGTATCAGTAATAATAAACATAACCAGCCACTGCGATTAGCGTCATGTAAACGGCGCACTAAAAAAACAATATGAAAATACGCTACGACTACCCATAAGATCACCACACCGGCCCCCATTGCACCACTAAATAGATCCATGACCCGATCATTAATGGAAAACGTATTAAGGCTAAACACTCCAACAAATACGCCCAAAGCTAGGTAAGCAATGACAGTCACGATATTTAAAAAACCGTACCAGCCTAAATAACTGAGGCGATTAAAACGGCCATTGGGGGAAAGTGGATTATCTTTTACTTCAATACTATTTCTTGAGAAGAAAGGAGAATTAGGAGTTGGCTGTGTCATATTTTCCTCATTTATTTTGAATGTTTATATCAGGATGAAATGTTACAGTTTTTAAAAATTGATGAGGCGGTATTTTGAAATCTTCATTAAAAAAAGTATAGCTAAGTACACAAAAAATCAATAATTTTGTTAGAAAAGATAATGTCTGAAATAAAAATTTAGGCTATGTTGGACTAAGACCAAAGCATTATTGTGTGCACTTTTAAGCTGTGTTCATACTGCTTAAAGGTAAAGAAAAATCAATAAGTAAATGACCAGTGACAAAGTCTCGAGATGAGATATCAAATATCAAGGAAGGGAACAGCATGAATGAAATCTATCCAGTACCCGAAGAATTCAAAAAAACAGCGCGGACGCTTGAAGCGGATTATTTTGAGCGTTATCAGAAATCGATTGAACAACCTGAGGAGTTCTGGGCAGCGGAAGCGAAACGACTGGACTGGATGAAACCCTTTACTCAGGTTAAAAATACCAATTATGAGGCAAAAAACTTTAAGATCGAATGGTTCGCCGATGGTGAATTAAATGTTTGTGCTAACTGTTTGGATCGACACCTGAAAGAACACCCACACAAACCTGCGATTATTTGGGAAGGTGACCACCCATCACGCCATAAAATTATTTCATTTAAAGAGTTATACGACGAAGTTTGCCGATTTGCCAATGTCTTAAAAAAATACGGTGTAACTAAGGGCGATCGTGTGGTGTTGTACATGCCAATGGTCTCCGAGGCTGCAATTGCGATGTTAGCCTGTGCCAGAATTGGCGCGGTACATTGTGTGGTTTTTGGGGGATTTTCTCCCGATTCACTGGCCAGTCGTATTGAAGATAGTCAGGCAAAACTGGTCATTACCGCTGATGCAGGAATGCGTGGTGGCAAACAGCTACCACTCAAGGAAAGTGTCGATGAAGCGCTGAAACTTGATGGAACCAGCAGTGTAGAGCATGTCATCGTGGTACATCGTACAGGTAATCCAATTCATTTCGAAAAAGGACGAGATCTTTGGTATCACGAGGTGATTACTGAGGTCAATGAGATCTGTCCACCTGAACCAATGAAAGCTGAGGATCCTCTTTTTATACTTTACACGTCTGGTTCAACCGGAAAGCCGAAAGGAGTGTTGCATACCACAGGTGGCTATCTGGTCTATGTGAATTCGACGTTTAGAGAGGTCTTTGATTTAAAACAGGACGATATTTATTGGTGTACTGCGGATGTTGGCTGGATTACTGGACATAGTTATTTGATTTACGGACCATTATCCAATGGCACCACTACGCTAATGTTTGAGGGCGTTCCACAATACCCAACATGGGCTCGGATTGGACATATTGTCGATAAACATAATGTCACTATTTTATATACGGCTCCAACAGCTATTCGTTCCATGATGCGTGAAGGTGATGCCTATGTACGTGAAAGCGATCGCAGCAGTTTACGTCTTTTAGGTACTGTTGGAGAACCGATTAATCCTGAAGCTTGGTCATGGTACTACAATGTAGTGGGAGAAGCTCGTTGCCCTGTAGTAGACACATGGTGGCAAACCGAAACAGGTGGTATTTTGATTGCTCCATTACCCGGAGCGACGGCATTAAAACCAGGTTCAGCGACGTGGCCTTATTTTGGGGTACAGCCTGCACTGGTAGATGGTGAGGGCAATGAACTTGAAGGTGAAGCTGAGGGTAATTTGGTGATCAAGGATTCATGGCCGGGTCAGATGCGAACTATTTGGGGAGATCCTCAGCGCTTCATTGACGCTTATTTTTCTACATTTCCGGGTCGCTACTTTACTGGTGACGGTGCGCGCCGTGATAAAGATGGTTATTACTGGATTACTGGGCGTGTCGATGATGTGCTAAATGTATCTGGACATCGTTTGGGAACTGCTGAAATTGAAAGTGCGTTAGTGGCCCATGAACATGTTGCTGAAGCCGCCGTTGTGGGAATGCCACATGAAATTAAGGGGCAAGGTATTTGTACCTTTGTGACCTTACAGGCAGGCGTATCTGAGTCTGAAGAATTGCGAGCAGAATTAGTACAATGGGTCCGCAAACAGTTGGGACCGATTGCAACCCCTGATGCTTTACACTGGGCACCAGCTTTGCCTAAAACCCGTTCAGGGAAAATTATGCGTCGTATTTTACGTAAGATCGCAGCAAATGAACTCGATAGTTTGGGTGATACGTCGACCTTGGCCGAACCCGCAGTGGTTGAACATTTGATTGCAACGGTCTATCCAGATCGTTAAAATTAACCGATGAAAATACCGTCGACAAGGCGGTATTTTTATTTTAATGCTGAGTATTTTAAAGATTGTGATAAAGCATCGAGCTTAATTTTGTTAGGCTACCTATTTGATTTAAAAAATAAAGCAAGGATGAAAAACATGAATGCCGCTGATTTCTCACTTAATACTGATCCAGTTGAAATTGCTCAGCTATTGGCGTCAGAATTTTCAAAAACGGCAGCAGTTCGTGATAAACAGGGGGGCAACCCTAAAACAGAGCGCGATCAACTTCGTGCCAGCGGGCTATTGAGTTTGTCTATTCCTAAACAATATGGAGGAGTCGAGGCAGACTGGGCGACGATTTTTAAGACTATTCAAATTATTGCACAGGCTGATAGTTCACTGGCACATGTTTACGGATTTCATCATTTACTTATTGCTACGGTGCAATTATTTTCCAAACCTGACCAATATGCCCAATGGTTTGAGCAAACAACGCAACAACAATTATTTTGGGGGAATGCGCTAAATCCATTAGATCAGCGCGTTCAAGTTGAACAATTAAGTGAAGACGAATACCTCTTTCATGGAGATAAAAGCTTTTGTTCGGGGTCTATGGATTCAGATATTTTACTTTGTTCAGGTTATTTGAACGATAAATTATTAATTGGTGTAATTCCAAGTCAACGCGAAGGTCTCCATTTTCGAGGTGACTGGAATAATATGGGACAACGCCAAACCGATAGTGGTACGACCCATTTTGAACAGGTTAAAATTTTAAAAGATGAATTATTACTTCATCCAGGGCCATTAAGTACGCCTTTTGCCAGTTTAAGACCATTGATCGCCCAGTTGATATTTGTGCATTTATTTTTGGGAGTGGCAGAGGGCGCTTTTGAAACGGCGAGACAAGCAGTTCAGCATCAAAAAGCATGGTTTAAAGCACCAGTTGAGACCGCTATACAGGATCCGTACATTCAAAAACATTTTGCCGAATTTTATGTTCAGCTTGAAAGTGTTCGGTTGTTGTCGGAAAAAGCAATTAAGCACTTACAACAAGCATGGCAGCAGGGTGAACAATTGACTGCCCAACAACGTGGCGAAGTATCCATTGCAATAGCCACAGCAAAAATAGCAGCAACCCAAACAAGTCTTTTCATTAGCCAAAACATTTTTCAGGTAATGGGTGCACGTGCCACGACTGCTCAACTAAATTTGGATCGGTTTTGGCGAAATGTACGTACTCAGACTTTACACGACCCGATCGATTATAAATATCAGGAAGTCGGGGAGTGGGTGTTAACTGGGAAAGTACCTGAACCAAGTTTTTATTCTTAATTTTCTGAGGAGTTACATAGTAAATTAGTGGAAATATGGAGGGATTGTTGTTTTTATGTTTGTATTGAATGATAATTATTATTGTTAATATTAATATTCAATGGACTTAAAATGCCTTTCTTCGTTCAAACCCCTTTATCACTTGCTATATTTTCACTTCTTCTTTCAAGTATTTCCCCTATAGCGGTTGCAAAAGAAGAATCTTCAGATCAAGAAACTGCTGTACTTCCTTCCATCGTTTTACATGCAGATGAACAAGGGGATAAAACTGAGGGCACTGGAAGTTATAAAGCCAAAACTTCGAAAGGATCTGCTAAATTAACTTTGAGTATTCAGGAAACGCCTCAGTCTGTCAGTGTGATTACACGTGAGCAGATTGAACAAAGAAATTTAAATATTATTGATGATGTTTTAATGGCGACGCCAGGGGTCACGGTAACAAAGCTTGATAGTGAACGGTCTGCATACTATAGCCGTGGTTATTCAATTACCAATCGTCAAATTGATGGGATGCCCATTGGTGATAATAGCCCACGCACAGATAGCTTCTTTTTTGATCGAATTGAGGTTGTAAAAGGTGCAACAGGATTAACGGGTTCTACTGGGAATCCTTCAGCTACCATCAATATGATCCGTAAGCGTCCTAGCAAAGAATTATCAGGATATGCTTCTACCTCATTTAGCCGTTGGGATACGATTCGTAATGAAGCGGATGTTTCTGTACCACTGACACAAGATGGACGTGTACGCAGTCGTGTTATGGCGATGCATGAGCAGGGTGACTCCTATATGGATTATTATTCATTAGAGTCCACAGCAGCAATGGCGATGGTAGAGGCTGATTTTTCAGATCAACTAACAGGAAGCATTGGGTTTCAGTATCAGGATAATCAACCTAAAGGTTCCACTTGGGGTACTGTGCCTTATTGGAATGCAGATGGCAGTTTAGCCAACTTACCACGCAATTTTAGTTTGGCGAATCGCTGGAATACGATTAGTCAGAATGATCGTACTGCGTTTGCCGACTTAAGTTATAAATTTGCAAATGACTGGCTGGTTAAAGCCGCAGCTTCTTATTCTTATTCAAAAAATTTCTGGTTGATGTCTTATGGTGGAAATGGTTTCCCAAAACCTGATGGTACAGGCATAGGGCTGTGGTCAGCAGTTTATCCGACACAAGAATCCAAAAAAACAAATTTAGAATTATATGCTACAGGACCGTTTAAACTATTTAATCGAGAACATGAATTAATTCTGGGAGCAAATGGTTATCAGCGTTCCGATGATATTCCAACAGGTGCTCTTTATGGCAATATCGGTGACCAAGTGACCTGTACAGGAAAGAATGAAACAATCCCTAATAATATTGCTGGATCATGTTTGATTAATAACTGGCAAAGCTGGAATGGTAATGCCACAGCTAAGCCAAATTATACCGTAACACCTGCAAGTAAAGATGCGAAACAACAGAATTATGGTGTTTACAGTACGGTGCGTTTAAGCATTACTGATCCCCTTAAACTGATTGTGGGTGGACGATATAGTGAATATAAAGCAACGAATGGAACCAAAAGTGATGTAAAAGCAGATGCTTTTACCCCCTATGTCGGACTTACTTATGACATTACGCCTTTAGTGACAGCCTACGCGAGTTATACCGATATTTTTAGTCCAAGTACCAACAAAGATCGGAACAATAGATTTCTTGATCCAGAAACAGGAAAAGCCTATGAAATTGGGGTTAAGACTAGTTTGCTGAATGAACAATTATTGGCGACTGCTGCCATATTCCGCTCCGAAAAAGAGAATGTAGCAGTTCGTGATCTGGAGGCGATTAATCAAGGAATTAAAACAGATGATGGTGCCGATCCAATGATGGCATCAGCTGATGGATATAAGGTTGAAGGCTTTGAACTAGAAGCTATTGGCCAAATTACCAAAGGCTGGAATATTAGTGCGGGTTATACATATGTGAATAGTCTGAGCTCTCCACAAGTGAGTGCTTTAACCAACGTGCCGCAAAATCTGGTTAAAGTGTATACTAATCTGAGATTACCTGAAACATGGTGGGATGGTGCAGAAAAACTCAATGTGGGATTCGGTGTAAATTGGCAAAGCGAAGTGAAACGTAAATGGGGGGGCGCACCTAGTAATACCGATGGCTTTATTCGTCAAGACGCCTATTTTTTAGCCAGTGCCAATATCGGTTATGATTTTAGTAAAAACTTAAGTGCCAACTTACAATTTAATAATTTATTTGATGAAAAGTATTATCAGGAAATTGGATTTTATAACGGTGTTTATTGGGGAGAGCCACGCAACGTCACTTTAACGCTAAGAGCAAAATTCTAAGTTAAAATAAAATTAATTAGATTTAGCCTACTTTCAACTCAATGAATTAAGCGAGTCAAAATAAAAAGCCCCAAGCCGAGTCTTGGGGCCAATCTTTTTTATATTACGGCGTCTTTCTTGTTTTTATATTATTAATTTAGTGTTGATTAAGCAGATTTAGCAGAGGATTGTAAGGATTGTTGCTGTTCTAGCTCGCGAACTAAAGGCAAAACTTTTTCCCCAAAATATTCTACTTCTTCAATGAAATGCAGAAAACCTGAAAGAATCAAATCAACACCTACATTTTTTAGAGCCACGATGCGCTCAGCAATTTGTTGGGGAGTTCCGATTAAATTAGTTTTAAAGCCATCGTTATATTGCACCAAATCTTCAAAAGTTGATTTTGCCCAGTTGCCTTCACCTTCAGGACTGGCTGCGCCTGCCTGACGGGTTGCATCATCAAAAGCATTAACGGCTTCGATGTTGGCCTGATCAATAATTTCCTGTAACACAGCTTTGGCTTCTTCTTCAGTATCACGGGCGATGATAAACGCATTGACTCCAATTTTAACCTGATGATGATTCACTTTGGCTTTGGTTCGAATATCATCAATCTGCTTTTGAATTTCCTCTACGGTATTACCATTGGTGAAATACCAATCAGAAACCCGTGAAGCCATATCTCGTGCTGCACGTGAACTACCCCCCTGAAATATTTCAATATGCGGCTTTTGTAGAGGTTTAGGCTTTAAAGTATAATCTTTAAATTGATAGTATTTCCCCTCAAAGTTAAATTGATCTGTAGTCCAGATGCCCTTAATGCTACGAATAAACTCTTCAGAACGGGCATAACGTTCGTCATGTTCAGGCCATTCCTCTCCAATCGCATCAAACTCGCCTCTAAACCAACCACTAACAACATTAATGGCAATACGTCCCTGGGTAAGATAATCAATAGTCGCCAACTGCTTAGCCGCGAGTACAGGTTTCCACGGTCCAGGTAAAATCGCGGCAATTACTTTGAGCTTTTCAGTTTTGGCTAAAAGGGCATGACTAAAACTCACCGACTCATGTTGATTTTCTGCGCCATAACCTGCTGTAAAGCGGATCTGAGTTAGCGCATAATCGAAGCCATTGGCTTCGGCGGCCTGCGCCAAACGTACGTTATAGTCGTAGCTCCAGTCCGTACGCTGTTCAATATTACTCACCACAAGTCCACCACTAACATTGGGAACCCAGTAGGCAAACTGAATCGGCTGAGAGGAAAATTGTGTCATCGTCAAACCCTCTAAATGTGTTTTATTCGTCTTAAGCGACGTTGGTTTTTAAACTTTTATTAATTTTATGGTGCAAGCGTGATTCGGCTGCATCCAGATTTGGAACCGCCGCAGAAGGCAGAACTTCATCTTGTTCAATTTGTTTGTTAATACCTAAATTCTGATTGGCCTGTTCTGTTTTGGATTTAATCACTTCCGCGCGCTGACCTTTGGCAGGTGCCCATTCCAGAATAGGTAAGGCACGGGCGACTGCTAGGGTGATGCGATCGCGTAATAATTCACTCTTAATGGTATATTCAGGTGTGAAGTCGCGATCTGTGGCATATACACCGATTGGTAACGTTTGTGCCTGAAAAAAGCTGAACAATGGACGCAACTGATGCTCTAATACGAGCGCATGACGATCACTACCACCTGATGCTGCTAAAAGCACAGGTACATCTACCAAAGCAGTTTGTTCAACAAAATCAAAAAAATGTTTAAATAACCCTGTAAATGAAGCACGATAAACGGGTGTTCCGACTATGAGCGCATCTGCCGCTTCAACTTTGGCCAAATCATCCTGAACACGTTGTGGTAATTGATTGCGATAAATTGCTCCCCCTAACAAATGTCCAATTTCACTAAATTTAATAAAATGTATATTGATTGGGGTTGCTTCACCCAGTTCATTTAAAATTTCTTGAACCAGTGCTTCTGTTTTAGAGGGAGTATTTAAACCACCAGAAACTGCAACAATATTTAAAGGATTTAATGAACCATTTGAACTAGACATGAATAAACTCGATAACCTCAATAAAACTGTCTTTATTAATTCCTATTGAGCGGTCTAGGTAAAATAAGGAAATTACCAAAACTTATCTTTTTTAAAGATATATCGACAATGTGATTATAGATTTTATTTTTTTAAATTTAACTATTTGAATATTATGAATATAATATAAAATCATATATTTATCTAATTTTAAAACAGGATTATATAAAAAACTGCTGAACTTTTTCCTGAACTTAAAATTGGAAAAAATTGACCAAAATTACGTGCCAATACGACATTTAGGCGAAAAATTGGGTAATATGGCATATCCTTAATAGCCAGAGTGTGGTTAGAATAAACTGACCGTGCCAAAGATTTCTCATTTCGCTTATGAATATATTAATCGTTGATGATCATCCGCTATTTCGTCATGCTCTCATTCAAGCTGTACGATATAGTTTTCCGCAAGCACAGATTCATGAGACTGCTGCCGTCAATGAATTTTATGAGCGTTTGGAAAGTGGCGCTGAACCTGATTTAGTGTTACTGGATTTAAACCTGCCAGGAGCATCTGGCTTTTCAGCTTTGGTACATGTGCGGGCGCAGTATCCTTCCATTCCGATTATTGTTGTTTCTGCGCATGAAGAAGCATCTATCATTCAACGAGCCATTGCACACGGCGCGATGGGTTACATTCCAAAATCTGCGCATCCAAGTCATATTGGTGAAGCGATTCGTCAGGTACTAGAAGGTGAAATTTGGTTACCGCCAAATTTGCCGAATAATGTAAGTTTTGATCCACGGGCTGCCGACGAAACTGAACTGGCTGAACGTATTCAATCGCTGACACCGCAACAGTTTCGTGTCTTAATGATGGTGGCTGAAGGCTTGTTAAATAAACAAATCGCGTATGAATTGGATGTTTCAGAAGCGACCATTAAAGCCCATGTTACCGCAATTTTCAGAAAGTTAGGTGTACAAAACCGTACACAAGCAGTTCTTGCGATTAATGCATTAAATATTGAAGAAAAGCGAAAATAAAATAGACAAAAGATATTTATTTTCATAATTAGGATCTCCAGCGAGATCCTTTTTTGTGCTTGGAAAATACAGAGATGATCGTTTAGTCATCTCTTGGCCCCAGTCATGTGCTTACAATAATGATAAATGCATCACACTTATTAATATTAAATTAAGTAATTCAATTAAAAAAGAAAATAAAAAGAAGTCGTTGGCGCGTTTTTTGCTAAATCCATCTTAGTCATCATTTAAATAGTAATTACAAAAGGGGCGGGCACGAGAGGCCTGGGGGGATGCGTGTGAAGAATAATCAATTGAAATATGCAATGATTGCAATACTGGGGATGATTGTATCCACCCAGCGAGTTTGGGCAGAAACTGCACCATATATGACCGACATGAGTACAATTAGCGCAGGAAATACAGCATGGATGCTCACCTCAACTGCGCTAGTATTGTTGATGACCATTCCAGGAATTGCCTTATTTTATGCAGGAATGGTACGTAAAAAGAACGTATTGGCGACTTCCTTGCAAAGTTTAATCATCGTGTGCATTTCTACTATTTTATGGGTGGTAATTGGTTATAGTCTGGCTTTTACACCTAACTCACCGTTTATTGGTGGACTCGATCGCGTCATGTTAAATGGCGTTGATTTTAATGTATTACAACAAAAGCTTTCTGTAAGTCATATTGCTCCTAGTATTCCAGAGAGTGTCTGGGTCATGTTTCAGCTGACCTTTGCCATTATTACCCCTGCTTTAATTACAGGGGCATTTGCTGAACGGATGCGTTTTTCAGCCATGTTACTGTTTATGGTGTTCTGGATTTTATTGGTATACGTTCCTGTCGCACATTGGGTTTGGGAGCCGGGTGGCTGGCTGGCTCAATTAGGTGCGCTGGACTTTGCAGGTGGTACCGTCGTGCATATTAATGCGGGGGCCGCGGGATTGGTTTGTGCCTATATGTTAGGTAAGCGTCGTGGTTATGGTCGTGAGCCGTTTATTCCAAATAATCTGATGTATACCTTTATTGGAGCATCCTTGCTGTGGATTGGCTGGTTTGGTTTTAATGCCGGTTCAGCAGGTGCCGCCGATGGTCGTGCAGGTATGGCGATGCTGGTTACTCAGATTGCAACAGCCGCAGGGGCATTAACATGGTGTCTGGTTGAATATTTAGCTCGACAAAAAGTAACTTTATTAGGCGCTTGTTCAGGAGCAGTCGCAGGTTTGGTTGCTATTACGCCCGCTTCTGGTTTTGTCGGAGTGAGCGGTGCATTGATGATTGGTTTATTGGCTGGAGTTTGCTGTTATTGGGGTGCAACGGGCTTGAAGCGATTGCTCAAAGCAGATGACTCACTAGATGTATTTGGAATTCATGGCGTGGGTGGGATCGTTGGGGCAATTCTAACCGGTGTATTTGCTCAAAAAACCTTATCAGGTGCTGAAGCGAGTGTCATGACTCAAACGATTGGTGCCGTAGTCACCTTTATTTATAGTGCATTTATTTCATTTGTAATTTTATTCATTCTCGACAAAATTGTTGGTCTCAGAGTGAATGAAGAACAAGAACAACTTGGATTGGATCTGGCTCAACATGGAGAACACATTCCTTAAAAGAGAATGCGAGCCATACAAATGTCCTGTGAAAAAAACCACAGGCATTGTTGTTTAAATCAATCAGGAGTTTGGACATGAAAACCATTTATACAGATGATCCATTAGTCAATAATGAATTATTTACCTTAGCAACACAGCTTTATGTGCGTTTACGCCGTGAAACAGGGAGAGTGGTTGATGCCGTTTATATGGCACAAAATGATGCCTATGCACATGAAATTATGCATCTGGCTGCATCGGTTGATGATCGTGAACTAAAAAATCTGGCAGAAAAATTAAACAAGATTTTAAATGGTGCTGCTACACAAGCTTTAACAAATAGTCTGAATAACGAAACTAAGACTTCTGGGTTGAGAAGTAGTAGTGCGGAATTACAGGCCGAACTGCAACAAGAGGAAGTACCACATCATTATATTGGTGCATTACGTTAAGATAGGTCTGTACGAGTATAACGATGAAAACACACGTGCAGATATATAATATGATCTAAACCAGCCGTTGAGAACTGGTTTAGATCTTTACACTTATGCAAGACAATCTTGTTTCAGAGTAACACCGTCACAGTACAAAGGATTAAGTGCGCATTGTAAATCGTCAATTTGCTCCTGAGTCACATAGCCTTTTTGTTTTAAGTAATCGGCAACACGATCATCACGCAAACTCAAAAATGCCGCATCATAAACGCTCAAATCAACAAATAGCGCGGCTGTTTCCAAACTATTAAAACGGTCAAGAAAAATATCATCACCGTACATTAAAAAGATGTGATCTAGGTCAGCACTCGCTTCTACATCTAAACGTTGTGCTAACTGCTGTGGTGGAGTTTTAATGAACAGTAAGTCAGAGAGTTCATCAAATTGGGTGGTATCGAGTACATCCGCATTATTTTTTACACGACCTAACCATGCCTTAAATACCAAAACGGCTCCACCCCGCAGAAGCATGCTCCAAATTTGATGACGTGTGGCATGATCAAGAGTGGCTGTTTCAGTCTCAAGTATCTCAAGCAGCTTATTTTCCTGTTGGGCCAACTTGTCAAATAAACCTAAACCATGTGGATGATAGGCAGCGGGTGCAAATACATCAAAATGAAGCTCATTAAAGACATTTAATGCCAGGGGTATAGCACTACGATAAATGGTGTCTAAGGCTTGTACATGAGTTGGATTCAATTTGCTATGGTTAAATAAATTTTGCCAGTCAATGTCAGGGAGGATGGCATTGGCACTATATTCACGATAAAACTGAAGTGATTTATGTTGACCGTGAGGAACAGCCTCTGAAATGTTCATGATCGTTATCCTTTAAAAATAATTCTGTCAATTTCCATTGTGTTTGGGTCAGCCAAAATAGTGACGGTCTTGCTCCATCAAGAAATCGACTTTTACTGTTCTTTTTATGAGGTATTCAGAAAGCAAGGTGTATTAGACTAAAGTTCTATATTGTACTTATATCTTTAATTTATTATAAAAAACAATTAATTATTTAATTGTAACTAACTGTGCAAAAAATTTCTTACAATTTGGTGAGTCTTTGCCATAGTGAATTAAAAATTGAAAACTTTCGTCAATCAAGTCATAGCAAAAAGTGCTCTTTCTGAGCACTTTCGCCTACTAGTCAAAATAAAACGCCAAGTTTCATATTTAAATGTAAACTTAAACTGAAAAATGTATCTATTTCACCTTCGCTTAAGAAGATGAATGGATTTTTAGACCTGATAACCAAGCACGTAATCCAGCAGGTTTCAGTGGTTTTTTCAACAATACGATATTCATTTCTTTTAAACGCTGAGGTAATTCAGGATCTGAATCTGCGGTGATTAATGCCACAGGAATTGCAGCAGGGCGATGGGCCAAAATGAAATCGAGCCCAAGTTGATCCTGATTTAAATGCTGATCAATCAGCCAAACTTGAATATCCTCAGTTTGGATCATTTTCAGGGCCTGTTCAGGTTCGGTTGCTTTGAATACATCATAGCCCCATTTGGATAATAAAGCCGCCATACCTTCCAAAATGGTTTCATCATTATCCAGACACAATACCCGATAGCCTGTCGCCACCATTGCGATATTCTGTTGTGTGGTAATTACTGTCTTTTGTGGAGCAGGAACAGTCGGAACTTCAATCATAAAACATGAGCCTTTGCCTAGCTCAGAATACACTTCCACAGGATAGTCCAGCAGACTGGTCATTCGTTGCACGATCGCTAAGCCTAAACCCAGCCCTTGCTCACCCCAAGGTGAAGTGTGTCCACAACGTTCAAACTCCTGAAAAAGCTTAATGCGCTGTTCTTCTGAAATTCCTGGGCCTGTATCCCATACGCCTATGCGTATGTGCTGCGGTTTTTTTGCACAGCGTAACACCCCCACCACTACACGACCAGATGCAGTATAGCGCAATGCATTACTGACAAAGTTTTGAATAATACGACGTATCCATTGAGGATCAGTATCAATCCAGAATTGTGCATCATGCACTTTAAGCTGAATATTACGTTGCGCAGCAATCGATTTAAACTGCAATGAAAGGTCACTCAGCAAATCATGCAATGGATAAGCTTGTCGTTTCGGTTGTAATGAACCACCTTCCAAACGGGCAATGTCGAGCAGGGCAGACAACATACTTTCAGCCCCATAGAGTGCGCGATCAAGTTGTTGTAGGGTTTGGCGTTCCTGTTCGCTATGCACACTTTGTTCAAGTACGGTACTAAACAGTCGAGCCGCATGCATGGGTTGTAATAAATCATGACTGGCTGCAGCAATGAATCGACTTTTAGACATATTGGCTTTGTCTGCTTGTTCCCGTGCCAATTGCTGTTCGGTTAATGCATCTGCCAACTGCTGAGTTCGATCCATCACTCGTGCTTCCAGCATGGCTTCATTTTCACGGAACGCCGTAATATCAGCAAAAGTCGTAACAAAACCTCCACCCTCGATGGGATTACCACGCATCTGAATCACACGACCGTCTTTACGAATACGTTCAAATTCATGAGCGCTACCGACCTGCATCCAATGAATACGCTTGCGGACGTGTTCTTCAACTGAACCGGGGCCGCATTCGCCGCGTTCAGCATTGTAACGAATTAGATCGGCAATCGGACAGCCGACATAGACCAGATCTTTGGGATAATCAAATAGTTTCAGATACTGATTATTCCATGCCACCAGGCACATATTTTCATCGACGACACTCACGCCTTGTGTCATATGATCAATCATGGTCATGAGCAGGTTTTGATTAAAACGTTGCCATTGAGAAGCTTGATCCAGAATATTAGCAACTTGTCCCAAAGCCAGACCATTGTTGACCATGGCAGTGGTCAGCAAGGTTCGTGCAGAAGCTGCACCGATGGTTCCAGCCAAGTATTGTTCTGTAAAACGCCACCACATACCATTGGCAAAACTATGTTCGTTTAATAAAACGTTGTTTTGATTGCTAAATTGTTCAAAGGCTTGTTGTGTTGGTCGATCCCCAGTAATGCGCTTGGCCAGTGTAATCAAATCACCTACTCGGAGTCGTGCTGCATCGTGATGCAGATAATTCATATCTGTCGAAGTCTGGTGAGCAGGCAGGGGTTTGGTTTCATAATAAAAGAAACTTTCGGCCTGAATTTGTTCTGCAACGCTCGGACGATAAATACGTGAAATCCAGACATATAAAATAATATTTAGACCAAGCGCCCAAATTACACCATGCGTCAATGGAGCAAAAGATTCAAAACCCAAGAGTGCTTCTGGACGTAACCAGCTGATCCCCAAAGGGCCTGAAGTCAAAAAATGATAGGAAAAATCCTGATATTGATCAGGCAGGCTTCTTAAAATTGTAGGCAGTAATAGTGTGTACATCCACATTAAAAAGCCAACAACCAGTCCCGCATAAACGCCTTGACGACTGCCCCCACGCCAGTACAATCCTCCAATCAGGGCAGGTGCAAACTGGGCCACGGCACTAAAGGCCAGTAAACCGAAAACTGAAAGTTGGTCAATGTCATTGAAAAAATGAAAGAATAAAAAACCCAGAAGCATGACTGCTAGAATGCAAATGCGACGGGTAAATTTTAACATTTGTGGTAAGCGAGTATCGTGGCGCGAAATCAGGTTAAAGCGCCATAAGGCTGGCATGATTAAGTCATTACTCAGCATAATCGACAGTGCGACAGAAGACACCAGCAACATACCAGTAGAAGCGGAAAAACCACCCAGAAAAGCCAATAATGTGAGCCATTCCTGATTATAGCTAAGCGGTAAAGACAACACGGCTACATCAGGAATAGTCAAAAATTGTGGAGCCGCATGTAGGGCCCAACTGGCGATTGGAATAATTGCTAAAGTGGTTAAAATCAAATACGCGGCAAACCAGCGTCGTGCGCCACGAATATGTTTTTCATCCCGCAACTCCACTACAGCCACATGAAACTGACGAGGCAGGCAGATGATTGCCAAACCTGCGAGCAAAGTTTGTATCCAGAAAGTTTCAGGGACACCAAATAACTGAACTTCGTGGAAAGTTTTGGCAATATCATGGCTGATTTGGAGGACGTTGGTTGGGGTTTCAAAAATAAAAAACAGCGCAACACAAATCAGTGCAGAGAGTTTAACAAAAGATTCAAACGCAACAGCCAGCATTAAACCGCCATGTTGTTCCGTATTAGCGATTTGGCGTGTACCGAACATCATGGCCAGTATCGCCAGTACTCCTGTCATCAACAGGACACTATTGGTGGTCGTATTTAAGTGCGGTCCTTGATCTAGTACTACTGAAGCGCTCAGTGCAATAGCACGTAACTGTAGGGCGAGATAGGGGATGATTGCGATCACTGCAAGAATAGTAACCAGTGATGCTAAAGTGCCACTTTTGCCATAGCGTGCTGCAATAAAATCGGCAATAGAGGAAATCGCATGATGGCGGCGTACTCGACCCAAACGTCGCCAGATGTCATACCCAAACCAGATAAATAATAATGGGCCTAAGTAAATCGGCAGGAAAATAATACCTTCCCGAACAGCAGCACCTGTCGCTCCATAAAAAGTCCAAGATGAACAATAAACCCCTAAAGTTAGGCTGAACAACAGCATTCGCCCGCGTGTACTCAGACGACTGGCATGCTTTTCACCAAAAAAAGCACAGAGGAATAAGACTAAAATATAAAGGGCCAATACCCCAATAATAAGCCAGCTGTTCATAGCACCTAAACTGTTCAACGCTTGGCCTATCATACCTTAAGCTAAACTAAAGCTTCTCATTTTGTATGAAATTTAGCGACCAAAGTCTAAGTTACGAACCTTATACAAGCTTGTTAATTTAGTAGCGTAAAGAAAAAGGATTAAAAAGCGCCCATCGATGGCCGCTGTAAAAGGAGTAGTTTATGGATGACGTTCAGGTAGAGCGAATTCTACAAAATCCAAAATTTAAAAAAATGGTTAGCAAGAAAGCGACATTAAGTTGGACACTCACAGGAATTATGTTGTTTGTTTATGTCGGATTCATGCTACTCGTTGGATACAACAAAGAATTTTTAATGAGTTCATTTAGCGGTGGTGTGACAACTTGGGGAATTCCTTTAGGTTTAGGCATTATCGTATTATCTTTTGTGTTATGCGCCGTGTATTCCTATATTGCCAATAATACGCTCGATCAACTAAATGAAGATGCGTTAAAAGAAGTTGAGGCCATTGCTCACGAGAAAGGATTACACTAATGATGAAATGGAATTCATTTAAGGCCCAAGCCATTATGGCAGTCACTGCGATGTTATCCACAGTCGCAATGGCAAGTCCTGATCTGGGTCAGGCGCAGCAGCAAGCCACCAACTGGCATGCCATCATTATGTTTGTGATCTTTGTGGGCGGAACCTTGTTCATTACCAAATGGGCAGCTAAACAAACCACAAATACCAAAGATTTCTATACTGCAGGCGGGGGCATTTCTGGTTTTCAGAATGGTCTGGCGATTGCGGGGGACTACATGTCTGCCGCATCTTTCCTCGGTATTTCCGCGATGGTATTTAGCTCAGGTTTTGACGGTTTACTTTATTCACTCGGTTTTATGGTGGGTTGGCCAATCGTTTTATTCCTGATTGCAGAACGTTTGCGTAATCTGGGTAAATATAACCTGTCCGATGTAGTGTCATTCCGTCTGGAAGAAAAACCAGTGCGTACTTTGGCTGCGTTTAGCTCACTAGTGGTTGTTGCATTCTATCTGATTGCACAAATGGTGGGTGCAGGGCAGTTGATCAAACTGTTGTTTGGTTTGAACTATAATATCGCAGTGGTAATTGTAGGCTTGCTCATGATGGCTTACGTGATCTTTGGCGGCATGTTAGCAACCACATGGGTACAGATCATTAAAGCAGTACTTTTACTTTCTGGTGCAACTTTCATGGCCTTTATGGTTATGAAAGCAGTGGGCTTTAGCTTCAGCAATATGTTTAACCAAGCAATTGATGTCTATTCGACTGTACGTCATATTAGCTTTGAAGATGCGGCTAAAATCATGGGGCCAGGTAGTTTGGCATCCAATCCGATTGATGCGCTTTCTCTAGGCTTGGCCTTAATGTTTGGTACAGCAGGTTTGCCACATATTTTGATGCGTTTCTTTACTGTAAAAGATGCTAAAGAAGCTCGTAAATCAGTTGTGGTTGCGACAGGTTTTATTGGTTACTTCTACTTGCTTACTTTCATTATTGGTTTTGGTGCAATTCTATTCGTATCAAACAATCCACAATTTCTTGATGTTGCTAAAGCAGCAGTTACAGGTAAATTAGAGCTTTTAGGTGGTAACAACATGGCTGCGGTGCATTTAAGTGATGCATTGGGCGGTGACTTGTTCATGGGCTTTATTTCAGCGGTGGCTTTTGCAACGATTCTTGCGGTGGTGGCTGGTTTAACCTTGTCTGGCGCATCTGCGATTTCACATGACTTATATGCCAACGTATTTAGAAAAGGTCAAACTACACCTGAGTCTGAATTACGCATGTCTAAAATTGCAACAATGGGACTTGCTATATTTGCGATGATTTTAGGCATCTTGTTTGAAAAGCAAAACGTGGCATTCATGGTCGGTTTGGCTTTCTCGGTTGCGTGTTGTGCCAACTTCCCAGTCCTCGTATTGTCGATGTTCTGGAAAGGCTTAACTACACGTGGTGCAGTCATCGGTGGTGTAGTAGGTCTAACAACTGCTGTGGTACTTATTATTCTGTCTAAGGCAGTGTGGGTCGATACGTTAAAGATCTCTGATACACCAATTAATCCATTCAACGGCCCTGCAATCTTTGCAATGCCATTGTCATTCCTGTGCTGCTGGTTCTTCTCTATTACGGATAACTCAGCACGTGCTCAAGCAGAACGTAAAGCATTTGATGCACAATATGTTCGCTCAATGACAGGGGTCGGGATCTCTGGTGCTTCAGATCACTAATATCTGATCAATAAGTCAAACCTAAAAAGACTGCCTTTTAAGGCAGTCTTTTTATTTTCTAATCAATGAAAGCTGACATTATGCCGATATATTTTAGGGCATCTTATTTCTTGGTATAAACTTGGCCATTGATTTGCATTTTCCATTGACCATTTTCCTTGTAGGGCGCATGGTCAACTTTAAAGCCTTTGCTGAGTTCGCCTTGTCCAATTTCAAAGCTATTATCATTAAATTCGGTAATGGTCGCTTTAATATCAGAATGTGCTGTCAAGCTGACTTCACTCTCTGGGGTTTTCTGATCTTGATGTTCATTATGTTTATAAGTCACTTGACCGTTCTTTTCTATTTTTAAGGTATCGGTGCTACTTTGCCAATCGCCAATATAGTCAGGATGTTGTTCCAGCATAGGGTTGGTTTTACCACAAGCTGTCAAAACAAACGCCAAACTTAGAGTGAAAAATAGTGAAGCGCGTTTCATTTGTTATCACCTTATTGAATTATTTCAAAATATTATGCGATATTAGGCTGTAACAAGTTGCAGTATTTTGAGCATTTTCTGTGAAATACTTTTTACATAGACACTCTTTACTTTATGCCATAAGCCAAGCGAAGATGAGCTGAAAATGTAGAACTTGAAGCAATTTTTTTGTTAAAAAACAACAATACTGGATATAAAATGCAGACATTGAAAGAATTCTGGCAAGGCTTTCGCTTATTGCCTTCAGCATGGTTGTTACTCGTGCAGTTGTTTATTTTAATTCTTTCATCCTTAACCAATAATAGTCATTTATCTTATCGTGCCATTAGCTGGGTGCTTGGAGCATTAGCGTTACTGATTATCGCAAAAGTCATTCGACAGTCACCTGCTTTTACCGCATTGGGGTTGTTATTTGTTAGTGGGGCTTTCGTATTCTCTTTTCTGCTTTTATTAGGCTATCGTGAGCCATTTATACAAATTATGGCGCATGGTTTTGAAAGTCTGGCTTACTTCTATGCAGCGTATGGTCTTTTGCGTTATATGTTTGCTGATCGTTATCTGACCAAAGATGAGCTGTTTGCTGCAGGAGCTGTATTTACTTTACTCGCCTGGGGGTTCGCATTTCTCTATAATATTTGTCAGTTGATTGTGCCAACCAGTTTTATTAAGGCTGATTATACGGGTTTAAAAAGCTGGCTAGATTTATTGTTTTTAAGTTTTAGTCTCCAATCTGCAACGGGTCTTTCAGATATTGTTCCTTCTGGTGCAGCAGCGCGAGTGATTGCCATTATTCAGATGTTTGGTGGTGTCATGTATTTGGCCGTTATTGTTTCGCGTCTGATTGCGCTTCAGTATATTCGACATATGCCAAAACAATCCGAGCATAAAGATCAATAAAATTCTGTTACAGCTCTACAACGTTCTTTATGGAAACTCTCCATAAAATATAAAAGTTAAGAGTCAAGTTGCTGTTCTTTAAAGATAAGCATGCTCTTATACATTTTTCACTTTTTGTGTTGTCTTGTGTGATTGTGATGATCACGTCTTTATTAAAAATAATCTGGGGGATGTATGCCTTCCAAAACGTCATCTTGGATGAGTAATATCAATCCAAATGTGTTTTTTAGTACACTTGCAATCATTGCGATTTTTCTCGCAATTGTCATTGTTACGCCTAATTCATTTGAGTTATTGACTCAACAGCTTAAAGACTGGATTACCGAATCGTTTAGCTGGTTTTATGTATTATCCGTTGCTCTTTTTTTGATTTTATTGATTGTGATTGCTTGTTCATCTAGCGGTAAAATTAAATTAGGTCCTGATCATAGTCAGCCTGAATATAGTAATAGCTCTTGGTTCGCCATGCTATTTACAGCAGGAATGGGGATAGGTTTAATGTTTTTTGGGGTTGCAGAACCGATCATGCATTATGTCACGCCCCCGACAGGAGAGCCGGAAACGATTCTTGCCGCGCAGCAAGCAATGCGTGTTACCTTTTTCCATTGGGGCCTACATGCGTGGGGAATCTACGCTATCGTGGCTTTATCACTGGCTTATTTTGCCTATCGGCATAATCTACCTTTAAAAATTCGCTCCTCACTTTATCCGTTGATTGGCAAGAAAATTTATGGGCCAGCAGGGGATGCAGTAGACACTTTTGCAACAATTGGAACCATTTTTGGAGTTGCCACAACGCTTGGTTTCGGCGTCACTCAAATCGGTTCAGGGTTAAACTATTTATTCGGTTTAGAGACAACCGCAACCTCACAGGTGATCCTGATTATCGTGGTCAGTGCGATGGCTGGACTGTCTGTTGGATTGGGACTGGATAAAGGGATTAAACGTCTCGCCGAACTTAATCTGGTTCTGGCTTTGATTTTATTAATGTTTGTGTTTTTTGCCAGCTCAACGATTTACCTCCTTCAAACCACCATTCAAAATGCAGGGCAATATGTTTCTAACCTGTTTGATATGACCTTTAATCTTTATGCCTATCAACCTACAGGCTGGATTGGTGGCTGGACGATTATGTATTGGGCATGGTGGATTTCTTGGTCTCCATTTGTCGGTATGTTTATTGCTCGGGTTTCTAAAGGGCGAACCATTCGTGAATTTATCATCGGTGTTTTATTTATTCCGACTGGGTTTACTCTAATCTGGATGGGGTTCATGGGCAATGCTGGATTGTATAGTGTAATTCATCAAGGAAATACAGGATTACTTGGAGCTATTCAGGGTGATTCATCCGTTGCATTATTCGCGTTTCTGGGAACCTTACCTTTGTCTGGGGTAATGAGTTTATTGGCAACCATTTTGGTCATGCTATTTTTTGTCACTTCTGCGGATTCAGGGGCGTTAGTTGTGGATTATCTAACGGCTAAATCTGAAAACTCATCGGTATGGCAGCGTTTGTTCTGGATTGTGGTCATGGCTGCACTGGCAATTATTTTATTGCTGGCAGGTGGCTTAACCGCATTACAGTCTGCAACGATTATGAGTGCATTGCCATTTACCGTGATTATGCTTTTAATTTGTTGGGGCTTGGTTAAGGCATTGAGGATTGATAGTACCAAAATGCAGGCCATTCAAGAGGCAAGAACTACGCCACGTGCCATTCAGAATCCAAGAAGTTGGCAGCAACGCCTCGGTTTAATTATGCATTATCCGCATAATAAGCAGGAAGTAGATGACTATATTCAGAACACTGTTAAGAAAGCATTTGAAAGTATTCAAAAAGAATTTAAACGTCGACATTTAACTGCAAAAATTGAAGATACTGAAAATGGTCTGGTACTTAAAGTCGATCATCATGATGAAATTAATTTTATTTATAATGTGGTTTCACGTGAAACAGTTCCCCCAAGTTTTATGGTGGATAATCTTGATGCACAAGAGATTGATGAGTATTTTCAGGCTGAAGTTTTCTTACGTGAAGGTGGGCAAAACTATGATGTTATGGACTGGACACAGGAAGATCTAATCCAGGATATTATTGACCAGTATGAACGTCACCTTTATTTCTTAAATGTGATGAGAACCAACTAAAATGAAAAGAGGACTCATATAGAGTCCTCTTTTTTTATTAAAATTCAGTTTACTTAGAAACGAACTTTTGCATTTAAACCGATAGTTTGAGTGTCAAGGTCAGAACCTTTCACATCAGCTTTCAGATAAGATGCACCTACAGCAACTGCTGGAGTAATGAAGTAATTTACATGACCACCCCAAGCTTGTTTAAAGCGACCAAGGTCATCACCTTTGATGTTTGCTTCGCCATCGTTACCGATAAATGTAGCACCCACACTGAGTTTTGGTGTCAAGTAAAGATCAGATTTTAAACCGTATTGGTTTTCTTGACCAAATGCACCTGCAACTTCAAAACCAACAGCCATATTTGTGCCATCAATAGGGCCAACATATTTAGCACGTGCAGTAATTGCGTCTTGGTCGTCCTGAATAGCTGCAGTTTGATTTACTGCAGAATAGATACCATTATTCATGATACCAAAAGTGTCTAAAGAGAACTGGTCAGCAACACTGGTGTAACCCACTGCCATTAAAAAGTTAGGTAGCAACATTGCACCAACTTCTAATGCATAACGGTCACCGTGGTCATCACGAGAAATAGCATTTTTACCATCAGCATCTGTGTGGTTATATGATGCGCTTGCATAGACAGGAACATAAGGTGTTGGAAGATAAGCTTCACCTTTTGCACCATAGGTACCAATATTGTAATTAATACCGTCTTTTTCATCGTATTGCTGATAGCTATAACCAAGAGAAACGCTAGACGCTTGATTTAAAAATGCTGCTTCTGCTAAAGGGCCTTTAGACGCATCAACATCCTTAAAATAGAATGTACCGTTAAGGTCACCTGTAAAGTTTTTATCATTTGCCGTTGTATCTACGAATTCAGATTGTCCCTGAACTTCAACTTGATACGCTTGTGCACCGGTCATGGCTAAAAGTAAAGCAGTGGCTAAACCGAGTTTTTTCATAATAGTTTCCAGCATTAACAAGAAAATTAAGCTGCCGTCATTGTATTGTAACAAATTATGAAGTCAATGATAGAAAGGACGGTCACTGATTGCCGCTCAAGAGCATTTAAGTGCTTGATTAAAAAGTGTTCATTTGGAACAAAAGTTGTCAACCTGCAAAAAGTACATTCTTTACAATTAGCTATCCTATAAAAAACTGAACTAGAATTTGCATTAAGAATAAAAAATAGACAGATTTTTAATTGTAAAAACTGATCAATTTGTATGAAATTATTGTTAAAAACTTTAATAAATTTGTATTTCTAAACCAAATTTTTGTGACTTTAAATAAATTTAAACAATAAAAAGTTAATTGTGTCACATATTGGGAATAATAAAATGCACCATTAAGGGGGTTAAACGTATAAAACGGTTAAAAAATTAACATTCAAATTAAATAAGTGTGATGGTCTCTGTAAAGAATGGTAAAAATCATGGAAAAAACATACTATTTTGCGTAAATGCGCTTTACATCTAGCAAATTTATTTAGATAATATCATTATTGAATCTTGACTATTTTGCTTGGATTTGGTCTATAGATTCTCCACTGAAATTGTTTTTAAAGTTTTAACTTTTATATGCCCAGCTTTCCCCAAGGCTGGGCTTTTTTTATGAGATAAATCAATTTTTAGGAGTTATAAATAGCTCGCCATTAAAATTTAAGATAAAAAAAACCCAACCGATAAGAGAGTGGTTGGGCCGAAAAGGATATTAGTAGGGAAGCACATCCGAAGGACATTGCTTAATCTATAAAAGAAGAATAACTCCTGAATATGTGTTAATTATGAATTTAGACTTTTAATCTGTAAAATTGATTATTTTAATTTTTTTAATTGATTTGTTAGATAGTGTCTGAGTTTTTCGTGTTTGAATTGGATTGCTGCACGCTTAGAAGACATTTAAACACAAGTAATTTAAAATATACGGTTTACTTACTGGAATTATTATTTGAAAAATCAATAAATTAAAGCGATGTGTTCATCATTAACCTTGTATTAGGTATTAGGCAGTTTTTAAGCTAATATAATCAATTAGATCGAAAATAATACAGTTGATATATGGATCCGGACACAGGCGTGGGGAGTCGTACCTAAATATGCAAAAGTTAGGTTTGAGGTCTATTCGTCAGCGCTTATTTCTTTTTATGGCGATGATTATCTTGTCATTACTGTGTATTTGTTTTCCTTTGATTATTAATAGTTATCAAGCATTTCGGTCTGCTCAACAAGATTTAATTGGGATTCAATCTTTAAAATTATTGGCCCATACCGCCAATGAAATCTCAAGAGAGAGGGCTTTTGCGAATAAATTGATGTCGAGTTCCTATGCCAAGCAAGACTTTTATCGAAAAGCATTAGAGCAATATCGACAAGGGGTAGACCAAAATATTCGTGAAAATGTGGCTTTGCTGGAAGTCATTGGTCAAAATCAGGTTGCGGTTCAGTTGCAGCAAGACATGATACATGATTTAAAAATAGCACGTGATTTGGTCGATGAGTATGCAGCACTTCCAGATATTTCACGTACATCAGTGCAATATGATCATGCTGTTCTGGCTATGTTTGCTGCTTGGGACAGTTACCGTGAAATTTTACGGGCATTTGTGATTCAAAGAAACAGTGTAGATAATCAGCTTTCTGACTATATCACCATGATTTTATTGCTGTCAGATTTGCGCGATCAAGCGGGCAGAGTGGCTTCTAATATTATTGCGCCTGTCAGTTTTAGTGAGCAAATTCCGGATATGAATCGAGCGCGTTCACTTCAGACGCAGTATCAGGCGTTGTATCTTTGGAATTTGATCGATACTTTACAACCGCAATATGCCAAAACTCCAGAATATGAAAAACTCCATGATCAACTGAAGCATGAGTTTTTAGAGCAAGGCGTGGCTTTAGTCTCCGAGCTTTTAGATGAAAGTCGTCGTCATGAAGCTTATTCAATGACTGGTACCCAATTAACAGAGCGTATCGTCAATAAATTTGCGCCCGTGGTCAATTTACAAAAATATCTTTTGGACGTCAGTGTAGATGTTGCCGAAAACCGTAAGGAAAAAGCTGAGCGCCAGTTTATTCTGACTTTATTATTGTCACTTGTATCTGTTGTCGTCGCATTATTTACCATGAGTTTTGCGCAAAGACGTATTATTCATCCATTGATTCAAGCCCAAGAACAAATTCTTGAACTTTCAGATGGAGTTGTCGAGAGTTCGAGTGATCATCAGGGTAAAAAAGACGAATTTGCTTTGTTATTTAGTGCAATTAAAAAATTAAAGCGTATGTTACAGCAGCGTGATGCATTGGAGTTTCAGCTGCGCAATATTGCCAATACGGATGCTCTAACTGGTGTGTCTAATCGTTTGGCGCTGGATGATTATTTAACGATTTTAGCCCAGCATCCGCAGACTTTATCGCAACTTTGCCTGATGATTATTGATATTGATAATTTTAAGCGGGTCAATGACGAACATGGCCATATGGTTGGGGATCAGGTGATTCAACTGGTGGCAGAAGAATTAAAAATTTCTGTACGGAGTTCAGATCTGATTGTTCGTTATGGGGGGGATGAGTTTTTGGTTTTAATGGAAGATGTTGAATTAGAACAGGCTTTGAAATTGGCCGAAAATATTAGATTTAAATTAAATCAAAAGAAAATTTCTGTTTCTGACTTTGAAGTGCCGATACAGATATCGCTCAGCATTGGGGTTACTGTGGGAGCTGATAATTGGTTGGCTTTATTCCAAAAAGCCGATCAGGCTTTGCTCAGAGCAAAGGCCAAAGGAAAAAATGTGGTGGAGGGTACATAAGAATATGGGAAATGCTAAAACATTTTTACTAGAAATGTTTTAGAGTAAATCTATGATTTAATGTTGAGGCTGTTGTGAAAGAAATTTGTTAAATATCCAGTAACCGAGTATACCCATCGAAAGACATAAAAAATAAGGCAAAAGGCTATACAGTATAATGGTCTTTAAGGGCATCTTGAATAAAGTTGCACTCGTAGCGATTAATAGACAAAAAAGAAGTGATACAACGCTTGCATGGATATATTTTACTTCAGGTGCTTTAAGCGTAAAAATGTATCCTAAAATTGTTAAACCTAAATAAGATAACAGTTCGATAGCAGTATTAAGCTGATCTTGTTCAAAGAGTTGAGTCAGTTTTAATATTAAAAAAATAATAAATAGAAGAAGAAACCAGATAAAGCTATATTTTAAACACGATCTTAAATAATCCAATAACATGAAAAAATCTCTTTAAAAAATAATATGAAAAGTAATTCTTAATTAAAATTATTGATAATAGAAATCATATGCTTTCAAATTTAATTAAACAAGATATTTGGAGAAAGCTAATTTTAAAATGAAGACAACTTTATATTCGTAACACGAATTGAGCCAATTCTATAGCTCAATCCTTGAATACTAAATATTTTGATCGATTAAGTTTATTTCAACATTGGCTTTAAAAAATGCCCTGTATGTGAAATTTCAACTTCAGCGACTTGTTCTGGTGTACCCTCAGCAATAATCTGACCACCACCAGAACCTCCTTCAGGACCCAGATCGATAATCCAGTCGGCAGTTTTAATGACATCCAGATTATGCTCAATCACTACAATGGTATTACCCTTGTTGCGTAGCTCATGCAAGATGTCAAGAAGCTTGGCAATATCATGGAAATGTAACCCTGTGGTGGGTTCATCCAACACATATAAGGTTTTACCTGTATCGCGTTTAGCCAGTTCGCGTGCCAGTTTGACACGCTGTGCTTCACCGCCTGAAAGCGTGGTAGCAGCTTGACCTAAACGAATATAACCTAATCCAACTTGGGTCAATGTTTCCAAACGACGATGAATCACAGGAATTGCATTAAAAAATTCTGCACCATCTTCCACCGTCATTTCGAGTACATCAGAAATATTTTTGCCTTTATATGTGACTTCTAGCGTCTCGCGATTATAGCGTTTCCCATGACAGACATCGCAGGGTACATACATATCTGGTAAAAAGTGCATGGCAACTTTAATCATGCCATCACCTTCACAAACTTCACAGCGTCCGCCTTTGACATTAAAGGAAAAACGACCTGCTGCATAACCCCGTGCTTTGGCTTCAGGGGTTTGTGCAAATAACTCACGAATTGGAGTAAATAAGCCTGTATACGTTGCAGGGTTTGATCGAGGTGTACGCCCAATCGGACTCTGGTCGATATCGACCACTTTATCTAAATGTTGTAAGCCTTCGATAGAATCAAACTTTTCTGCGGTGAGTGTGGTTGCACCATTGAGCTGAGTTGCGGCTAATGGCAACAAGGTACGGTTGATTAATGTCGATTTGCCTGAACCAGAAACTCCTGTTACACACGTCATAATTCCAAGGGGAATGGTAAGATCAACGTTTTTCAGGTTGTGGCCTGCTGCACCTGAAAGTTTAATTTTTTGATCAGGCGTAGGTGAATGTAGACGTTGCTCAGGTATTTTAATTTTTAAAGCACCTGATAAATATTGCCCGGTTAAAGAGTCCTTATGCTTCTTCAGCTCATCCGCAGTTCCTTCGGCGATAATCTCTCCACCATGCACACCAGCACCAGGGCCAATATCAATAATATGATCAGCAGCGCGAATCGCATCTTCATCGTGCTCAACGACCAAAACGGTATTGCCCAGATCGCGTAAACGAATCAGAGTTTGTAATAACCGATCATTATCACGTTGATGCAAGCCAATGGATGGTTCATCTAAAACATACATAACGCCCATCAAACCTGCACCAATTTGTGAGGCCAGTCGAATCCGCTGCGCTTCACCGCCCGATAAAGTTTCGGCTGAGCGTGCCAAACTCAAATAATTAAGTCCGACACTGACCAGAAAGTGGAGACGCTCTCGAATTTCTTTAAAGATTTTATCGGCAATTTCACCTTTTGCACCTGCCAGATTCAAATCCTGATAATAACTTTCTGCATCGCCAATAGACATACTGGTAATGTCGGCAATGGTTTTGTCCTTAACTTTGACATGACGAGAAATTTCATTTAGGCGTGAACCACCACAAGCATCACATGCAGCATTAGATAAATACTGAGCTAAATCATCACGTACATAATTACTTTCGGTTTCACGATAACGACGTTCCAGATGAGTAATGACTCCTTCAAAGGGAATGACGCGATTATGACGACGGCCTCGTTCATCAATATAACTCAGGTCAATTTTTTCTTTACCGGTGCCATATAAAAATTTCTTTTGAACATCTTTATCCAATTTATTCCACGGTTCATCCAATGAGTAACTAAAATGCTCAGCCACTTTTTGTAACATTGAATAATAATAGGGACGTTGACGATCCCAACCACGAATCGCTCCCTGACTTAAAGATAAATCAGGACTTGGAATAAGTTTCTCTGCACTAAAATGACTGCGCGTTCCCAATCCATCACATACAGGGCAAGCACCAAATGGATTATTAAATGAAAACATGCGTGGTTCAAGTTCAGCTACAGCACGATCACATTCAGGGCAGGAATGCTTGGCAGAAAAGACTCGATCAGGTTGCTCAGCGTTCATCCACGATAAAATCGCAAGGTCACTGCCTAAACGCAATGCTGTTTCAAAGGATTCAGCAATCCGGTTACCTAAATCATCACGTACTTTAAAGCGATCCACCACCACTTCAATGGTATGTTTTTTCTTTTTATCCAGTTCAGGCGGGCTATCAATATCAATAATTTCGCCATCGACACGTGCACGGACAAAACCCTGACCTTGCAATTGTTCAAAGAGTTGTGAATATTCACCTTTACGCTCGCGGACTACAGGCGCGAGTAACATTAAAGCAGTACCTTCTTCCAGTGCTTTTACTGCATCGACCATTTCAGATACGGTTTGTGCCACCATCGGCAAATCATGCTCAGGACAATAAGGCGTACCTACACGTGCGTAAAGTAGGCGCAAATAGTCATAAATTTCGGTAATTGTTCCTACAGTAGAACGTGGGTTGTGGCTGGTTGATTTTTGTTCAATTGCAATTGCTGGACTCAACCCTTCAATAGCATCGACATCAGGTTTTTCCATTTGCGATAAGAACTGACGCGCATAGGCGGACAACGACTCCACATAGCGGCGCTGACCTTCAGCATATAAGGTATCAAAGGCTAGAGAGGATTTACCTGAGCCTGAGAGTCCCGTAATCACCACAAACTTATCGCGTGGAATATCGAGAGACACGTTTTTTAAGTTATGGGTACGCGCACCTCGAATACGGATATGACTTTGGCTCATAAAATGATCCTAAACGAATTTTAAAAAGGTATATATGATAGCGCATGAAAAATGTTCAAGCATGAAATTTACCATTTTATGCGTCAATTTGTGTCGGTTGAAAACAAACACCATAAAACTTTTATACAGTCGCTGATAAATTGGTTATATTTATAGTTCTAAAAATGAACTTGATCAAAAAATAGGATCATCAACATGCTTGCTAAAATTCTTATAACGCTGATTGCATTGTTACATGTTTATATCTTGGTACTGGAAATGTTTTTGTGGGATAAGCCTTATGGACTTAAGGCATTTGGCAATAGTCTGGAAAAAGCAAAACTGACCAAAGTTCTGGCACAAAATCAGGGTTTATATAATGGTTTTCTTGCAGCAGGTTTATTTTGGTCACTGTTTGCTCCCGTAAGTTATGCTGTGCCGCTTGCAACTTTCTTTTTGGGCTGTGTTTTAGTTGCAGGGGTTTATGGGGGATTAACGGCAAGTCGAAAAATTATCTATATACAGGCAATACCAGCTTTGTTGACATTATTGGTCGTCCATTTATTTTAATTGCATGCAATTAAGTTGCTCAAAAAAAAGCACAGTCTTTGCTGTGCTTTGGAGTTAAATGGGAGCGTCTTTTTATAATAATTATGCTTTAGCAAGCCACGGCAAAATCACGTTCAAAAATAGATTCAATCTGTTCAAAGGCAATTCTTTTTGGTTGATTGTGCTGCGAAAAAGAATAATGGATCACTTGAGCTTCAAGTTGTGACAGTAACTGCTCATAGTCTTGTTCAAAGTGTTCGAGATCCATTAAGTCGATTCGCTTAGGATGATTGCAATTATATTTGGCAATAAAATCGAGCATTAATTTTTGAATCTTTCGGTTGGTAAAATAGATCAGATAAGTTGCTGCAGAACCACAATGTAAGCAGCCTTTATTGATATAAATTTCTTCATTTGCAAACCAGCATTGACGCAATGTGATCATTGCATTCATTGCCTCACTACCTTGAGTTTCTATAAGCATCATGTTCTCCCATTACCGAGGCGCTATAAACATTCAAGCTAAGTAAATAATAATCATTATCAAGTAAGGATGCTTGAACTTGCTCAAAATTGCAAGCCGATTTTGTAAAAACAATGACATCATTTTAATGTGAGCAGTGGTGGTCTTCTATTTTATGAGGAAAAGGAGTAAGTTCGCTGACATTGTTCAAGCGTTATTGTTCTTATGCTCGGTTTATTCTTTAAATGCACACTTGGCGCAGCAGTTGTATTGCTCATTTCTTTATTATCTAAAAGCCGATCTTTTTATATTGCAGGTTTAGTGCCTTTATTTCCCACTTTTGCACTGATTGCACATGTCATTGTATTTGGACAACAAGGCGCGGAGGCGTTACGTAAAACAGCTTTATTTGGGTTGTGGTCACTGATTCCGTACGCGATTTATTTAGGCATGGTGTATTACCTTGCCGATCGTGTATCGATTGGTGCTTGTTTAAGTTTGGCGACACTGGCATGGGTTTTGGCTGCGGCAGTTTTACTGTATGGCTGGACGTCCTTTTATTCTCCCTAGTTCTCAGTTTAAAGACATAAAGCTACTGCTAAAAGTGAATTTCTACGGGACGAGGAAGAATGACTTCATGCTCATCTGGATCAATTAATTCGATCAGCATGAAGTACACTATTTTCAAACTATCAGAATGGCTAAATCAGTCAGTTAATCCCATCCATTGCCGTTGCTGATAAGCACTGTCCCAAAATAGCCATTCCAGTTTTGCGCCCATGGTATAAGCTGCGTGCATTTTGGCTTTGGTATCATCATCACAACGGGCCGCGACTTTATCAACGGTCGCAATGACATTATGTACTGCGGTATGAAACTCTTCTCCAGAGTAGGTGTCAATCCATGCTTGATAGGGATTATTGGCAACAGATTTTTCAACAATATCTTTACCAACCTCTGCATAAATCCAGAAACAGGGCAGTAACGCTGCTAATACCACTGCATAACTTTCGGACCATGCGGTCGCCGTTAAAAATGAGGTGTAATGATGACAGGCAAGCGTCAGAGGAGTTGTTTCAAATTGGTGTTTGCTAATGTCAAAATGCTGCATAAAGTCATTGTGCAGACTACGTTCTACGATAATGGCGATTTTGGCCGCCTCTGAAAACTGAATGACATCATCGGCATCAAACGCCTTCGCCGCAGCAACTGCTAAAGCACGGCCATAGGACAGTAAATAGTGGGCATCTTGAATAACATAATGACAAAATGCTTCAGCAGATAACGTTCCTGCGGCGAGTTCCTGATTAAAAGGAAGGTTTAATATTTTTTGATAAAGTTCACTATTGTTTTGCCAAAGTTCTTGGGTAAAGCGCATCTATTTTTGCTCTAAAATAAAAGATATTCTGGCTGGACTATAACAAAGTTTTGTATTGAATAGGCTGTAGAGATCCTTTATTAATTTTTCCTTAAGATTTTACTAAAAAATGATAAAAGTCATCTGCAAGCGATATCAAAACGCGCATAATATGCGGCGAAATCCTAATTTTAATATTTTTTGATTCAGGGCGCTCATGAAGCATTTTCGTTTTTCCATTTTTTTTACTGTGATTTGTCTGGCTTTGTCTGCCTATTGGGGCTATACCCATGGGCCAGAGGCGGGTATCTCTACTATGTTTAAAGCCTTGACCATTACTGCAATCCTAGCGGTGATGGAGGTATCTTTGTCTTTTGATAATGCCGTGGTTAATGCCTCAGTTTTACGCAATTGGGATCATTTTTGGAAAATGATCTTTTTAACTGTAGGTATTCTTGTTGCCGTATTTGGCATGCGGTTAATTTTTCCCATCGTAATTGTCGCTGTAACAGCGGATATGGGGATGCTGGAAGTGGTGCAAATGGCACTGAATGATCCTGCGACTTATTCCCAGCGCTTAATGGAGCATCATCCTGAAATTGCAGCCTTTGGTGGCACGTTCCTGTTAATGGTATTTCTGAACTTCTTCTTTGATGATGGTAAGGACACACATTGGTTCAGATGGCTTGAGGCAAAACTGTCGCATCTGGCCAGTGTTCCAGCCATGTCGGTATTTATTGCTTTAATCGCGTTGCTGATCATGTCCGCGCAAGTTGAAGATGACAAGCGTTTGGTCGTGACAATGGCTGGCATCTGGGGGTTGGTGATCTATATTGGTGTACAAGTACTCAGTCATTTACTGGGGGGTGAACCCGAGGTGGATGAAGATGGCAATGCGGTGAAACATGATGAAAATGGAGCAGTTACAGGAATAGTCAAAGCGGGTTTTGGTGGTTTCCTGTATCTTGAGGTTTTGGATGCTTCATTTAGTTTCGATGGTGTGATTGGCGCATTTGCGATTACCAGTGATGTGGTGATTATCATGCTAGGTCTGGCGATTGGCGCGATCTTTGTGCGTTCCATGACGATTTATCTCGTGGAAAAAGGGACATTGGATGCTTATATTTTTCTTGAGCATGGTGCGCATTACGCGATTGGTGCTTTAGCATTTATTATGTTGGCCAGTGGTACAGGTGTGCATGTCCCGGAAGTAGTGACTGGTTTAATTGGAGTGGCATTTATAGTTTGGGCAGTGATTGCATCGATTCAATATCGTAAACATCAACCACTGAGTTAAGCAAATATTCAGTCTAATGAACTAAATTAGCAGAGTGTTTCTACACCCTGCTTTGTTTTATGTTCACAAGAAATTGAAGGAATGTAGCGAAGTTTTGGTGTGAATACCCTATAATTTGTACAGGTTAAATTCAGCGTAATAAGATGATGAATGCTATAGAACGTCGCTCAACTTTTGCATTAAGCAGTATTTTTGCCTTGCGGATGTTGGGATTGTTCATGATTATCCCCGTGTTTTCTATTGCAGGTCAGTCTTACCAATATGCAACCCCAGCGCTGATTGGGCTAGCTGTGGGTGTTTATGGTTTAAGTCAGGCAATTCTACAAATTCCGTTTAGTTTGTGGGCAGACCGTTTTAGTCGTAAACCACTCATCATCTTAGGGCTGGCGCTTTTCGCATTGGGCGGGGCGATTGCAGCGATGTCCCATACTATTTATGGTGTGATTATTGGGCGTGCTATTGCGGGTGCTGGTGCAGTATCGGCAGTGGTCATGGCTCTTCTTGCGGATGTCACTCGTGAAGAGCAGCGTACTAAGGCGATGGCCGTGATGGGTATGAGTATTGGGCTGTCCTTTGTAGTGGCATTTAGTTTAGGGCCATGGTTGACCAGTCGCGTGGGTATCTCAGGTCTATTCTGGGTTACGACGATTATGGGGATTGCTGCCATTTTTATGTTGTTGCTGGTGCCAAAAGTTACTCGCCATCATCGTAATTTTCGACAGGGTTATCTTGCACAACTTAAACAAGTCATTCAGATGGGCGAACTAAATCGGCTGCATGTTTCAGTTTTTTCGCTGCATTTGTTGCTGACGGCCATGTTTATCTATGTTCCATCACAACTTATTGATTTTGCTGATATTCCACTGGCTAAGCATGGTATGGTGTATTTGCCGCTTTTAGTGATTAGTCTGTTTTTTGCTTTTCCAAGCATTATTGTTGCTGAAAAATATCGCAAAATGCGTGGCATTTTTCTAACAGCAATTTTTGGCATTATTGCAGGCTTACTCATTTTAATTTTTGGCTATGAATCCAAATATATTCTGCTTTTAGGATTGGGTTTGTTTTTTATCGCTTTCAATGTGATGGAAGCATTATTGCCATCATGGCTGTCCAAGTCTGCACCGATTCAGTCCAAAGCAACAGCAATGGGTATTAATGCCAGTAGCCAGTTTTTAGGAGCATTCTTTGGTGGTGTGTTAGGTGGACAACTTTTAATGTTACATAATACTTCGCTAGGTTGGAGTATTTTGGCGGGCATTGCTATCATCTGGCTGCTGATTAGTTTTGGTCTGGCGCAACCTCGGTATTTGTCTTCAATCGTCTTGCCCTTACCTGAATTAAAACAAACAGATGAATGGACTTCAAAACTATTGGCAATTCGTGGTATTGAAGAAGTTGTGGTGATGACTGAGCAAAAAGTAGCGTATATAAAAGTTGATAAGCAGATTATTGATGATGCTGCGCGACAACATTTAACGCACTTGATAGGCTCAGAGGTAGCCATTTAAGCATAACTCTTATAAAGTAAAACACAGAAATACATAGGAAGAAATTAGCTAATGCGTGGTGTGAATAAAGTTATTTTAGTTGGTACTTTAGGACGTGATCCAGAAACCAAAACTTTTCCAAATGGAGGGTCTTTGACCCAGTTCTCGATTGCGACCAGTGAATCGTGGACAGATAAAAATACAGGTGAGCGTAAAGAGCAAACCGAGTGGCATCGTATTGTATTGCATAATCGTTTAGGGGAAATTGCACAGCAATATTTGCGTAAAGGTTCAAAAGTATATATCGAAGGTTCTTTGCGTACTCGCCAGTGGACAGATCAAAACGGCCAAGAGCGTTACACCACCGAAATTCGTGGAGAACAAATGCAGATGTTGGATTCTCGTCAGCAAGGGGATCAGGCAATGGGTGGTGGTAATGATTTTAATCAGCCACGTTTTAATAATAATGCTCCACAGCAGTCAGGTTATGGCCAAAATAATAATGGCTTTAATCAGGGTGGTGGCTATGGCAATGCAGGGAATAATAATCCAGGTGGTTTTGCGCCTAAAGCACCTGCTGCACCAGCACCTGCCGACCTAGATGATGATTTACCATTTTAATTGATTAATTCTGATACATCAAGCCTTTCTAGTTGTGGCTAGAGAGGCTTTTTTATGACCTTTTGCAAATGTAAAGAAAGTGAATGATCCATTCTATTGTTATGAAGAGATCAATTTGGGCTATTCAATAAGCCATACTTTGAATGAACTAGCAGGAAGCCATGAAAGAAGAAAGCCCTTTATCAAATTCGAGAAAGGGCTTTTTCGCTGTAATTTCTTCGTTATCGTTTTTAGATTTTATTAGAAAGGTTGTTTTGTGATTTAGTTCACATTTTTATGTATTCATCTTATCGTAAATGAAAACCATTGTAAAATTTTTATCAAACACTTGGTTAATTTATCTCATTTTTTTTACACAATTTTTTATCTAAAATCATTTTAAAAGCGCAATAATTTCAGTAATTTGGCGAAGTTTAAAATGTGATTAAAGTCACATTTTTATTTGATTGTTTTTTATTCTATTATTTGAGTGAGTAAGAAAAACTGGTAGATTTTAATACGGTGTTTTTCCTGACGATCAGTCATAATCAAAAAAATTCTCAACTGATGGATCATAATTTTGGATATCGCAATTATCGGTAGCGGAATGGCTGGTCTTGCTACCGCAAGAATTTTAAAAGATGCAGGACATACGGTTACGATATTTGAAGCCCTTTCAGGTCGAGGAATGGATAGCCATAGCATTCAGTTTGAAGGTGGTGTCATTGATGCTCCTTTGCGTGTTATGAATCCTTATTTATGGAAGAATACTCTAAGTCTGGCTACGCATCTGGGTATGAAAATGTTTCCAGTACGTACTTATATGGCGTGTAGCTGGTTATTTGAAGACCGTACCGAAACATGGTTGACGACTACCCGAAGCCGTATTGGAAACTTTCCAATTATTAATAATAGAAAAGGGATTAAGCAGTACGGCTGGCGTTTGGTCAAAGGCATGTTACAGCTTAAAACTGCGATCAATCAATTTTTTAAATCTAAAAATCAGGATATCACGTTAGCTGAATTTATTAATCAGAATGATATTGAAGAAGTGTTCTGGCATGGTGCTGTCATGCCTGTGTTATACACTATTTGTACATGTAATCCTAAAACCATTGGCGAATGGCCGGCTAAACCGTTATTGACATTTTTACGTCAATTGACGGATGGGGATGCCTTATTACGGATGCAGGGTGGAACGCCTGCTTTTGTTGACCGTTTGATTGATGGCATTGATATTCGTAGTGGGTCAGCTATTACTCAGGTAGAGGAACAAGGCCAAAAAGTTCTAGTGATCAATAGTCAGGGTGAACAGGGGGCATATGATCGAGTGATTGTTGCTACGCCGACTTCCAAAGTTGATGAATTTTTAAATCCAGAACAGTTTGCAGACGATATCGCTTTATTAAAGCAGTTCCGTTTTGAAGATGGCGAACTTGTGATTCATACGGATACTTCGGTAATGCCACCACGTCGTAAAGACTGGTCCGTACTGAGTTATATGATGGATCGTAAATTTACCCGCCAACAATTTACAGTCTGGATGAATGCGGTTGAACCGACATTGGTTGGAAAAAATCCTGTCTTTCAAACATGGCGACCAGTCACAGAAATTGATCCCAAGAAAATTATTTCTACAGTCAAATTGACACGTGCGGTGGTAGACTCTAAAACAGTCGCGTTAAATAAAGAATTGCAGCAACGTCATAAAATGCCAGATCGTAAGGTGTTTTATTGTGGTTCTTGGTCGTGTGATGGTTTACCTATTTTAGAGTCTGCGGTGACTTCTGCTATGCATATTGCTGAAATCTTTAATGCACCATTACCGTTTGTTGGGCTAAAACCCGAAGTAGAGATTGCGCCTCAACTTGGCTACTAAAAGGATGAAATTACTTCATGCTTTGATCGGTAAACTTCCTCATAAATATGCGATTGATGCAGCACGATTGGGAGATGAGCGGACTCTGGCATGGAGTAATCTGGGATACTGGAAAAATACAACAGATTATAAAAATGCATGTTGCCAATTGGCAGATCAATTGGCAAAAGCAGTTCAGTTGACGGCAACGGATCGACTACTGGATTTGGGCTGTGGGCAGGGAGCAAGTCTGCAACATTGGATTGAAAATTATCATGTGCAGAATATAAGTGCGGTAGAGATACAAGCAAATCATATCCAACTGATTCAGCAGAAATTACCGCAGCTTCAACATATACAGCGGGGCTCATTTTTAGATTTAAATCAATTTTATTTCAGGCAGCTTTTTGATGTCATTTTATGTATTGATGCCGCTTATCATAGTGATTTAAATTTATTTTTAAATGCAGTCCAGCCAATTTTAAATGGGCAGGGGCGTTTGGGTTTCCACTATTTGGTGCTTTCTGAGAAATGGCAGCAACTTTCTGTATTACAAAAACAAAAATATAATTATCTACTAAAAGCTGCTGATGTAGATCTCCATCAGCTTGACTCATTACAAATGACTCGACAGCAGCTTGAACAGCATGGGTTCAGGCAGATTGAAATTGTGGATTTAACTGAATTTGTATTGGGTGGGTTTGCAGGGTTTATTACTTCAAACAAAAGTAAAAAGAATAGAGATTTGGCACAATTAAAAATACAGACTACAGCAAAATTATGTGATTACTTAAACAAGGAAGGCGTTGTTCGCTATATGCAAATTAGTGCAGTAAAAAATTAGAATGGATTTTATAATTATGAAAATAAATGGTGCCGGCACACGGATTCGAACTGTGGACCTACTGATTACAAGTCAGTTGCTCTACCAACTGAGCTATGCCGGCAACGTGGCGTGAATTTTACCTAAGCTATCAAAAAAAACAAGTCTAAAAAGTGTAATTGTTTGAAGATTGAACATATAGTAAATAAAAAATCTTTAAGCCTTTTTCAAAAATGTGTATTTATGAAACTATGCTCTGATCATGATTGGATTTGAATTTGGCGATGCGTTAAAGTTTCGCTATCTTAAATTACTTCTCTCCCGAAATTGGATGGAGCAGCACATTATGGCATTACAAGATTTACTGACCAAATTTAATCTTCCTACATCTGAAAATCCGCAAACCAAAGACTATGTGTTTAACCACACCATGATTCGGGTAAAAAACCTGCAAGAATCGATTCAATGGTATGCCAAAGTTTTAGGTTTTGTACCCGTGTATGAGCAGGTATTTGATGAGGCTGCCTTTACCATTGTTTATTTGGTTCGTCGTCATTTGCATGAAATTCCTGAAAATGATATCGAACGCAAACAATGGGTATTGAGCCAGTCTGGTGTATTGGAATTGACCTTAAATCATGGCACTGAAAATGATCCAGATTTTCATTATCACAATGGTAATAGCGAACCACGCGGTTTTGGCCACTTATGCGTTTCTGTACCAGATGTAGTGAAAGAGTGTGAGCGTTTTGAACAGTTAGGGGTAAATTTTCAAAAACGTTTAAGTGAGGGGCGTATGAATTATGTGGCCTTCATTAAAGATCCAGATAATTATTGGATTGAGATTTTACAACCGACGCCGTTAATTGGTGTTTAAGTAAAAAAAGGGGATAAATAATTTTATCCCTGAATTCTATCAAGCTTGCAATAACAAAAGTTCCTTAATAAGAAGCCATCTAGTCAAAAAAGGATCAAAGGCTATACGAAATATTTGAGGTGAATTAAGCTTCGCTCATGACAATCGGCTTGGCTTTGATTCAGATTGTTGCACTTGAGTTGCAACATAAATCACTTTAATACCACCTTCTGAAAACTCATATTTAGAAAGTTTAAAATGTAAGTTCTCATTGAAGAATTCCCACATTGCCATAATCGAAGATAATTGCGTAGTCATTTCAGTTTTCATGATGATTTGATTGTTGTAATGATGAATGAAAGCAAAGATAGCATTGATCTAAATCATAAAATATTGAAGTGCTGTTGTTCATGTAATACGATTCGCAACGAAATGTAGATTTTGCATTAATAATGTGACTCAATGATGACCTCATTATTTAATTGTTCACTTTTATATTCAATGCAGCGCCTGATTTTATTCATTATGCATGCTTTTGATCATAACTAGAGTTAATAAAAGAAATCACGGAAAGTCCACAAAGCGTCACGTACTGTATAAAATATCAACATTTTAGCTTTATCAATTCTGCTTTTTCAGCCGTACATTCAAAAGCGTATGTCATCTTTAAGGAATAATACGCATGTCAGTCAATGAAAATGAATACGAAGCATTAGATACAAAACCACAGCTCTATATCAAGGACTGGGGACAAGGCGAGCCCGTAATTTTAATCCATGGTTGGCCATTGTCTTCAGATAGCTGGGACTGGATTGCCATGAAAATTGTGGAGGCTGGCTACCGTGTAATTAGCTATGACCGACGTGGCTTCGGACGATCTGAGCAGACTTGGTCTGGTTATCATTATGATACTTTTGCTGACGATTTACGCGGTGTTATTGAAGACAAGCAATTGAGCAATGTTACGCTTGTTGGATTTTCAATGGGTGGTGGCGAAATCGCACGTTATTTAAGTCGTTATCAGGCACAAGACATCAAAAAAGTTGCTCTCATTTCGTCAGTTGTACCTTTTCTATTAAAAACAGATGATCATCCCGAAGGTGTCGATGGTTCGATCTTTCAGGGTATGATCGAAGGGTTATTAGATGAGCGCCCAAAATTTTATAGTAATTTCTTTAAAGACTTTTATGGGGTTGGATTGCTGAGTCGTGCGGTAAGCGATGAGTTTCTAAAGTGGAACACTCAAGTTGCTATGCAAGCAAGCCTAAAAGCGACCGTTGATTGTGTCAGGGCATTTGCCTATACAGATTTTCGAACTGATTTAGCAGCGTTCACTGTGCCTTTATTGGTCATTCATGGAACCGCAGATAAAACAGTTCCCATAGACGTTAGTGCACATGCAGTCAAAAAGGCCATTCCAAGTGCGACACTCATCGAATATGACGGAGAACCTCATGGTGTTTTAGCTACTCAACAGGAACGAGTTGCTGAGGATTTACTGAACTTTCTAGCAGATGGTCTGAACAGACATGTAGATAGTTTTTAATGTTAAAAAGGTGTTGAAAAATGCATCTTATTAAAAATCGCAGATAAACATACTTTAGATAAATCCATTGTAGATTTAACTTCAAATTTTGATTTGCATTTATAAGTTTGGCCTGCCACCCAAGTAGGCCTTATTCTGCATTTTAAAGAATAATCAGAGTTGTATCGATCTGATATTTATGCACTTTTATCAGTGTAGTGTGTAATACCCCCCAACTATATCAAGATTGCAATAGTTTGGGTCAGATTGTATTAGAACAAAAAAAGCCTGAATCCTTCAAATTCAAGCTTTTTAGGACAACATAGAATGTTGTTAGAAGTCATCTTGGCGAGAGAGGGAGTCATATTTTAAGGTTAAATTATTGATAAAATTAAATTAAAAAAATATAAATATTATTTTATCCCCCAATCGTCCCCCAGTCTTTAAAAATTATTAAATTTAGACGACACATATCCTGTCATTTATAGCGATTGTAAACTAATGATTTAGCTCATGTTGTCAATGCATAATTTATTAGTTTTGAAAATAGAAAATATAAATTAACTATTGGCTTAGTAGGGAAAATTATTGTTTGGAAAAGTAAGATTTCTATTTATGATCGAGAGCGGGGCAAGATAACTATTTAAAAAAAAGTATCTCTAAGAAGCTACATGCGCCATAGTCCCGTAATGAGTCTACTGATCATCAAGAGTTGTGATATCAAATACATTCTACCTAGGGGGCTTCTATCGAGGCTATTTAACAAGTTTTATGCCTAATGTAAGTTAACAACTGGTTAGAGCTTTATTTGGGGCTTGAATTTTTGTTACGGGATGACTTACAAATGTTTAGGGTTTATCATTTCAAGAGAAAATTTAGCGAGGTGTTATCAATGGTTGGCAATCAATGAGCTTGGATAGTAGGGCTATTGCTAAAGTGTTTAATAGCAGTGTTCTTAATGAAATTTCTAATGGTAATTTTTCCTATGTTGAAAAAATTGCCAGCAAATACTTTTGCTCTGACGACCAGATTTCACTTAGAGATTTTTACCAGCATGCGTTTAGCTATTTGCAAAATCACTATCAAAACGAATATTACTATAAGAGCTTAATTGTAAGAAAAATATTACTTGGTAGGCACTCGCTAAATACTGCAACAATGTTAACGGAATTTAGAGTTGGCGTGAATAAGGCAGATTGCGTCATTCTGAATGGTAAGTCGACTTGTTATGAGATTAAAACAGACTATGACTCATTAGTTAGGTTGGCTGATCAATTAGAGTCGTATACGCAACTTTTTGATGAGGTGTATGTCGTTTGCTCTTCTAAGTTTCAACAGGCAGTATTAGAGTTGGCACCGTTTGGTGTTGGTATTTTAGAGCTTAGTGAAAGGTGTACCCTCAAAATGGTACGTAAAGCACAAAATAGAACCAACCCAATAAATAAAACGCTATTAATGCAGTCTTTGAGGCAACATGAGTATAAAGAGTTGGCAGAATTGCTAACTGGTGAGCAAATTAACTTACCTAATACTTTGTTGTATCACGGATGCCTCTCAGTAATAGAGAGTGTTGCGGATGATAAAACATTGAGCAATAAATATATTAAAATTCTAAAAAAATCTAGGAAAAATAATGATAGACTGATCAATAATTTGCCAAACTCTTTAGCAAATGCAGCTATTAGTTATAGATTCAGAAAAAGTGAAATGGATGCATTGATAAAGTACTTTAATAATAATGAGGGGTTGTATGTATTATCCGATCTTGAGAGGGAAACTCAATGAGTTTTTAGCTTTGAGAGAGCTAGCCTCTCTTTCATTGCAAAATCATTTTTGCCCTGTTATTGAGCCTGTTCGAGAAGATTTATCAGCACTTAGACGAGCAGTTTTAGAGCTAAATACCAATAATATTAAACCACTTATCATTATTAATCCTGTTATTGGTGAGTTTAAGGGTCAATTTTCAAATATTACTGATAGTTTAAATCATGGTTCTGATCTGCAATACATACCATGTTTTATTTTGCATGATAGTATTGATGGAGTACCTTCAGAGGTTAAAGCGTTGGGAGAATATGCGCTATTTGTTACTAGAGGAATTGATCAGCAGGTAATTCAAGAGTCAAAAGAAGCTGTACTTACATTTGTTAATCATGATATTTCACCTAACGTATTGATATTATTGCACAACGTGGTATTGTGCGGTGATTTCTTTAGAAGTCAACTACGGAACGCTGATTATCCTGAAGAGTCTTCTTTTTCAGCATTGCACACATACTATAATAAACCGTATCAAAATTTGGTTGTAGGCTTTAGTGACTACACAATTACTGGACAAGACTTTTCAGAGTCTGGTGGACCGGCATATGTTGTGACGATACACGTTTCTTATATTGATCCTAAGCGATTTAACGAAATGTTTATTAGGCATTATCTATCTTACGAAGATGGAACTCCTGCACAACCAGGGGCCAAATTTTTAAGTGCTTTACAGCTTTTAATTAAAGACATAGAAACTGGCTCAGTTCCTTTTGTTAAAACTACAGCACTTTCGGAATTTATAACATTAAATATTAAACGACATTTCCCTGGTTTAGGGCAAGTTAAAAAAATTTGTATTAAACATCATATTGAAACCCTTGTTGATTATTTGAACAATGAGAAAGGTTCGTAGAATGAGTGCCTGTTGTGCTAACTGTTTTAACGATAATCAATTAAAACACTTTATTTTAAATGAATGTCATGGGGGCGCTTTAAGCCGATGTTCTTTTTGTCGAAGTGAAGGGGTGCAGTTAATTGATACAGGACTTCTTTCTGAGCACTTTGAAACATTAACAAAAGCCTTCGATGTGGTTGAGTCTGATGGGCTAAGTTTGGTTGATGCTTTACAGCAGCATTTTTCAATATTTAATGAAAGGATAAATGATAAAAATACATTGTTGAATCAGATATTCAAAGATAATCAGCAATTATTAAGTAATCAATATAAATATTCTTATACTGATTTATGTACATATGGGTGGGCTTCTTTTAAGGATGAAATTGTTAAGCTCAACAGATTCTTTCCGCAAACACATATATACAAAGAAATTTTCTCAAAAGGTGATGGTTCTAGAGTTTTCTTTGAGTTGACTGAAACACTACTTTCCACATATAGCCAAGGGGATGCCCTTTTTAGAGCCAGATTATCTGAGACCATGCTTACAGCATCGGAAATGGAGAAGCCACCAGTCAACTTAGCTTCTGCAGGGAGAGCTAATCCTGTTGGGATACCTTATTTATATTTGTCAAATAATATTGATACATGTATTGCTGAAGTTAGACCAAGTAAAGGTGCCAAGATTTGCGTTGCAACTTTTAGGTTAAATAATCAAATCAAACTCTTAGATTTAACGAATCCTAGAGAAAGGGCAACCTTTCTATTTTTTAATGATACCGAGTTGAAAGAAGCGCTGGATTATACGGCATTATTAGAAAAGTTTTCTTACGAGCTATCACTGCCTGTCTTACCTGCAAGAACTAATCTAGATTATATCCCTACTCAATTTATTTGCGAGTTTTTTAAAGCCGTTTGCGGATATGCAGGAGTAATATTTAAAAGCTCATTTGGCTTTGGAGACAATATAGTTTTATTTAATGATGAAGATATTACCTGTGAGAGAATCATGCAATATGAGATCTCAGAAGTTATTAACAAGCATAGCTCTATAAGTTAAGTTGATTCTTAATAGCTCCTAAAATCACTATATTGAGCATTTATAATGCATCACAAGGCTTATTAAATAGAGGTTGCTTAAACTATGTTTGAGATCATTGATGATTTAAAAGCTAAATTAGATCAGCATCGACCTCTTTCACCTGCAATTGTTAAAAATCTACATGAAGACTTGATCCTACGCTGTACTTATTACTCGAATGCGATCGAAGGTAATACCTTAACCTTATTAGAAACTAAAGTTGTTCTAGAGGGGATTACAGTAGGTGGGAAGGCATTAAGGGAGCATTTTGAAGCGATTAACCATCGTGATGCAATTTTGTACGTTGAAGATATTATTAAAAAACAAGAACCGTTTTCAGAGTGGCAAATTCGTAATATTCATCAATTGATTTTAAAAAATATTGATGATGAGAATGCAGGTCGATATCGTCAGCAAAATGTCTTAATCTCAGGTGCTACTACCAATCCTCCAGATCACACATTGCTCAATGACAAAATGGCTCAATTTATAGATTGGTATAATCAAGAAGCTCATAAATTACATCCAGTTGAACGAGCAGCCAAAGTTCATGCTGATTTTGTGGGTATCCATCCTTTTGTGCATGGGAGTGGAGGTACATCTCGATTGTTGATGAATCTTGAATTGATGAAAGCTGGTTATCCACCGAGTGTGATTACTGTCGAAAATCGTTTAGCCTACTATGAGGCACTTGATCAATGGATGGCTTATGGCAATAGTGAGCCATTTAATAACTTAGTTGCTGCTGTTGTATTGGAAGGATTCAAGCCGTATCAAACTGTTTTAGGAATCTAAGAAAGTAAAAGAAGGGCAAAAGCCCTTCCTCGTCAATTTTTGCTATCACACTCTATGTATATGAATTTTGGTGATACGAATTCAGATTCATAATAGACATATTTGTATTTTTCAACTTGTTGTCCAAAAATGACTTTCCATATCTTTTCATTTATACCGTCTACACCTTGAATATTCATTGAATTTTGAAATTCAAAAATACTCATGGTGATCTTCGAAAGTGGTGCAAAATTAAGAGTGCCATTATCACGAAAGCTGATGCAATCTTTCATTGATAGAGGCTGGCATTCTCGCTCTGTCGCACAATACACATTTAAGACATAGTTATCAGATAAATCACGTTGTATACAAAAAAATAATGCTAAAATTTCTGATTGATGTTTTTCATGAAACTGATTGATGATGCTGCGCATTTTTTGGGTCAAAGCATTTTCCACAGATTTATTTGCTTTAAACAGTTCATGCTCATTCATGTGGAACACATAAGTAAAATGATTTAGATTAAATTGTTGATGAGTTTTGAATAACTTTTTCATCACAGGTACATTTTCTTTACGTATTTCTTTGATTAATGCAATACGCTTATCACGATCAGCGATTGCATTTTTACTGGTTGAATGCTTTTTCAATTCATATATGAATGCATCTACAACAGGTTTTATCTGCTCAACATAGTATTCATTGTGTAGCAGCATTGGATTAATAGGTCCATCTGAATTGTAACCCAAATTTACATATGCCTGATGCACAGCTTTTACACTTTGACTGATTTTGAATAGTGAGTGTTCTCGTAATTGAACATTAATTGGTTGAAAGCTCAGTAGTAGTTCAAATACATGATCTGTATGCGGAGTATTACTGACATAGTATTGAGTAGAGATTCGACTGATTTTTTTAAATTTTTCTTTGAAAGGCAAATAACTCGGATTCGTAGCGATTTCCGAAACGCTTTGCATATTGAATAGGTTAAACTCACCCATACAAAAATAAGGTAGATTGATGCTTTCCGTCGTATTGGTAGGTTGCATTGACATGTTCATTATGGTCTCGTTTTTTTTAAATATGGGTATTAATGCTCTCTAAGGTTGAGAGCACCTGTGGGATGTTTTGAACTACTGATATTGATCCTGCGTTGATCTTACGAGGTCTCCCAGCACTACTTTTTTCATACTTACGAGTGCTATAACCAAACGTACGATGGTTCTTAAGCGTTTTTTCGATAATGAACTGATCGGCTTTTGTGATGTAATCTACGACCGAATACAATGTTTCAGTTTTCTCATGGTCATCATGCACAAGTATCCCAAGTGCAAGTTTTTTGTAGGATTTTATTTTGTTATTGCAGTTATAGTAATATCCTTTGTTCTGAGTGATGCTCATCCATAATTTACAGAGTTGGTCTGCATAGAAAGAATGATTCCAATAGATATTGCCATCCATAAAAAAAATAAAATGATAGTGATAGCCTTTCTGTATGCCATACTCTAATTTCCAGATATAGCCGACAATGGAAGGTATTTCGTCATTTGGTGTATGGAGCTTTTTTAAGAAAGTGCTCATGTATGCTTTAAGTAGTTCAAGTGTGATTTGAAAATTTCGATTGATGGAGAAATCAATTCGAATTACCAGTAATTTACTGAATTTAATAATTAATTTTCGGATTAACCATTTAGCCTTCTTGTTCTGATTTAAGCTTTTTTCTTTGCGTAGTTCTACTGCTTTTTTATAGTCTATATCAGTCGATAATGCCTTGAAGAGACGTTGGTAGAACTCATTTAAAATTTGAGCTTTAGGCTTGTAATGAGTTAGGCTGATCGCTATTGGCTCATTGTGAGCAAGTTGCCAAAAGTTTGTAGATGTATCATTTACAATATGTGCAGGGAAGCACTCTAGGTATATCTTACGAAATAGGTCAGTCTCAGCACTCGTGTAAGTGACATCATATATAAATCGTGGATCAATGTTTTTTAATGCATCATGTAAAGGCCTGTGATTAATTTTGTAAGATTGCTTTTTATCGGGATGAAGAACGTAGATTAAAAACTTTCCCTCTTTGTGCGTTTTTTTTATGAGTTGAATGATTCTATCCTTCTGTAATGCTTCTGGATCATCAATTATTACAATGCTTTTATCATCCACCTTATGTATGAAATATTTTTCATAATTATCATTAGGATAATCATTTAGGTCTGTGTTCATATAATGCTCTTTTAGGTAAATTTTAAGTAAGTGAATCCCTACCAAGGCATGGATAGCCTTGGTATGAGTCGTGATATATTTGATGTAGGTTTTAGAAGAGTTGTTGAATGAATAATAAATCTAATTAAAAGTATTATTTATCAATAAAATATATTGATTATTAGTACTTATTAATTAAATATAAAATCCTAAATTATTGAAAAATATGAGAACCATAATTCCGACAATCCATTTCATCTATTTTTCAGAAATATCGACTTTCGCAGTTGAAAGTCGATTTGGAAAGTTAGCAGGTAAAACGTTGCTTAGCTTTAAGCTCAAGCCACTGAACTAATTCATGCTCAAACCACCCGACAGCATTTGAACTGAGCTTGATAGGTTTTGGGAAAGATGGATCGTAACTTTTCGATTTCTTATTTAATTTTTCATATATGACTGAGCGACTTACACCCGTAAAGCCAATTACTTCTTTGAATCGAAGGATGGTTGGTCTTGGATATATATCTGATTGCATGAGATTTGACTCCGTGATTGAATAAGTCAAAATTAACAGCAAGTCTTCGGACAAAAAACAGCGGATCTAATTCCGAATGGGGAAAAATGAATCAGAAGCAAAAAGAACTGCTTAAGACAGCATGTCTAATACGCACTCAAAGCTTTATTGAACAAGAATTTGATCATTTTTCTCTACTTAAATCTCAGCCTGAATTATTAAATTCATTGAAAGAGTTAAATGAATACGTTCTGAATTTATTCCTAAAAAAATCATGGGCTACTATTGAGGAAAACCTAAATCCATTTATGGGTAAGGTAGAACAAACCCTAAATCTGAATTCTCAAGATTATTTTAATTGTGAGGTGATAGCCTGTTTTTGGGGTAATGCTCAATATGGACAAGATTTTAAGAATCCGATCCATAATTGGTTTAATCTCAATTCTACTAGAGAGTTTCATTCAGCTTATTTTGAAGTATTTTCTTTAATTCGAAATAATGCTGATTTTAATGCTATATATTTAAAGGTGCAGCAATTAGCTAGTTGCTATGATTTAGCTGCTTTGAGCTATCGCACTCAGTTAGATTTAGATAAATATATAATTCCTATGTATTTAGAGTTTTTTATGGGAATGCAAACTCTATCTTATAGGGAGGAAAATTTGGAAAATTACTATTCTTTAGTTAATTTTCTAACTCCAATAGATACATTAAGACGTGGTGTCAGCTCAGTATTATTGCAACCATTAAGCCATTTGTCTTGGAGTAACTTAGTTGGGCGGGATAGTGAAAATAAAATTGTGAAAATGCAGGAAGGAATCTTACATTTTCAAATTCCCATAGGTGAAGACTCTTCATTCCGTGAAATATTTTTTTCAAATTATTATGCTCTGTACTTACTATTGAATAAAAACCTAACATCAAAAATTTGGAAAAATATTGAAGAACTGGAAGAAATTCTTGAATTTTTATCAGAAAAATTAACTTCTAAAAAAAATGCACATATGAAAGAGAAGTCTACATTAGTTGCATATGAAACATTAATACTCGAATATTTTTGTATGTTTAAAAAAGATGAATATTGTAAAAATGGGCTATCTGAACCAAATGGGTTTAACAAATTTTTATATACGGCTTTGACTACTGAGCTCAATAAAATAGCAGGTAGTAGTTATAAGTTTGAGCATCCGTCTTACAAAGAGGGGTTGGAAGGTGTAGAGATAAAATTAACTAACAGTGAGATACGTTTATCTTTAAAGCATGAGTCAATTAGAAAGAATCTTAAGAGAAGAAAAAAGTTACATCAATCACCCCAAATATTAAAACAAGAAAATTCCGTTCAAGATAAATCTCATGTAGTGGATTTTCTTAAAATTTCAGAAAAATTAGGCGATTATCATTTTTGTGAACGTAAGTAATATTATTCAGAAGAGAGAACACCAGCATTAACCGTGTTCTCTCTATTTTATAGCCTGTCATTAAAAAGACAAACTCACATTGCCTTGATCGGTTGTCAATTCAGCTTCAAGGACTTGATTACCACGACATTTCAACAAGTACGATACCGTTGAGCTATAACTCATTTGTACAGGCATCTTGCTATGGAAATCTGCTGTGTAATAACCACAACGACCACGATTAATGCTCATACCTTGTAAAACAAAAGGTTGATCGTTGGTTGACTGAATTTCTAAAATATATTCGATCGCTCCTTGTACATTAAAGGCAGATTGAGATTCCCGACTGGTAATTTGAGCACGAACAGATAATGCAGGTTGTTCCGTTTCCATGGGAATATGATTGCTGTAATCAGGATTGTTTGGATCAAGATCAGACTCCATCATGGATTTGAGTGCTTCAGGATGTTTATCCCAACTCTCAAGAAATGACTGGGCTTCTTTAACTGCCGCAGGCAGATACTCGGTATCATTTTCCACGATCTGAGTTAAGGCTTGTACTTTGGCTTCTACTTCTTCCTTGCTATATGGCGCATATTTGGATTGCTCTGTCTGGACAGGTGAGCTGGATGTTTGATCCATTGTACTTTTCTGAGCTGGTTGATTGTTCTGACTACATGCTATGAGTAGGGTAGAAAGTATCAACGTTGGAAATATTTTTTTCATATTCTAGCTACCCACTTACTTAGAACGCATGGTCAGAAATCCGACCAAACATAGAATTAAAATTCCACCAATGATTTTTCCTACCGTTGGAAACATCACCGCAGGCCAAACCAAACCTTGCCCCAAATTATAAGTAAATGGCTTATAGTTATATTGACCCCAAAAGTGCTGATAAATGGCAAAGAAAAAACCAATCACTAAGTAGCCACTGATCACCCATGATTTAATATTTGAATTCATTTACTTTCCCCCAGTTGCAAATTTTGCCAATGCAATAAAAATTCCCATCACGACCATGAAGCCGATGAAGGGCAAGCCTAAAAAACAAATCACAGCGATGACGCAGATAATGCCTGCAAGTGTTCTCATGGCTACTCCTTCATGCACTGATAGGACACATTGACCATATTCATTTGGAAGGATTCAGTTTGCTGTAAGGTATAGAGATTTTCTTTCAGCCCATCCTCACCATATTTATTTTCAAGTTTGTCGTAAATACATGAACAGGTACTGCCATCAATGCCCCCTGTTTTACAACCACTGATAAATTGGCGTTCTGTTTTACTGGCACAGCCTGCGATCATCAATGTAAGTGTGATGAGTGCAAGCGAAGTTTGAATTTTCATCATTTCCCCGAATTATTATTTTGATATTTGATGTGTAATAAATTTTGCTGAATTTACTGAAATTTAGGCACGACAAAGCTTGCCAAGGCTAAATTAAATTTAGATCAGTCAAATGAGCAAAAGTTTATGAATATGGCTAGGGCAACAAGGGAATAGAAAATCGTTTTAGGGAAAATAACAAAGATTGAAAATGCTGAGTCATGGCGACTACTCCTGTATGTATTAAGAAGCTCTACCAACTTACTGTCAAATAATGGTGGCAGAACGAAAGAGGGTTGACAGACTGGACATACAGAACCAGCACGCGCGGACGCGTCCCCCTCCCGTTCTACCGCAAAGGGGGACGAGAAGGTTACGCACAAAGGATACTCAGAAGAATATGCTCTGATGCGCTGTATGAAACGGTCTGTCAAAACCGACTGACAATGTAGGTCAGCAGTCGAATGATAAAATTAAGGGGGGATTTAGTCAATCAAGGTTATAAAAACCTAAGCAAAAATATGAGACAAATCAAATGATGTAAGTTTGGGTTGGCACTAATTAGGTGGAGTCCAACCATTGCGTTCTGCTAAAAGTTGCCATTCAGGTTTTTTTTCGCCAACCATATAATTACAATATTGAATTAGGTTTTGAACAATTTGATTATTCCAGCGTTCCAAAGATACAGGAGTTGATTTGTTCGAATACTTATTTCTATGTCGTTCTTGTAAATCATAAGCAACATACCTAATCATTGTAGTAATAACTTCATCATCAGAAATAATTTTAATTTTTCCAAGAGCTGTTAGATGTGAAGATATAGTACGATATTCTGATAAGGACATTATTGTACGTTCGTAGATGTTAAGATTTTTTGACATTTTAATCATATAATTTCAAATGGTTATCAAAATATTACCTCACTTTCTGTAATTAATTCTATTAAAATAAAATTATATTTTAGAGAGGAAATCTGTACTTTTCGTCATTCCAAATAATTTTAGTTACATAACATCCTAATGAGAATCATGAAGCTTATTTGAGCCACCCATGAAAATATGAAAACACAGCCTGCCATCGAGCGGGCTTTTTTATGCCCAAAATTAAGGAGTCGAGCCATGAGCTTGAGCTGTCCCTTTTGTCATTCAACGAATGTGATGTTGGTTGAAGTAAGTACACAACCATCAAATACAACCTTAACCAATTTGGTCACACCCACCACGTTGGGTGCATTGGGAACCACAGTTGCAAAGTCTTTCAATCTGCCGCCGATTGTTGGTGGAATTGCAGGAACGTTTTTGGGAGGTATGTTGGGCAGTGTGTTGAATTCATTTACCGAACAAAGCACACCACCACAGCAGAATTTATGCTTTTGCCACAACTGCTACCAAAAGTTTCCAACTCATCTTTTGCAGTAAATGCATCAAAGTTAGATAGCTCTTTATTTATACACATTCAAATTTCATTTTCAAATTAAAAGGAATAAAAGCATGGCACATCAAATTGAACAAATGGCCTATGTCGGTGAAACCCCTTGGCATGGTCTAGGTAATCAGTTGACTCAAAACCAACCGATTGACGTCTGGGCACAACAAGCAGGCATGGATTGGCGGATTGAATCCTCCAATATCAGTTATATGGCACAGAATGAACGAGGGCAAAGTATCATCTTGCCTTATGAAGAACAGCGAGTGCTTTATCGTTCAGATACTCATGCACCACTATCAGTCGTCAGCCAACGCTTTCAGGAAGTCCAACCGAGAGAGATTTTAGAATTCTATCGTGACCTGACTGAGCAATCAGGTTTTGAACTTGAAACAGCAGGCGTACTCAAAGGTGGAAAGAAATTCTGGGCATTGGCACGCACAGGACAAACTTCATCGCTCAAAGGTAAAGATGTTAGCAATGGCTATATTCTTTTGGCTACGGCTTGTGATGGAACACTCGCCACCACTGCACAATTTACATCCATTCGAGTGGTGTGTAATAACACGTTGGCGATTGCACTAAAAGGACAAAATAGCAGTACAGGCGTAGTTAAAGTTCCCCACAGTACCAAGTTTGATGCAGATAAGGTCAAACAGCAATTGGGTATTTCAGTCCGTGCATGGGATGAGCACATGTATGAGATGAAACAACTCAGTCAACGTAAAGTCAGCCAGTATGAAGCAGCCGCTTATTTCGATGCTGTGTTTAATAACACCACGATGAGCATCACTGACCAAGAAGACAACATTATTCAGTTCTATCGAGATGTCGCCACTCAAGCACAAGCCAATGGCAAGGAAAAATCTGAACCGAATGCCAAGTCGATGAGTAAAGCCATGGAGATGTTTAATGGTCAGGGACGAGGAGCAAACCTCTCTTCAGCCAAAGATACCGCCTATGGATTACTGTGCTCGATCACTGAATTTATCGACCATGAACGTCGTGCTATGAGCACTGACCATCGACTTGATTCAGCTTGGTTTGGTGCAGGTGCATCAATCAAACAACGAGGATTGGAACAAGCGTTAAGCATGATTTGATCATGTAAAAAACTAAATTTCAGTCATGGAAAGTTAGACCTAACTAAGCATTTTTAAAGAGAATTTTAAATTTTAAAAATTATGAAAACCATAGCTTCGGCTGTGGTTTTTTTATGTCCATTTTTTGTAATCCACATCCTTTTATACCGCCAATTATACCGTTAAAAAATCAGGAATTTAATATGAACATTGCCATTTTAAACCCATCCATTCAACAAGCAAGTACGCCTTTTATTGCCCCAAAATTGTTTACTGCAAAACGACTGGTCAATACCAAAAACATGACTCAAGCAGAATGGCTTGAAGTACGTCGTCAAGGCATCGGTAGTAGTGATTGTGCCGCAGCGTGTGGACTCAATCCCTATATGTCGATGCTTGAACTATGGATGATCAAGACAGGACGAGTCAAACAATCCATTGAAGATGAAAGTTCAGGTCATGCACCTTTATATTGGGGCAAACAACTTGAACCTTTAGTGGCTGAATACTACAGCATGCACACCAACAACAAAGTTCGTCGCATCAATGCAGTGCTGCAACATCCCGAAGCGGATAAACACTTTATGCTGGCAAATTTGGATTACTCGGTGGTAGGCAGTGATGAAGTCCAGATTTTAGAATGTAAAACCGCAGGAGAACATGGTGCAAAGTTGTGGCGAGATGGCGTGCCTTTATATGTACTCTGCCAAGTACAACATCAATTGGCTGTGACAGGCAAACAGGCAGCACATATTTGTGTATTAATCTGTGGGCATGAAACTCGTATCTATAAAGTCATCCGTAGTGAAACCGTGATCAAATACATTATCAATGCTGAACGTTACTTTTGGGAATGTGTCGAAAAAGATACACCGCCTGATGTCGATGCCAGTGAATCGGCAGCCAGAGCCATTCAACAGCTCTACCCACAACATATTCCGCTCAGTGTTGAAGACCTCAGTCAAGATGAACATGCCAATCGATTGTTTAGCCAACTGCTGAAACAAAGACATCACATTGAAATCCACCAAAACAAATTTGATGAAACAAAACATCAAATTCAGATGCTAATGAAGGATGCAGAACGAGCGAATTTTTCCAACGGTTCAGTCACATGGAAGCTTTCTAAAGACTCCGTTGCTTTAGACAGTAAGGCTGTATTGAAAATGCATCCTGAGCTCATCAATGAGTTTCCACAAAACAAGGTGGGGACACGACGTTTTCAAATCTATAGCAATGATGACTGACCCGATCTAAATCATGCATCTATATCACTCACTATATATAGATGAAATATCTACTCTTCCTAAAAGCGCAAAAAAACCACCTCCGATCTACCGACTCCCGAAGGAGCGGTAGACCAACAATGGCGGTTTTTGCGAAGTCGTAGCTTTTCATATTTCTGTTTACTTACATAACAAGGGGTAATCAGTAAAATTTTATTTAGAGGACAAATAACATGATTAAAGGTTTAGCGATTACACCGCCAATACTTGGCAGAATTAGTATCGGTAAAGTGGTCGAAAAGAATGGTAAACGTCTGCCTGAAAAAGATGACCAATTTACTATTACCAGTCAAATCCAAGGTAAGGAGGGATGGATCAAACATCCTTTGGATGAACAGCTCAGAGCCAAAGCACAAAACCAAAAACTCAGAACTATTCCAGTCCGTATGATCTTTAATGATCCTGAATTGAATCTACGAGCGGAGTACAGTTTATTCGATCGCCAAACAGGTAGACCGATTTGTGTTGGAAATGGTGAAACTTGCCAGCGGTTGACCAATCAAGGGGTAGAACAACATCCATGTCCATCGCCTGATTTATGTCCACTGGCAAAGGGTGGAAACTGTAAGCCTTATGGGCGGTTGTATGTCAATTTAGATGAATCGGATGAACTGGGTACGTTTATTTTCAGAACCACTGGTTTTAATAGCATTCGCACACTAGCAGCACGACTGAGTTATTACCATGCTGCTTCTAATGGTTTACTTTCGTGTTTGCCACTGCAACTGACCTTAAGAGGTAAGTCCACCACACAAAGTTATCGTACCCCTGTGTATTACGTGGATTTAACTTTGAGAGACGGTGTCAATCTTCAACACGCGATTCAGATGGCGAAAGAAATTGATCAGCAAAGTAAGCAGAGTGGCTTTAATCAGACAGCTTTAGATCAGATAGCACTGCAAGGTTATAGCAATGCTAGGTTTGAAGTGAATAGTGAGGAAGGGTTAGATTTAGTGGAGGAGTTTTATATGGAGGAAGCTTCTGAAGCAGAGCATGCTCAAGCAGAAACTAAAACTAGAGCTAAGTCTAGACCGAATCAGGGGGAAGGATTTGTACAGGATATTCAGCAAGGTTTACAACGAAGTGTGAGGGCAGTGAATTAGCCCATTTTCTAAGCTTGGTTCGATTTTTAATAATAGTAGGAGAAATTAAATGTATTTATCGGATGATCAGATGTTTCACATGAACCAAATTATTAGGATTAAAGAAGTTATTGCAGTTACGGGCGTAAGCCGTTCAGTTATATATGAAAAACTTAACCCTCAATCTAAGTGCTACGATGCAACATTTCCTAAGCCAATTAAGTTGAGTGTGAGTTGTGTTGGTTGGTCGGCACTTGAGGTGAATCAATGGATTGAGCGAAGGTTAGCAAGTCGATAGTTATGGGGGCGAAAGCTCCCAAATTTGAAGTAGTTTAGTTTTTTGCAAAAAAATAGATTTCATGTATATTAGAAAGAAATAAAATTTATAAATAATAGGGTTTTATATGACAGAGGAGCTGCCTGACAGTGCAATATCATCTTGGGGAGGCTTCGTCTATCAAGGAAAGATAGCACTTTTTCATTCGATTAAGCTTCTATTGGATGAAAGCTTCGAGGGGAAAGAAGTTAAGAAATTTGCTTTACAGCTGGATAGTACTGATGACTTTGCCATTTATTCGGATGGTATTGCAATATCGGTTCATCAAGTTAAGGCTAAGGCATCTCCTTATAGATCTGCATTTGAAAAAGCATTAAATAAGTCATCAAAAATATGTATAGATTGTTGTCCTAATACAAAAAGATACTTCCATATCGCTAATGAAATTGATGATTCTAGTGATTATGAAAATGAGAAAAAAGCAATAGTTGAATTTTATAAATATGATGATGATTCTTATTGTAAATTAGATCGAATTGAGAGAGTAATTAAAGAAAAAATAGAAGAATATTTGAATAAGAATTCTTTGGAAAACTCTTTTCTACTTGTAGAGCAGAAATATCATTATTTATCAGAAATGATTACTTCAAAAGTTATTGAAATTCATTCCTTGATCCATCAGGGAACAAGTCAGAATAGAGCGGCTTATGAAAATACAATTGAAAGTGATTTAATTTTAGAAATTTTAATTACAGACTTTAATTTAGTACAGGATCTTCCATATGAGATGAGAAGGTTGCGAAATCTTTTTGCTGATACTTTGGAAAATTATGTATGTGAGAGTAATGAATATTTTACAATACAACAAATAGGCTTATTTAATGAGGTTTTTAAGCATATTTATAAAATGGATGATGGTGAGTTAGAATATATAAAACAATCTATCCGCTTATCATCTTCTGATCAAATAAGGAATGATGATGTAAGTACTTATGCTGAAATCATTACCGATATCTCAGCTAGTATTGTATTAGTTGACCTTCCTCATTATTCTAAAGAGTTAAAAAAATACTTACCTACAGCCTTGAAATTGCAAGATAGACGTGCTGAATCATTTAAAACTAAATTGATAGAACAACTTCGTAGTAATAATTTATTAGTAAAAATTTTATATGAGTACAATATTTTAATATCAGGTAGTGAAGTTCACAAAAATATTGAAATTAATGCTTATAATGACAGTGTAACACGAATCACTATCGATGATATTGAGGCTGAAAATCATATATTAAAAGAGCTTCCAGTAAAAGTAATTTGTACCAATGCAGCGCAAAGCGAGTTAAATAATGCTTAAAAAAATTATGCACGAAGCTGTGAAAGATTCAGGATTTATTTTAGAAAAGTCTTCAGATAATACAAATTTTTTCATTAAAGAAAATGGTGGAGCTCAAAGGTACTTAATTGTACATGTCTTAGATCAGCTATTATCTGTTGAAAGTATTCATGAGCTAATCAATGAATCTCTTCCAGATGAAATGCAAAAGCAACCTGCTTTTAAGAAAAATTGTGATTTAATTATTATTTACAAAGTTAATTTTTTAAATGATTTTAATGAAATAGAAGAACAAGTTTTAGAAATAGAAGAAAACCCTTTTTACTTCAAAAAATATTTTTTTTATTATTCAGATGCTGAAGAAAAACTACTTCTTGGAAAAAGTTATGAGGATTTTAAGAGTCAAATTAAGAAAATGGATGAGTTTGATGAGTACAAAAAAGATCCTCTAAAACCTTCATTCCATAGTTTGGTTACAAGATTGTTTATTAAATTTCCATTTCTAGAAATTCCAAAATTTAGTAAATCATTACAAAATCTGTTTGATAGTGTAAGTGAAAAAGTAAATGCTGAAAATTTAGTCAAAACCTATGATTTGATTGGAAAATATGAAGCAGATAGTATTGATGAAGTTATAGCGGAGTTATTAAGTGAAGAATTGGAAAATATCAAAGCTTCAGATTCAAGCATTTAAAGCATTTACAAAGATAGAATTTGATTTCAATAAGTCTTCATTGATTACTTTAGAAGGTCCAAATGGGTATGGAAAAACATCTACTTTTGATGCTATTGAATTGTTATTTACAGGGAAAATATCTAGAATATCAGATCTTTATAAGCTTGTGATGGTTGAGACAAAAAAGAAGTTTAAAGATAATCTATATTGGAACAAAAAAGGTGGTGAGGTTGATTTAAAAATTAAAGTAGAGTTGATGAATGATCATGATGATGAAAAACTGTTTTTTGTTAGAATGGGGTTTGTCAATGATTTAAAAGTCGAAATTAATAATAAAGCTAATAATTTTGATATTTTTAGTTTATATAAATTAGATGATTTTAACTCTGAACCTACTGAGAATAAGTTAGAAAATAATTTTTTTGAACAGTTTTTTGGTGAAAGTTTTTGTTCTAACTATTCAATGTTAAATTATTTACACCAAGGTCAGAGTCAATTTATTTTTTCGAAAAAAATCACTGATCGTAAGAAGGCTTTGGAAGAACTAATAAAAACAACTGAAATAAAGAAACGTATTGATATTTGTAATAAAGTCGAAAGTAAATTAACAAAACAGGAAAAAGCACAAAAGGTAGAAATTGATGAGATAGATGCTAAGTTAAAAAATATCTTGGAAAAAAATATTTCTGAAAATGAATATGATGTTATATATAAAAAAATATCTACACAAAGAACATCTCCAAAATGGGATGATGAAGAAATTTTTTTACAAGAGGCTGATGTAAATTATAATAATTTTATAAAAGAAATTGATCTATTAATAGAGTGTTGTAAAAGAAAAGAAGATATACGCATAAGAAATCAAAATTCAGCTATTGAAAAATTTATCATTGATAATGATAGTTCTTTGTTGCTGCTTGTATCTATAGGTAAGCATATAAGTAATTTTGATAATCTTCAATTGATTAATAAAAGACTCTTAGAGGTTGATCAAGTTTTATTGATATTGGATAAGGATTTTAATGCTATTTCTCAAGAGGAAATTACAAAATTAAGTTCTTTAGGGGTGGTTATTTCAGATAAACTTAAAGAAAATATTATTGAGAAAGATAAGAAATTAGCATTGCTCTCAGAAAAAAAAGCGAAGTTATTAGAGCTTAATAAAATGCGAGAGGATTTATTTGAAAAACATAAGCAAAGTTTTGGTGAGGATGGAACTATATGCGCTTTATGTGGGGTAGATTGGGGAAGTGTAGAAAAACTTATTGAAAATATAAGGGTGATTTCAGATTTATATTCAAAAGAAATTGGAAGTTCAACAGAAGATCTAAGTAAGGTCTATTTGATTATTTCTTCTGAGTTAAAGTTGATTAAAGAGTTATATATAAAAGAAAAAGATGCCTTTTTAAAAGATTTTAATATTAATTTGTTCACCAAATTAAATATAAGCCAAAACTTTTTTAAAACCTTGAACGGTTTGAGTTCTCGTCTTGAGAAAATGGCAATAAGTTATTCTTCTGAATATACAGATGATGATATTGAATTGGAAATTAGAAAAGATAAAATTATTTCTAATTTAAGAGGTTTAAAAAAAATAGAAGGGGATGTTCTACCTGTAGGGTGGGAGGAAGCTATAAGTGTAACTTTTGAGAAACATAAAGATTTCTATGACTTACTGGAAGATGATTTAAATCATAAGAAAAACTATGTAAATAAAAAGTTTAAAGACTTTAAGGATTTTGAACTTCAGCAGACGAAAAAATTGTTAAAGGAAAAGAGTGATTTATATAATGCAAACTTAAATGCAAAAGCTAAAATAATTAGGTTGAAAAAAACACTAATTGAAACTGAACGTGATTACTCTTCAAGAATTATCGCTAATATTGAATTAATATTTCATATCTATAGTGGGCGCTTAATACAAAATTATCAACGTGGTCTAGGACTGTTTATAGACTATGCAGAAGGGCAGCAAATTCGCTTCTGTACTGCGGAAAGTTCTGACCATGATGCGACACTAGCAATGAGTTCTGGTCAATTGGCTGCATTGAGTCTAGCTTTTTTCTTATCATTAAATAGAGTTTATTCCGAGAACTCTTTAGTTTTAATTGATGATCCTGTGCAATCCTTAGATGAAATCAATATTGCATCTTTAACTGACTTATTACGTTGCGAGTTAAAAGATAGGCAATTAATCATTTCCTCACACGAAGATGATATTTCTAGATATATGAGATATCGATTTGAACGGGCTGGTTTATCTCAGGTATCGATTCATATGCAGAGCCATAATACAGATAGTTTAATTCAATGAAACTAAAATAGACCAAATTGATTAGCACGTCAGAGGTTGTCACACTTATGAGAAGGCGTGAGTAAAAATCTAGGGTTGAGTCTTTTTAAAATGGTAATCTATGCCAATTGCGGAGTTTATGTTTTTGGGATTACTTAATGCCTACTTTAAATTGGATAGGAAAAGAAGCAGTTGAAAAGCACCATAAAGAAGTTCCTTATCGATTACTAGAACCTGTGGCTGGACTTTCATGCAATGAGGATGAACAGGGCGGCAATCTTTTAGTTCAAGGGGATAACTTACATGCATTGAAGGCACTTTTACCACGCTATGCAGGAAAAGTTGATTGTATTTATATTGATCCTCCATATAACACTGGGAATGAAGGGTGGATCTATAATGACAATGTAAACAGTCCTGAGATCCGTAAGTGGTTAGGGGAGATTGTGGGGAAAGAGGGCGAAACGCTAGATCGACATGATCGTTGGTTATGTATGATGTATCCTCGACTATCTATGTTGAAAAGCTTTCTTAAGGAAGAAGGCGTAATTTTAATTTCAATAGATGATAATGAAGTAGCAAATTTACGTTTAATTATGGATGAAATTTGGGGTGTAAATAACTTTATATGTCAGTTAGTTTGGGAAAAAGGGAGAAAAAATGATGCAAAATATGTATCAGTAGGGCATGAATATATTCTTATTTACGCTCGAAATAAAAATAAACTCAAAGAGAAAAATATAAAATGGCGGGAGAAGAAACCTGGCGCTGATGAAATTCTTATAGAGCTAAATCGATTAAGAACGTTATACAAGAATGATTATGCTTCAATTGAAAAAGACCTATCCAAATTTTACAAAAATCTAGCGAAAGATCATCCTTCCAAAAAGCATTCAAGGTATTCCAAAGTTGATAACAAAGGAATTTGGCGTGACGACAATATGTCATGGCCAAAACCTGATGGGCCTAAATATAATGTTATTCATCCTGTTACAGGCTTACCTTGTGCTATTCCGCCGAATGGTTGGAGATATAGTACTTTAGAAAAAATGCAAGAACAGATAGGATTAGGAAAGGTTGTTTTTAGAGCGGATCATAGTGAGCCACCTATAAGAAAGACATACTTAATACAAACAGGTGAGGACGAATTTGATGATGAGTCCGCAGTGCAAGTTGCTGGAAGCTACTTTTATAGAAGTGCCTTACAGGCAAAAAATGAATTGAGAGATATTTTTAAAACAGAAATTTTTGATTATCCAAAAGATAGTGATGTTTTAGCAAGATGGATAGATTATGTGACTCCAAAAGATGGGTTAGTGCTGGATAGCTTTGCGGGTTCGGGTACAACAGCACATGCAGTATTAAAACTCAATGCAAATTTTGGAAGTAATAGAAAGTTTATTTTAGTTGAAATGGATAAAAATATTGCTACAAAAGTCACTTTTGAAAGAATTAAAAGAGTAACTAAAGGTTATATAAATAGGAATGGGGAAGATATAGAAGGGTTGGGTAGTAGTTTTCAATTCTGTAAGCTTTCACAAGAACCATTGTTTAATGCCAGTGGTCATATACGCAATGATGTTTCATTCTCGCAATTGGCTGAATTTGTATGGTTTTGTGAAACAGGTACGGGCTATACAGGAAAAGCGGACTCTCCTTTACTGGGAATTTATGAAGGTCGTGCAATTTATCTACTTTATAATGGAATTTTAAAAGATCTTACCGAACAAGGTGGCAATATTCTTACAAAGCAAGTATTTGATGTTCTTCCGAAGTTTGAAGGAGTTAAAGTGATTTATGCGGCTGCTAATCGTTTAGGGGGCAAGGCTAAACGTGAAAATATTGTATTTAAACAAACACCATATGCTTTAGAGGTTTAAGCTATGACTGCGTATATTGCTAAAGAATATCAAGATCAAGTATTAGACAGTGTAAAAGCGTATTTTCAAGTCTGTCATGAGTTTGCAAACGCATCTACGGCCTTTTATGTGACTACAGAACGATTGTGGGGTAAGGGGCAAACCTATAATGCATTAAATGGGTTTAATAGTGAGATGCCTTATTTTTGTTTACGTGTGCCGACGGGTGGGGGAAAGACATGGTTGGCAAGTAAAAGTGTAGCACTAATAAATAAACATTTTTTGAGAGTAGCTCAAAGTATCATCTTGTGGTTAGTTCCAAGTAAGACGATACGTGAACAAACTATTACTGCTTTAAAAAATAAACAGCATCCATATTCATCAGCATTACGTGAAGCAGGTGAAGTCACAGTCATGGATATTGAAGAAGCAAAAAGCATTACTCGTTCAACGCTTTTAACTTCAACAGTTGTTATTGTTGCTACACGCCAAGCTTTTCAAGTAGAAGAAGAAGAAAGTAGAAAAGTTTATCAAAATAATGGTGCGCTAATGCATCATTTTGAGCATCTAACAGAAGAACAAAAGTCAGAATTATTAACAGAGGGAGAAGGGAGTGATCTAATAGTTCCAAATTCTTTAGCTAACGTTCTTAGATTACATCGCCCTTTTATTATTGTTGATGAAGCACATAATAGTCGTACTGAACTTGCTTTTGATATGTTAGCTCGTTTTAAGCCAAGTGGCATTATGGAGCTTACAGCAACACCAGATACAGTGAGAACTCCAACCAATGTTTTACATAGCGTCTCTGCTGCTGAATTAAAAGCAGAACAAATGATTAAATTGCCGATTGTTTTAGAAACAGAATCAAATTGGCAACAATGCTTAGCATATGCGATTCATAAAAGAGAGTCTTTAGAACATATAGCGTTAGAAGAACAGAGACAGGGTTTTGAATATCTGAGACCGATAGTACTTATTCAGGCTGAAGCAAAAAGTAAAGTTCGTGAAACATTGGATATTTATGCTGTACTTAATGAACTAGAAAATAATCAGAATATTCCAAGAGAGCAGATCGCTCTTGCTACAGGAGATGAGAAAGAACTTGAAGAAATTACAGCAAAATATCCTAAAGGAATTTTAGATAAGGCTTGTAAAATTAAGTATGTAATTACTCAAAAAGCTTTAGCTGAGGGTTGGGATTGCCCATTTGCTTATATTTTAGTGAGTATGGCTTCTGTGCAATCAAGTACAGCAGTTGAGCAATTATTAGGGCGTATTCTTAGACAGCCAAATGCATCACATAGACAGAGTGAACAGTTAAATCAATCTTATGCTTATGTTGTATCAAAAAGTTTTTCTGACACAGCTGAAACTTTGAGAGATAGCCTAGTTGAAGGGGCTGGTTTTGATACTAAAGAAGCGGCTGAATTTGTTAAAGCAGGTACGGGTGAGCAAGCTCGTTTGGACTTTGGAAATTCTAAAATTATTGTGAAACCAATAACAATTCCGTTACCTGAAAAGCCAGATTTAAAGTCTGTTACACCTACGGTAAAAAAGAAAGTAGAATGGAATAATAAAACCAATGAATTGACGATTATTACCCCGTTGACTAAAGAAGAGACTGTGGAACTAACGAAAACTGTTTCACAACTAGAGTCAGTGCAGCAAATTGAGAAAGGGGCCGAGGTTAGCCGTCAATCTATCGAATATTTTCAGACACCTGCGGAATTGGGTAAAGAGCTTAAAGTCCCACTATTAGCATTATCGGTTCAGGGCGAGCTTCAATTATTTGATGATCCAGAAGTTCTTGAATATCCTTGGAATTTAACAACAGTAGATGCAAAAGTTTTGCATGATGATATTTCAATTTTAAATTCAGCTTATGCTTCAAATGATTTTGGAACTTTAGATATTGATGAGACTAAAGGTAAGGTAAAAGTTACTTTTCTTCCAAAACTTCAGAGAGATTTAGGTTTGGTGTATAAACCTGAAAATTGGGATGAAGTCAAATTAGCAACTTGGTTATGTAAGAATATCTTAGAAGAATCATTAACTCATGAGGCTAAACGAAATTTTGTTCTTGCGTGGCTAAATGATTTGTTAAGTAAAGATGATTTTGATTTGGCTCGAACAAATACTCAGAAATATATAATTCGTCAGTTGATTGAAAAAAGAATTAATATTTTACGAAAGGAAGCTGTTAATGATGCTTACCAAAATTTCTTATTTGGCAATGATGAGCTTCATCAAATAACAGTCTCAAACGAACAAGAATATCAGTTTAATTTCCATCCAAATGTTTATGCACCTTCTCGCGATGATAATGGTGAATACGGATATTATACATTTAACAAACATTACTATGGCCGTATTGGGGCTTTTGATAGTGGTGAAGAGTTTGCTTGTGCATGTTGGTTGGATCAGCAAGCAGTTAAAGGAAATATTGAGTTTTGGGTGAGAAACTTAGTTCGTAAAGAAGGCTGTTCTTTTTACTTGCAAAAGGGAAATGGTCGCTTCTATCCAGATTTTATATGTAAACTACCTAATGGAAAAATTTTAGTGGTTGAATATAAAGGGGCTGATAAGTGGGAATCTGCTAAGGATGATCGCCAAATTGGGGAGCTATGGGCTAATTTATCAGAAGGACAATGTAAATTTATTATGATTAAAGATAAGCGCTTCGATCTGATTGAGAGCTTGTTAAGCTAATTTAAGTAATAGTTGGGAGAGTACATGAAGTTAATTCATATCATTGATACCGATCAAAATATGTGGATTGATGTTGATGTATTCTTTCAACAATCTGAAATGGAACTTACACAATGGCGTAGTCAAATAAGGGAGCAATATAAAAGGAATAAAACCAAGCCTCATTTTACATGTGCTTGGTGTCAATCACCTGTAACCCTCGCTAGACGTACAGATCACATGCAGATCAACACTTCGGCAACATTCTTTTTCAGACATATTCCTGAGTTGGAAAATACCCCAAACTTCAAGTGTCCTGTAAAGCATATTAAACAGCTATCGGAACAAGAAAAAACTGCTTTAAAGTATCAGATTGCGAAAGAAACCCAACTACATAAATTGCTAAAAGAGAATATATATAAGAGTCTACAAGTAGATGAATCTTTTAGTGATATTCATATTGAACAAGTTCGTAAAAGCATTGACCTAAAGCAATGGCGTAGACCAGATGTATCTTCGTTATATAAAAAGCAATTAGTTGTTTTTGAAGGACAACTTTCTACAACTTTTTTGAATGTGATTATTGATCGTAAGATTTTTTATCAAGATAACAATGCTTGCTTACTATGGATTTTTAATCATTTTGAACCAACAGAAAAAGCGAAGAAGCAGTCAATGCAAGATATTTACTACAACAATAATGCAAATGCATTTGTAGTAAATGATTCTACAGTCGCGCAATCAATTAAATCAAAAGCTTTTACTTTAGAGTGTCATTATCTAAAGCCTGAAATACAGAATAATCAGATTGTTAATAAATGGAATAAAGAGTTCATTGAGTTTCAAAATTTAGTCCATAACGAATTTACAAAGCAAATATACTTTTTTGATTATGAAGCCGAATATCGAAAGTTAAAGCAAAAATTAGGCTTACGACATAGTTATTTACAAGAGAGTAAGAATCAAAAAGATAAACTAAAAGTTCAAAAATATATCGAATCACTAGAACAGGTTGATCTTGAAACACAAGTTCCATCAAAAACTAAATCTGAATTATTGGTCGAGTTTACTAAACTATGGATAAAAACTCATTATCTTACTGATAATCAATTCAACTATGAGTGGTTCTCTATTCGTAAGGAACTTGAGCTAATGGGAATTAGTACTCCTAAATATCTTTTACATGCGCCCTATAAAACAGTGGTTAACTCAATTTTAAGTGCAAAATTTGGCTATGCAGTAGGTAATAATATTAATGATATGGTGAGTGTGGCTCATAACTTGATGGAACATCATCCAGCTTACATTAAGCATTTTATGCTTACTTTAAAAGTAACTGGAAAACCTAACTTATTGAATGAGAGAGATAGTTCGGGTAAATGGAAAGAACGCTATAAAAAATATACCCAACAGTCAGAGGATGCCAAAATTTATAATCATGATTTAAATCAATTTATTGAGTTTTTAGTACCTGAGTTTGAAGGACGTTTGATTTCTTGGGGGGAAGGTAGTACACCTTATTCTAACGCACAATTTGGCGGAGTAAGCCAATAATGAAATCTCAAAACCCTTATAATATTACTTCTATAATCATTCATCTGAATGGTTGCACAGTGCTAGGAAGAATATCAGATATTTGAAAGTTTTAGATGGTATTTATAAATGCTTGAATAAATTATAAATATGATATTGTTGAAAAATTAATTTTTGGTTTCTAAAAAATGACAAAGACGAGTTGTACGAATATATTGGGGCATAATTATGTCCTAATAGGCGAAAAGCAAAACAAGATCTTGAAAAAACATGAGCATTTAAATCTAGCTCCTACATATAGAGGAATCTATAAATGCTCATACTGTGGTAAAGAAATAACATCCCTTTCGTATATAAATCCTAAATTCTAATATTAATTCTATTACTTTGGTAAGAGCATGGCTTTCGATCTAAGCTCTTTTATGTTTAGGAAAAGGCACAGTTTTATTACGTAAACTATCAATAAAATCAGACCAGTCCTGCATCATCTTGGTTCGATATTCTAAATGTTGAGCATGGTTGTAAGCCTGCGATACAGCATTACCAACCCTATGAGCTAATTGAATTTCAATTGCATCATGCATGTAGCCCTGTTCATGTAAGGTTGTAGAAGCAAGTCCACGGAAACCATGTCCAGTCATTTTCCCGTTATAGCCCATTGTACGGATTACACACAAAATTGCATTACTACTCATAGGGTTGGCTGTGCTGTGGTTATAAAAAACATACTGTTTTTTGCCTGTGAGTGGTAATAAGCTCTTTAGTAGTTCAATTGCTTGCGTAGATAATGGAACGAGATGAGGCAAAGCCATTTTCATTCTTTCGGCTGGTATACGCCATATCTTGTTGTCAAAATCGATTTCACTCCATTCCATCATTCTGAGTTCAGCAGTCCGTACAAAAGTTAGAGTCATAAACTGAATCGCAGTTTTGATCACAGGATTACCATGATAACGATCCATGCGTTCAAGAAAAGGAGGAAACTCCGAAATATCCAATCTAGCCATATGCTTCACTTTACGAGGTTTTAAGGCTTCGTGAAGGTGAGGTGTTGGATCATTCTCAATCAATCCTTTACGAATCGCAAAACGGAAAATACGTCCAGTTAAAGGGATAGAGCGTTTCGCCATTTCTTGAGCACCACGTGCTTCAATTTTTTTAGCACATGCGAGTACATCTTTCCCCTTGATTTGATCAATGGGCATGTTACCCAATGCAGGGAATATGTCTTTTTCAAAAACAGATAAATCACGTAGATAGGTTGCTTCTTTAATGACGGCTTTACGATCTTCCATCCATTCCATCGCAAGAACTTTAAATAGCTTACTTTCATCAATTTGCTGAAGGCGGTTATTTTTTATGGCATTAGGATCAATATTTTTATAAAGCTGTATACGAGCTTCATCACGGGTACGGCGAGCTTGAGCTAGTGAGGTTTCAGGATAGCTTCCAATGGTTAAAGTACTTTCACGACCGTTGAAGCGATACTTCAATCGCCAGAACCTTCCACCTGAAGGCGTGACCTCAAGGTACAGCCCTTTTTCATCGGCATAACGCTTTTTCTTTTCAAGTGGTTTTATTTTTCTAACGTGAGCATCTGTCAGCATTTTTAGCTATTTCTTTGGAATTTGGGGGACGATTTATAGTATAACCAAATCATCCCCCACTTGTCCCCCATGATGTTTCAGGAGTACAAGGATAGCCAAGGATTAAAAAGAACGTAAAAAAAGGCTTAAACCATTGTGATTTAAGCCTTTTAGGTATGTTTCGGTATTTTTAAAACAGAATCTTGGCGGTGAGAGAGGGATTCGAACCCTCGATACGCGTAAACGTATACACACTTTCCAGGCGTGCTCCTTAAGCCACTCGGACACCTCACCAAGGCGAGCGATAATAGCTAAAAAATGACGTGCTGCCAAGCTTAAAACAATTGATTTGAAGAAAAAAAATTAACTTAATGCTAAGATGGCGCAAAAATACTGTTCAAATATTGAAGATCGAGTATGCAAAGTCCTGCAAAAAAAGCCGCATTACCAGCCATTACGTTGGCTGCGTTAGGGGTCGTGTTTGGTGACATTGGAACCAGTCCGCTCTATGCATTTGCACAAACCTTTACCAGTGCCCATGTAAATATTTCCGAGGCGACAGTATTTGGTATTCTCTCCCTGATTTTCTGGTGTATTACACTTTCTATCAGCTTTAAATATGTCACCATTGTCATGCGGGCAGACAACAATGGTGAAGGTGGCATCATGTCATTACTGGCATTGTTGCTCCGAATAAAAAAGCTTGACCCCAAAAAGAAAATTTATCTGATTGCATTGGGCTTTGTGGGAGCTTCTTTGTTTTTTGGAGACGGGATTATTACTCCCGCTATTTCAGTACTATCGGCTATTGAAGGTTTGAGTATTGCGACTCCAGCTTTTGATAAATGGTTGATGCCGATAGGTTTGGGTATTCTCACAGCACTGTTTGTCGTACAGCGTCATGGTACGGCAACTATGGGTAAATTTTTTGGCCCAGTCACCTTGGTCTGGTTTATTTCTATTGGCTTGCTGGGGCTTTGGAGCATCATTCAAACACCGCATATTTTATTATTTGTAAATCCACTATGGGCAATTGAGTTTGCCATTCATCAACCTTTTATTGCCTTTATTGCAATGGGTTCAGTTGTTTTGACCATGACTGGTGGTGAAGCACTATATGCAGATATGGGGCATTTTGGTCGCCTACCGATCCGGTTGGCGTGGTTTATTATTGTTTGTCCATGTTTATTGCTCAATTATGCGGGTCAAGGAGCATTGTTACTACGTAATCCAGAAGCGGTATCAAATCCATTTTATTTACTGGTACCTGAATGGGCTTTGTATCCAATGATTGGTTTGGCAACAGCTGCCGCCGTGATTGCTTCGCAAGCGGTGATTACAGGTGTATTTTCCATGGTCAATCAGGCGATCCAGCTACGTTATTTACCTCGTTTGAGTGTAATTCATACCTCGGATGTAGAGCAGGGACAAATTTATGTTCCTTTTATTAATTGGGTGCTGTATATCTCGGTTTTTATTCTGATTATTCTGTTTGAAACCAGTAGTAGTTTAGCCAGTGCTTATGGTGTTGCAGTCACCATGACGATGTTATGTGTCACTATTTTAATTTCAGTATTGGCATATGGTGCATGGAAATGGCCTTGGTGGAAAGTGGCGATATTTGCGATTCCATTTCTGGCATTAGATGGAATATTCGTGGCATCGACCTCGCTCAAGATTTTGGCGGGTGGTTGGGTGCCAATCGTGATTGGTATTGTGGTATTTACGATCCTGATGACGTGGAAACGTGGGCGTGAAATTGTCTATAATCGTCTGGAAACTGATGCATTACCAATGAGTCTTTTTATTCAAAGTATTAGTTCAAGTAATGAAACGCATTTTGTACCAGGTGAAGCTATTTTCCTGACCGGTAATCCGAATATCGTTCCACATGCCATGCTACACAATATCAAACATAATAAGGTACTGCATGAGCGCAATGTCATGGTCACGGTCTATACGCAGGATATTCCTTATGTGGCACAGCAGGATCGAATTAAACTCGAAAAATTGAATGATCACTTCTATCGTATTTTTATGTATTACGGTTTTAAGGATCAGCCAAATATTCCGCAAGCTTTGAAACAGGCTTATGATGAATGGGGCTTTGATTTCGACATGATGCAGATTAGCTTCTTTATCTCACGCGATCGCCTCATTCATACAGTAGGCGAAGGAATGTCTCCTTGGCGTGAAAAATTATTTATTTCCATGCAGCGAAATACTAGTCCAGTAAGCGATTTTTATCAGATTCCGCCGAACCGTGTGGTAGAGCTGGGTAGCCAAATTGAAATCTAAAATTTATTAACAACAAATGAGCATTAAAAACCAAGGCTTTGCCTTGGTTTTTTTATCACTCAGATTACTGAGCGTTAGGCTCGGCCATAGGTTGCTCTGGCGCGGCATTCAAATTCTGATCCTGTGCTTCAGTAGGCACAGCTTGCATGGCTGGTGCTTCTGGATGAGCTGATTCAGGCATTGCTTGTGCAGGTGCATTAGGGTCAATAGATGGTGCTGACACAGCCGCTGGCTCAGACATTTCTCCTTGATGTGGAGTCACCGCCTGAATATCTTGGGGGGGTACAGGCTGAGTTTGTACTGGATTAGACTGAGCAGAAATCAGTTGAACCTTACCGCTATTGACCAAATCTTCGAGGGAACCAGGTTGTCCATTTACAGTTGTGGTCACTTTAGCTTTGGATAAGCTTTCTAGAGTTTCGCCTGCTTGAACAGGTTGTTCTGCAAAAGCAGTCATACTCAATGAAGCAGTAATTAAAGCAGCACCAATCAATTGAGAGCGCATAAATAGACTCCTAAATTTAATCATTCTTCGCGTTTATCGTGGAGCTACCTTGGCACAGGAAAGGATAGATTTTCAATGAAAGATACGAAACGTGACGAATCGCGTTGTGAATGATAAAAATAAAACGACAAACTGTTACGCGCATAGTGTATTTTTTAATCAATTTGTGCTGATAGTTTAATCAAATGAAAACCTGTTGAATATACAGCGAAAACTTGAATTGTTAAGCTTTTCACAAGACTTTAATGTATGTGGAAGATTGTGGCACGTAAAAAGACAAGAGCAAATTCAGATTTCTCTTGGATCAAACAGCATATTGGTAAATTCTTCTTGGGCGCAATTGCTGCCAGTAGTTTTGTGATCGCTTTTGGTGAGGGTAAAGTCTCGCAATGGATCAGCCCAATTTCAAGCAATAGCGCGTGTCTCAATCAGTTTTATCGGGATATTCCTCCAATTTTGGCAAAAGACAGCCTACAAAAAAATAGTTATGCATTATGTTTTCATGACTTTAATGTGATGTATTCAGGGGTTTCAAAAACACCACTTTGGGTTTCGGAAAAATTGACACCACAACGCTTAAGTAGCCGCATTAAACGTGAAGATAATTTTCATGAAGAACTGAGGATTCCTGAAATACATCGGGCATTGCTCAGTGATTATCGTGGTTCGGGCTATGACCGAGGGCATATGGCACCCAATGGTGATATGGGAAATAGTATAGCCCAATACGATAGTTTTTCACTGGCTAATATGGTGCCGCAAGCACCTAAAAATAATCAACAAATCTGGCGTGAATTAGAGGAAGCTACCCGGGCACTGGTCACTAAACAGAAACAAGATGTCTATGTGGTAACTGGGCCAGTATTTGAAGGAAAAAAGTTAAAAACCATCGGGCGTGGTGTGATTGTTCCTAGTGCCGTATATAAAGTTATTTATTTACCAAAAACAGGTGCGATAGGGGCATATTATGCACCGAATGATAATTCATTACAGGTTAAAGTAGTCAGCGTTTGTTATCTTGAAGAAAAACTCGGAATGAATCTTTTTCCCCAATTAACGGAAGAACAAAAACGTAATGTCTACCAACTTCCACTTAATGCAACGGCGGTAAAAGCGCAGAAAAAATTGAGTTATTTACACTGGGATGGAGAAAGCCAGTGCGCAGAAGATGTTGAACAACAAACGCTCACCACCGTTCAAAAACAATTTACTCAGCAAAAATCTCAAGCTACACCGATGGAAGCACAAGGGATTGATGATGAGACTAAACAGGCAATTATCAAACAATTAGTGGATGCCTTATTGCATTATTTTTTACAAATTTTGCGATAAATAAACCGTGTTTAAAGGAGAAATTAGGTTAATTTTGAAAGCTAGAAAAAAATAACGAGTGGTGAATATATGTTTAAACCTTTTGAAAATGGAAACGAGTCGTCGAACATTGAAGATTTGACACTGGAAAATCAGGTGGATCGTGTCAGTTTGTATGGCAATTTACAGATTACGAAAGATCAGCATGGTCTGACATTGGCAAAACAATTACAGACATTTTTAAATACAATCGTGACTGAATTGGAAAAACAGCCACTCCCTGATAAAATTCAGATTAAAACTGAAGAAGACATTGATAATCCATTTTTATAAAAAACAGCCTTGAGAAAGGCTGTTTTCTAGCGGTATTTATATCTTAGTCTTTTTCGTTGATCACCACTTTATAAATAATTGCACCCAGAATAGCGCCTATAATAGGTGCAACCCAAAATAACCATAATTGACTTAAAGCGGCTGTTTCAGCAAAAAGGGCAACGCCTGTACTCCGTGCAGGGTTTACAGAAGTATTGGTAACCGGAATACTGATCAAGTGAATGACCGTTAAAGTTAAACCAATGGCGATGGGCGCAAAGCCTGCGGGTGCATTTCGATGAGTTGATAATAAAATAATAATCAGGAAGAAAGCGGTCAGAACCACTTCAATCAAAAACGCAGACCCTAAAGAGAAGTGATTGGGAGATAGTTCCGCATAACCATTGGTGGCGAACCCCCCTGTACCCGTAAAACCTGCCTGACCTTTTACAATCATATAAAGCACAAATGCAGAAGCAGCAGCACCAATGACTTGTGAAATAATATAAGGAATGACCTCCTTGCTATCTAAACGTCCGCCAACCCACATACCTACACTGACAGGTGGATTAAAATGCGCACCAGAGATATGACCAAAGGCATAAGCACCAGTTAATACAGTTAATCCGAAGGCAAATGCGACACCTAGAAAACCAATACCCAGTTCAGGAAATGCAGCTGCTAATACTGCACTGCCACAACCACCAAAAACCAGCCAGAATGTACCTAAGAACTCAGCAAAATATTTATGCATTTTGATTTTCTCTTACTTTTGTTGTTGAACTTATAAATCGCGTGCTGTGATTAATATTTGTGCGATTATTGTCTTATTTTTATCTCTATCTGAGACTTTAAGCAAGAAGATAAAAGCTTTTTTTATTTCATGTCTTATTCTAATTTAATGATGAACGTACTGCTGTCGCCATTGCTGTGGAGTCATCTGGCTCCATTGTTTAAAGGCACGTTGAAATGCACTTTGTTCGGAATAACACAATAATAAAGCGATTTCCTGTAGGCTTAAATGTGGATCTTTCAGATATTCGATCGCCAGCATATAGCGAATTTGCTGAGTTCGTTGCTGAAAGGTCATATTTTGTTGTTGTAAATGGCGCTGTAACTGTCGTACTGATAATCCCAATTGTGCTGCAATCTGCTCAATTTGATATTCATTCTTTTGTAGACCTTTTAAAATCGCTTGCTGTAAACGCTGATCCAGTTGGGTTGTATGTGGCAGCTGTTGTAAAAATGCTTGTGCTTGCTGCATAAGCAACTGTTGTAGGGTGTGATCAGCACGACCAATAACTTTGCTGGCTTCACTCATCGGAATTAAAATTTGTGTTTTTTCCTGCGAAAACTTTACCCGGCAATGGAAATAACGTTCATAGACCTGTACTTCTTTAGGAGGCGGGTTAATAAAATGTACTTCATGTAAATGAATTTGATCTTTACACATAAATTGCTGTAGAAATTGCACCATTAATGCAATCGCAATTTCATCAGTCAATTGAGTGGGGTGCAGTTCAGTTTCTTCCCAGCGAATTGAAAAATAAGACGATAAGAATTCAACTTTTAAAGGACTGCCGTCATAGACCAACCGATGAAAGTCTTGATAACGGTTTAGTGCTTCGCCAAGACTTTCACATGACAGCGCAATATAGGCCAAAATTCCCAAATGCTTGGGTTGTACATATTCAGCAATTTTCAGTCCGAGACCTATGTGCGGTTGGACATGTTCAATTTGTTCAAGTAAATCACGCCAAATGACATAGTCAAAACGTTCCAGATTTTGAACCTCAAGCAAGCTTTGGGGTTCAGGCAATTGTTGCGATTCACAATATAATTTTAATAAATGTCCCAGTCCTCCATAGACTGATCCTGCATAATTTTTGAGTAAAGCCATCCCTGAATGCTCTTTTGTCGTGTTTTGTCAATGAACGATAAAAATCAGTCAATACATAGCATAGAAAAATTCTTATATTCAAGTCAAAAGGGAGGATTTTTAAAATGATAAAAGGTTTTGTGGCTGGTTTGATACTCGCCAACGGCTTTGAATGGGTCGCTCATAAATATATCTTACATGGTGTTCACCGCAAAGGTCATCCACGTTATAGTCCAGTTCCTAAAAGTATGGAGTCGCACTGGGCACATCATCGTGAAGTACGAAAGACGCAATTTCATGATGATTGTTATGTAGAGGGTTTAGAGAGTTGGCGTACTCGCAATGAGCTAATATCCCTTGCTGTTGCTGCAGGTGTGGCGAGTGCGATATTTTATCCTTTTTCAAAAGGTATGGCGCTTGCTGCTGGCTACAGTGCTATCAATTATTTTTATATTCATCGTCGTGCCCATCTTGAACCTGAATGGGCAAAACAACGTATTCCTTGGCATTATGATCATCATATGAATTCAAATCAGGATGCTAACTGGTGTGTTACCAAGCCTTGGTTTGATTATATTTTAGGAACACGTGTGGTTTCATCTGCAGACTTAAAGGAAGCGAATCCTTTGGGTTTACCACTACCAGCAAGTATTTCCAAGAAACTGACAATGGCGATTGAACGTGTATTTCCTGCAAAATGGGTCGAGCATAAACCAAAACTGGAAGATAAACAGACTTTAGAAAAAACTGACACGACAGCCTCAGTGGCTTAAAAAAAGGGCAATTCAGTAAAACTTAATTGCCCTATATCTTATATTATCTAAAGATCTGCGCTATATGTTATAGACGCATTTCTATTCCTTGTTCCGCTAAAAACTCTTTGGCTTCTGGAATGGTATATTGTCCAAAGTGGAAAATACTGGCTGCCAGAACTGCATCTGCACCCCCTTGTAAAATTCCATCTGCCATATGTTGTAAATTTCCAACACCACCAGAAGCAATAGTCGGGATTGAAACTCGATCATTAATCGCACGCATGAGGGCAATGTCATAACCTGCTTTGGTACCATCCGCATCCATGCTGGTCACTAACAATTCTCCAGCGCCATATTCTGCCATTTTTACTGACCATTCAAGAGCATCTATACCCGTAGGTTTACGACCACCATGGGTAAAAATTTCCCATTTGTTTTCGCCAGTTTTTTTAGCATCAATCGCGACTACAATACATTGTGCCCCGAAACGTTGGGAGGCTTCCTGTACAAATTCGGGATTGAACACAGCCGCGGAGTTGATACTGACTTTATCTGCTCCCGCATTTAGCAATGAGCGAATATCTTCAACTTTACGGACACCCCCCCCCACTGTTAATGGCACAAAGACGCTTTCTGCCATTCGTTCCACTGTACGATAAGTCGTGTCGCGTCCATGATGCGTCGCCGTGATATCCAGAAACGTGATTTCATCGGCACCCTGTTCATTATAGCGACGCGCTACTTCGACAGGATCGCCTGCATCACGAATATCTAAAAATTGAACACCTTTGACGACACGGCCATTATCGACATCGAGGCAGGGAATAATACGTTTTGCAAGCATGGTGACATCCAGCGATATTGGTCAAAATCAATAAAGTTCACGAGACATAGCAGAATCTTGGTAAACTGTAGCGCTATTCTATCAAACTTATAATTGTTGCACGCAGGTTTTCTATGTCGGTTTATACGCCGTTGAGTTTAGAGCAAGTTCAAGCATTCGCTTTGCCTTATGGATTAGAGGTGGTGAACTTGATTCCAATTCAGGGAGGAATTGAAAACACCAATTATTTTTTAGTGACGCAGGATCATCAACAATACGTTTTGACGGTGTTTGAAGAACTGGATCAACAAGGGGCAAATGAATTGCCACCTGTATTACAATATCTGGGTCAACAAGGCGTTCCTGTGGCTGTGCCTTTAAGCTATGCGGGTCAATTTATTCACGTCATTGCGGATAAACCTGCTCAAATTGCACCAAAAATTGCAGGAAGGCATCCGATTCCACCGACGCTTAAGCAAATTATCGGAATTGGTAAGGCTCAGGCACAACTACACTTGGCCTTACAGAACTTCCAATTTAAAAGACAAAGCTATAGAAATCACACTTATTGGACAAATGTTGCCGATCAACTCAGATCCCATATGAATCAAGATGATCTGGAACTATTAGATCGTGTATATCAATTATTTAATCAACAGCGTGAAAAACATCCTGATTTGCCACAGGGTTGGATTCATTCTGATTTATTCCGTGACAACACCCTATTTGAAGAAGATGTTTTAGAAGGTATTTTAGATTTTTCTGAAATGAATCAGGATGATTTATTATTTGACGTGGCGATTGCAATAAATGATTTTTGTACCGAACATCCTAGTGCGCAACTTAATTCAGACAAATTAAATGCATTTGTTGAAGGTTATCAAACTGTGCGTCAGTTCACGTCAGATGAACAGTCGTGTTTAGCAGTTTATTTAGCCATGGCAGCCTGTCGATTCTGGTTATTGCGATTGCAGGTCGCAGAGCGTAATGCGCAAGAAGTCCGTCAAGGTGACGATATTTTGCAAAAAAATCCTATAGAAATGCGACGATTATTAGAAAGTCGGTTAGCCCATTTAACAGGTTGAAGGATAGTATCATGCGGGATCAGGGACGGCTGGTGGAATGGTTTGATGAAAAAGGCTACGGCTTTATCCAACCTGATGATGCTGATAAAGATCGGGTCTTTTTACATATCAAGGATTTTGCTCGGCCCGGACCACGTCCAATAGTAGGGTGCGCACTCGAATATTTGATCATTCTGGATGAACGAGGGCGTTATCGTGCCCAACAAGTCACGTATTTAAAAGCCGCGCAAACTCGTAATTTAGCATCAAATAAAAAACGCCCGACACCCGCTACTCATGCAGCTTCGCTTAAACCCATGCAAATCGCGGCGGTGATTTATATTGTAGTTGTGGCTATTTTGAGCGTGATGCATGTGTTACCTGCCTATAGTTTTATTTTTATTGCGCTGATGAATATTCTGAGTTATTGGCTATATGCACAGGATAAAGAGGCTGCCCAACTGGGAAATCGACGGGTGCCTGAACAAACTTTGCATGTGATTTCTTTTTTAGGCGGTTGGCCCGCAGCCTGGTTAGCGCAACAAAAATTGCGACATAAAACACAAAAACAACCATTTAGAAAAATTTATTTTTGTACCATAGTCTTCAATATACTTTTATTACTATGGCTCATTTCTCCTTTGAATGTAGTATTTCATTAGGGGATAAAAGAATAAATTAAAAGGTGCATTAATGAATTATCCTTCAGAACAACTTCAGTCCAGTAAAACCTTAACACTGGTTCTTTATATTTTATATATTGCCGCCATTTTTAGTGCGGGTCTTTTGGCGATCGTGGCGCTTATTATTAATTATGTAAAACGCAGCGATGTTGAAGGCACATGGCTTGCTAGCCACTTTACTTGGCAGATTCGTACATTCTGGTGGTATTTATTCTGGAATATCATTGCTTTTGTGCCATTCTTATTTTTATTTTTCACAGGTGACAATGACAATTTATTTGCGGGTGTAGCATTGTCGGCCAGTACTTTTTGTGTGGTCGTTATTGGCTTAGCATGGATTTGGATCGTTTATCGCGCCATTCGTGGTTTAATTGCTTTAAACGACAATAAAGCCATGTATCAATAATTAATTCAAAAATGTTGTGGTTTATAAAACTACAGTATTCTTTGGCCTGACATCGAAAAGCTAAATGCTTGCCGGTGTCAGGATTCATGATAAATCGTTGTCTTTGAAAAAGTGGTTTAGTTCTCAAAAATATAAATAAAAGGTAAATTTTTAACATTATTTTGTAATGTGCATTCCATAATCTCTCCTATGTTTTTACTAAAATTATAAATAACAATCACTTATGAATTTTTATATATTTTTGCATTTCGAAAAATAAGATGTATTAACTGATTTTTTTAATTATTTATTAAGCCAATCTCCATAGCATTATTTCTAAACGATAAGCCTGAATAAAAAATATGATTTTAGGTAGTTGTTTGAATTTTATGTGTTTTATTTTTTATACATATAAAACAAGAGCTTTATCCTAAATTTTTGCTTAGCAAAAAATCAAGATAAATAATGCGATGGCGAACATCTGGACATCCTATGAATGCAATTATTCATGCTCCCTCTGTGATACGTGGTGATCAACGACCAGAGTTTATCCGAACTGAAGTTCTTTCAGATATTTTAGACCATACAGCTCAGCAATATCCCACACATATTGCTTTGATTGATCAGGGTCGACAGATTACTTATGCCGAATTACAGCAACAAGTCGATCAAATGGCCCAACAACTTATTCAGCGTGGTGTTAAAGCTGGGGATCGTGTGGGTTTGTGGTTGCCACGTGGTGCAGATCTATTGATTGCACAGGCGGGTATCTGTAAAGCAGGAGCAGCTTGGTTGCCCTTTGATATGGATGTTCCTGTTGATCGTATTCAAGTCTGTCTGGATGATGCTCAAGCAGTAGGGATTGTTACAAGTCATGATTGGGCAACTTCTCTTCAGCACTTGGCTCAAGCCATCTGGACTGATGTAGAACTTAATCAGCCGACCCATCAACCATTTATCCAACAACGCGCTGCACAAAATGACGCGGCCTATATTATCTATACATCGGGTTCAACAGGAAAACCTAAAGGGATTGTCATTGAACAGCGCAATATCTGTCATTTTCTGCGTTCAGAAAATTCAGTACTCGGAGTGTGTCACGAAGATAAAGTCTATCAGGGCTTTTCTGTAGCGTTTGATATGTCCTTTGAAGAAATCTGGATTTCTTACTTAGTCGGAGCCACTATCTGGATTGCACCCAAAGATTTAGTGACTGACCCAGAACGTCTATGTAAAACCTTACAACAGGAAAATATTAGCATTCTACATGCGGTTCCCACATTATTGGCTTTGTTTCCAGAAGATGTTCCTAATTTAAGAATTATTAATCTGGGCGGTGAAATGTGTCCAGAAGCATTGGTAGCGCGTTGGGATTTGCCTCATCATCAGATTTTTAATACCTATGGCCCCACTGAAACCACAGTTACTTCGAGTTTGGCACGTGTTTACGCCGATGAGCCTGTGACTATAGGAGTTCCTTTACCAAACTACGGCATGTTGGTACTAAATGATCAGTTTGAACTCTTACCTCAGGGTGAGGTAGGGGAGCTTTGCGTTTTTGGTCCCAGTGTGGGACGTGAATATTTGGGACGTCCAGAGTTAACTGCTGAAAAATTTATTGATAACAAGTGGGCCAATAATGACCATGAATTAAAATTATATCGGACAGGAGATTTGGCACGTTTGGATGAAAATGGTCAAATTCAGTGTCTGGGACGGGCAGATGATCAAATTAAAATTCGAGGTTTTCGTGTTGAACTAGGTGAGATTGAAGCCGCACTGTGTGATCTAAATGGCATTGGGACAGCCGCTGTAGTCTTGCGTCGTGATGATGAAATGGATCAGTTGGTAGCTTTTATTGTGTTGGATCAAGATGCCAAAGACCAGATTCAGGTCAAGGATATTCGTGCCTATCTAAAATCAAGATTACCTGCTTACATGGTTCCAAATCGCTTTGAAATTGTAGAGCAAGTTCCACGTTTGTTGTCTGGAAAGATTGACCGAAATGCATTGCGTAAGATTGAACTAACCACTTCAATTGAAAAGGAGGTTTCAGACGAACCTCAAAATGATGCAGAGCGAATCTTATTTGGTGTTTTACAAAAATTATTTCCCAATCAGGCGATTCGTCTGAGTGCAGATTTCTTTGATGATCTGGGAGGACATTCACTTTTAGCGGCAGTATTGACATCCGAGCTACGTGAATATCCTGAATATGCACAAATTACTATTCAGAACATCTACCAAAATCGTAAAGTTGGTGCAATTAGCCAATTTATGCTGGCACAGACTAAGCAGCAGAAAATGCGTGAAGTAAGCCATTATGAAGTGAATACGCTCAATCGTATTTTATGTGGTTTGGCACAATTAGTTGTGATTCCTGTGTTGATTGCGTTGACCATGCTGCAATGGCTTGCACCATTTTTTAGCTATCATTATTTTACAGGTAGCCCAAGTGACAATATCGCAAATGCTATTGTGATTTCATTGGGTGTATATGTGGTGAGCATTTTTGCGAGTTTTGCGATTTCAATTCTAGGGAATCGTTTATTATTGAGCGGCATTCAAGCAGGCCAATATCCGCTCTGGAGCAGAACTTATTTTCGCTGGTGGCTGGCAGATCGTTTGACCAGTATCGCACCCGTTTACTTACTGGCTGGCTCAAGTCTGAATCGACTATATCTACGCGCACTCGGAGCAAAAATTGGTAAAGAGGTCCATGTGGGTTCGGTCTTTGTACGCATGCCTGCTTTATTGTATATCGATGATGGCGTTAGTGTTGGTTCGCATGTCAATCTAGAAAATGCCAAAGTAGAGCGAGGGCATCTTGTTTTAGGTCGCATTCATTTAAAACAGGAAAGCTATGTGGGCTCATACAGTGTGTTAGAAGAAAATACCTGTCTGGAAGAATATGCCCATTTAAAAGCACTTTCTGCATTGGCAAATGGGCAGACGATTCCTGCCCGGGAAATTTGGGATGGTGCACCTGCGAAATATCATAGTCATGTGGATATTGAACAATTACTGCCACGTGAAAATGTGAGTCGTGTCCGTCGAATTCTGGAACCATTTTATTATGGCTTTAGTGGGCTGATTATTGCCTGCTTGTTTTTTATTCCTATTTTTCCAAGCTTTATTTTAGTGGATTGGTTTGATGTTAAATACTTCAGTCAATGGGAAAGCCTTAATATTGCGACCACAGCGATGCATTATTTTTTACTGGCAATTCCAGCTAGTGCCTTAATGATTATTGCCACTGCCTTGTTTGCAGCACTTGTTCGTAAAATGCTACTGCCTAGTTTAAAAGCAGGAACCTATTCACTGCATAGCATGACTTATTATCGTAAATGGTTTGCCACGCAAATTTTGGAAACCAGTCTGCAAACGCTACACGGTCTTTTTGCAACTGTATATGCACCTGCTTGGTTTCGATTATTGGGAGCCAAAGTCGGCAAAGACAGCGAAATTTCCACTGCAACAGGTGTAGTGCCTGAGTTATTAACTCTAGGCGATGAAAGCTTTATCGCTGATGCGGTGATGCTGGGTGATGAGGAAATTACTCGTGGCTGGATGATTTTACAGCCTACAACAGTCGGTCGTCGTAGTTTTGTCGGGAACAGTGCTTACATTGCAGATGGAACTGATTTGCCAGATGGCGTATTAATTGGGGTTCAGTCTAAAATCCCTGAGAATGATCAACTACATAGCGGTGAAACATGGTTTGGTTCTCCTGCATTACGCTTACCAGCACGTGAAACGGTAACAGATTTTCCAGAACATTTGACTTTTAGACCGAGTATTGCACGACGTATGATGCGCGGATTAATTGAAGGTTTACGCATCGTGCTCCCTTCTGCTTTTGCGATAGGGGTCGGGTATATGATTGTTTTATCAGTGATTGATATCGTAGTCGCTAAAGGCTGGTTCTATGGTTTATTAACATTGACTTTATCAGGTATTCTCTACGGTATTGCCAGTTTTTTATTAATCGTCATATTGAAATGGATGTTTATTGGCCGTTATAAAACCCGCTCAGCACCTATGTGGACGATGTTTGTCTGGCTAAGTGAAGGTATTACCAGCTTATATGAATCAATTGCCATTCAAAACTGTCTTAACTATGTGCGGGGGACACCATTTTTACCACTGCTATTACGCTTACTGGGTGTCAAAGTAGGTAAGAACGTTTATTTAGATACGGCAGATATTACCGAGTTTGATTGTGTGACAATAGGAGACTATAGCGAGCTGAATAGTTTTAGTGGTCCACAAACGCATTTATTTGAAGACCGTATCATGAAAATTGGTGAAGTTAAAATTGGCAGTCATGTCACGATACATTGTCGTAGTATCGTGCTTTATAATGCTGAAGTGGCCGATCAAACTTTGCTTGGTCCCTTAACATTAGTCATGAAAGGTGAAAAAATTCCATCAAAATCTGCGTGGATTGGTTCACCAGCACAACCGTGGCTGAGCAGTTAAATCTGAGCTGAAGACCATAAAAAATGGGCGAATTTATCGCCCATTTTTGTATATAGTTTTTTTATAGGGATTGTTCATCCAGTAAAAGCTGTGCTTCTCGCAAACTTAAACTACCTTCATAAATAGCACGACCTGTGATAGCCCCCAAAATACCAGGTTGGCCTTTGAGTAAACGTACATCTTCAAGATTAGTTACACCACCAGAAGCGATGACAGGCACACCTGAATATTGAGCTAAATTCACAGTTTGCTCAACATTCACCCCTTGCATCATCCCATCCCGCGCAATATCGGTATAAATAATACTGGAGACGCCAGCATCCGCAAAACGTTTCGCTAAATCGGTTGCCTTCACATCTGTTATGTTTGCCCAGCCATCTGTAGCGACCATACCATCTTTGGCATCGATACCCACGATGATGTGGCCAGCAAATTGTTTACACGCTTGTTCTACAAACTCAGGTTCTTTTACTGCTTTGGTGCCAATAATGACAAAAGACACGCCTGCATTCAGATAATGTTCAATGGTTTCAAGAGAACGGATTCCACCGCCAATCTGAATTGGGAGTTCAGGTTGTGCCTTGGCAATTGCCTCGACCACCGGTTTATGAATCGGAGTACCCGCGAAAGCACCATTTAGATCAACCAAATGTAAACGGCGCGCGCCTTCATTTACCCAATGTTGTGCAGTTGCTACAGGATCATCTGAAAAAACCGTATCATCTTCCATACGGCCTTGTTTTAAACGGACACACTTACCATCTTTCAGGTCAATTGCAGGGATGATCAGCATGCTTTCGCTCCTTGCTTCATCTGGGAATTAAAAAATTGCCTCATCTTAGCAAACTCTATCTCAATTGCTAAGTCAGCAGTGTGAAGATTTCGTTTAATTCCAGCTGATTTTGTGGCGTTTAAAATCCCGTAATTACTGTAAATAATCCTGATAGGTAGGAATCATGACGGCAATCAGAATCCCAATGATGATGCTCACAGGGATTAGTGCAATATAAATCCATCCAAAAACACGTTCCCAAGTGCAGGTATAGCGTGCGGGACCGAAGTCATTTAGTCGTTCATTTCCTTTGGCACTGAGTAAATAGACAATAAAAAATAAGTTCAGTGGTGGCACGATATAGAACAGAGAAAGCCAGCCACTTTGATTACGATCATGTAAACGCCGAATCATAAAAATAAAATTAAAGTAAAGAAAGCCAGCATAAAGGCTGCCAATAACAAAAAAGATGAAAAGTGAAAACTGGAGAGAAAGCGCGATTTCGCGCTGACTCATTTGATGAATGCCAAAGCCAATCGCGATGCAAGCCACTATAAAAAATATACTGCTAATCAAAGTCCATGCAGCATAAGACAATCGGCCAAAACGGCCCTGAGCACTAAGTGGAGAATCATTGGCAAGCTGAGTCCCCTGAACCGAAGAACGCATTGTGATTTCCCTAAAATAATCTTTTATTTTAATCAAACAAATATTGAGACTAAGTATAAAGTATAAAAGAGAAATATAAAGTAAATAATAGTATTCACATTTTTTGTGATCAATTTGGAAGATCAAGCCAATCTGTTGACTTGATCCATATTCAAATTAAATATCCCATTCCACAAAATTCTTCAGCAGTTGTAAACCTGCTGTATGACTCTTTTCAGGGTGAAATTGCGTGGCAAACAGATTGTCCTGATGAATTGCGGTACAAAAAGGCAGTCCATAATCACAAGTTGCTGCAATCAGGCTAGCTTGCTGCGGTTCAACATAATAACTATGAACAAAATAAAAACGTGCATCCTGTTCAATATTATTCCACATTGGATGGGATGGATCGGCCTGATGCACCTGATTCCAGCCCATATGTGGTACTTTCAAACCTTCGATGTCAGGAAAATGCTTAACCTGACCCGCAAAAATACCGAGCGCATCTGTACCATCATTTTCTTCAGAATGCTGCATTAATGCTTGCATACCCACACAAATAGCCAATACAGGTTTGTTAAATACTGCCTGCTTCACGACCTCATCTATTCCTGCTTCATGCATGCCGTGCATACAATCGCGCATGGCACCCACACCTGGAAAAACGATTTTATCTGCTTTGGCAATCAGTTTTGGATCATTGGTGACATCTACAGTCGCACCGACATGCTCCAATGCTTTGGCTGCTGAGTGTAGATTTCCCATGCCATAATCAAGTAAAGCAACGCGAGTCATTACAAACTACCTTTGGTTGAAGCAATGGTTCCTGCGGCCCGAGGATCAACTTCGCAAGCCATGCGTAATGCGCGGGCAAAAGCTTTAAACACACTTTCAATCTGATGGTGACTGTTTTTACCTTTGAGATTCTCAATATGTAAGGTCATGAGGGCATGATTGACGAAGCCTTGAAAAAACTCTGAAAATAAATCGACGTCAAAAGTCCCAATACGTGCGCGAGTGAATGGAATATCCATAAACAATCCTGGACGACCTGATAAATCTACCACTACACGAGAGAGCGCTTCATCTAAAGGAGCATAAAAATGTCCATAACGACGTAGACCCTTTTTATCGCCCAAAGCCTGTGCAAAAGCTTGTCCCAGCGTAATACCACAATCTTCTACAGTATGGTGATCATCGATTTCCAAATCACCATCACAGTGAATATCAATATCAAATAAACCATGGCGCTTGATTTGATCAATCATATGGTCTAAAAATGGAACTCCAGTGTTCAGTGTACCTTGACCAGAACCATCGAGATTCAAACGAACTCGAATTTTGGTCTCATTGGTATTTCTTACCACTTCACTGATACGCTCTGTCATGGACACGTTCCTCAAAAAACGTTAAAAATGATGAATATAAAGGTCAATTTGCTGTGACAAAAAAGTGACAGCCTTATCGCTTGCTCAGGAGGGTTAACCCATGCCTATAACCGTACATGCTTATACTTCACTCGAAAACGAAGAAATGCGCAGCCAGCTTGAGCGACTGTATGACACAAGTCCTGAATTTGGCGATGGGCAAGATGCGGTTGAGCAGCTAGAACAAAATCTGGCGCAGTATACCACGGTCTATACAGCTGAATTTAACACCAAGATTATAGGTGCAATCTGGTGTACAGGACAAGGTGAAAGCAAGATTCTCGAGTATATTGTTGTACATCCTGCCAATCGGGGGCGAGGAGTAGCTGAACGTCTGGTCAGTGAAGCTTGCCGTCTGGAAGAGGAAAAAGGTGTTAAATACTTTGAACCAGGGTGTGGTGCGATTCATCGTTGTCTGGCACATATTGGTAAATTATCCGTTCAAGGATAAATTTTCCTTTAAATGCCGCTGTAAATTTAGACGTTCAGCTAAAAAAGGTCTCAGTGTCGCTTGACTGAGACCTTTGAACATTGTTTAATACGCCCACATCGGCGCGATAGCTCAGTCGGTAGAGCAACGGATTGAAAATCCGTGTGTCGGCAGTTCGATCCTGCCTCACGCCACCATATTCAAAAACCGTATTTGTGTTTTCAATCCCTGATCCCATCAGGGATTTTTTTTGAGCAAAAAAAAGACATTCGATGAAAAAGATGCTGATTTTGATTGACTAATTGACGTAGATACGGCTTAATACACGCCATCGGCGCGATAGCTCAGTCGGTAGAGCAACGGATTGAAAATCCGTGTGTCGGCAGTTCGATCCTGCCTCACGCCACCATATTCAAAAAGCCCTAAACAAAGTTTAGGGCTTTTTTTATTGTCCAACAATTTAAACCCTGTTGTTAAGTTTTTATCATATAGTCAAAGACAAGGACGTTACATTAAGGAACTGAGTAATGAAGGATTTATTCTCAGCACAAAGCCAGCTTTATCAACAAGCTAGACCATCTTATCCACAGGCGGTGATTCAGGAATTACTTAAGCATGTGCCTTCGCAAGAATTTGCTTGGGATTGCGGCGCAGGATCTGGTCAGTTAACCCAGCTTTTAGCGCCGTATTTTGACCAGATTGTGGCAACTGATCTGAGTGCTAATCAATTACAGCATGCGCCGTATTTTGAGAATGTGAGTTATCAGGTGCAGGCTGCCGAAAAAAGTGATTTTCCAGCACAGTGCTTTGATTTGATAGCAGTCGCACAGGCTATTCACTGGTTTGAGTTCGATGCCTTTTATACACAAGTCAAACGAACTTTAAAACCTGATGGTTTATTTGCTGTATTAGGGTATGGTTTGATTCAAGTCGATCATGCAGAATTAAATGAAGCTATTCAGTATTTATATCGGGTAATCCTCAAGGATTATTGGGATGTGGAACGTCATTATATTGATGAACGTTATCAAACTATTCCTTTTCCATTTAAAGAAATAGCTATGCCTGATTTTAAAATTGAATTGAAATGGACGTTTCAGCAGTTAATAGATTATTTAAATACATGGTCTGCGGTGAAACACTATCTAAATAAAAACCAGCAAAACCCATTGCAGCTAATTTTGGAATCAAAACAGCTTGAGCCACAAATTAATGTCAGTTTTCCTATTCTTTTACGGGTAGGGAGGCTATAATTCAAGAAAATATTTTAGTTTTAGATTTAAAAAATGTTGTTTAAATCTGATATTTATAGTTTTAAACTCGTGAATTGGGTATGTTTTTTATAAGATTTGACTATTAAAATTAATAAAATTTTAGATTTAAGTTAAAAAAAGCCAAGAACCGAAAAATAGAGGAACTTGGCCAGAGTCAAACGATTATAATTATTCAAATTAATGATGAGACACAGAGTGAAATGTCATTATAGTTTGCACTTTTTACTTTTTTGGTAAGTCTCAATATTTTCAATATTTGTTTGAGCTTTATTTTTAAGAGCTTGCTGAAGTTTCAGGTTATTTTCATCTGAAGTGTCTTCTGAACCTACCAGATTATTGGCCATCTCTTTAGCTTTGGCTGCATTTTCAGATTTTCCACCAAATGCACTTAAGGCACCACTTGCTACACCTGCCCATTTACTGATGGTTTTATTGGGGGTCTCAGTTTGGATGTTGGTTAGATTCTTTTCAGCGTTTATAAGTTCACGTTTTGCGTTGGTTTTTTCGACACTCAAATCGGTACAGCTTAGAGCTTTGAGTTCTGAAGTTGTAAATGTTTTAGTATTTACTTCGGCTTGCACAATATTTGATGCAGCTAGAGATAACATTGCGCAGCATAAAAGTTTAATTTTCATATCCAATTATCCCCTGATAATAAATAGTTCAGGTTTAATTTTAATCAGATAATTGTTTTAATAATTGTCATCTTATCTGTATTTAATTGGCATTTAAAACTCAATCCTGAATTAAGCGTTTCCCCAAACAAATGACATCTTCTTCTTCATAATCCAGCTCTGCATAGAAGCTTTGAATATCAAGATTATCCTGTCGTACCAAAAGTTGTAATTTAGGACAGCCTCGCGCAATCAAGCGTTTTTCAAGCTGTTGAACCAAGGCTGTAGCAATACCTAAACGTTGATGTTGGGGATGCACGGCAAGATAGTTCATCCAGCCACGATGTCCATCATAACCGCCCATTAATACGGCAATTAATTGTTCATCCTTAATGGCTACTAGAAACAGATCATCTTGTTGAACAAGTTTACGGAAAATATCGATTTCTGGATTGTTCCATGGGCGAGTTAGCCCACACATTTCCCAAAGATTAATGACGTCATCAAGATCGGACTGGATAAATTGGCGAATCATAAACATGGAATTTTCTACTTGTTATTGTGTTGCTTTAAGATAATCGAAAACAATCCATTTGATAAGTCGCTAAAGAATATCTACAAAAAAAAGCACCCAAGGGCAGTAGGGTGCTTTTTAAACTGACTAAAACTGAAGATTAAGCAGACTTTGCCTGAGCTTCTGCAACTAGCATATGACCAGTTTCTTCAAAGTTACTATGCCATGACAACGCTTCACGTAGAATATGCGGAGTATGACCACCTTTGGCGCATGAGCGATCGAAGTAATCGTTTAAAGCCCCTTGGTAAAGTGGATGTACACAATTATCAATGATGGCACGAGCGCGTTCACGCGGTGCTAATCCACGTAAATCAGCAAGACCTTGTTCAGTCACTAGAATGTCAACATCGTGTTCGCTATGATCAACGTGAGAAACCATTGGTACGATTGAAGAAATATCCCCACCTTTAGCAATGGATTTGGTTACAAAAATTGCAAGATGAGCATTACGGGCAAAGTCGCCTGAACCCCCAATACCATTCATCATTTTTGTACCACAAACGTGTGTTGAGTTCACGTTGCCGTAGATGTCAAACTCAAGCGCAGTGTTAATTCCAATAATACCTAAACGGCGTACTAATTCTGGATGATTTGAAATCTCCTGAGGACGTAACACCAATTTATCTTTATAAGCTTCGATATTGCCAAAGACTTTTTCACCACATTTAGCTGAAAGAGTAATCGAGCTACCAGATGCAAATTTCATTTTGCCAGCATCAATGAGTTCAAAGGTACAGTCTTGTAATACTTCTGAATACATGACCAAATCTTCGAAATTAGAATCTTTTAGACCCGTAAGTACGGCATTGGCAATCGAACCAATACCTGCTTGTAATGGGCCAAGATTTTTCGGTAAACGACCTTCCGCGACTTCTTTTTCAAAGAAAGCAATTAGATGGTTAGCAATGCCTTGAGTTTCATCATCTGGTAAGGTCACAGTTGATGGTGAATCGGAGGTATCATTGAATACGATACCTACGATTTTCGCTGGATCAATTTGAATGGCAGTTGTACCAATGCGTTCATCAACCTTGGTTAATGGAATAGGCTGACGGGTAGGACGATAGGTTGGAATATAAATATCGTGCAAACCTTCAAAAGCTTCGCTTAAAGAGGTATTGATTTCTACAATTACTTTTTCTGCAAAAATCGCAAAACTCGCAGAGTTACCTACAGAAGTCGTTGGAATAATGCCACCATCTTCAGTAATCGCAATCGCTTCGATCACCGCTACATCAGGACGTTTTAATTGTAAGTTACGCATTTGTTCAACAGTTTCAGACAAATGCTGATCGATAAACATGACTTCGCCATTGTTGATTGCGCGACGTAAAGTATTATCGACTTGGAAAGGCAAACGACGAGCTAAAACACCCGCTTCGGTCAATTGTTTGTCTAGATCGTTTCCTAAACTTGCCCCAGTGATGAGGGTGATTTTTAAAGGATTAACTTTTGCATGTTCCACTAGAGCTTGTGGAACAGCTTTAGCTTCACCTGCACGAGTAAAACCACTCATACCGACTGTCATGCCGTCTTGGATAAATTCAGCTGCCTGAGCGGCACTGATCACTTTGTCATGGAGGGAGGCTAATCGAATACGATCTAAAGACATGGCTTACTCTCAATCTTGTTTATTGCATAGGAGGGGATTGTACCTACTCTGCAATAGATATGGAGGCATGTTAGGCTAAGGTCTAATTTTTATAAAAAATGTGGGTATAAATATTATTGATGATTTTAACTATTTGATTATTAATAAATAAAAAATGATTATTTAATGAGCTTGCTAAGTTGTTTGTTGTTTTTTTAGACAAAAGTATTAGAAGCGATCTGATAATGTTTGCTTGATTTTATTCAGCGGATTTACGGTATGGCTTTCCTCTTGTAAATGCTTGGGTAAAGGCAATGAGATAATCGCTTCAAGCCCACCTTGTGGACGATTATGAATCAATAATTCACCCTGATGAATGTCTACAATTCGTTTGACAATTGCCAGGCCTAAGCCACTACCTTGTACGGTACGTGCGGCATTACCACGGACAAAAGGTTGCATCAACTCTTCAATCTGATCTTCAGGAATGCCTTCACCATGATCTGCAACGCTAATTAAAATATGTTCGCTTTCTACATGGGCGCTTAATTCAATTGGTTCTGCGCCATAGCGTTTGGCATTATTAATGAGATTGGCAATCAGACGCTTTAAAGACAAACTCCGTGCAGGAATAATCGGCACATCCTGCGCCTGAAAACGAATATCCAACGGTTTGAATTGCACGACTAATTCTTGCAATAAGATATTAATATTGGTTTCACGCAGTTCTTCATCTGAACCATCACGCATATAAGAAATGAACTGATTTAAAATCGCATCCATATCATCGACATCATAGATCAAGCCTTCACGGAAAAATTCATCAGGCAGCATTTCGGCGGTTAAACGAATGCGGGTCAAGGGTGTTCTTAGATCATGAGAAATGCCTGCCAACATAATGCGGCGATCACGTTCCGTTTGTTCAAGTGTATAAATCATATGATTAAACGCTTGATTGACCTCGCGAATTTCCTGTGGCCCATGATTGGTTTCAAGATAAGGTGCTTTGCCTGTTTTACTATATTCATTGGCCGCATTTTGTAGGCGTCGCAAGGGACGATTTAGCTGACGTACCAGTGTTAAAATAATAATACTGGCAATAATGGGAACGCCCAATAACCAACCAAAAATAAGCTCAGGACTATAGTTGGCATATGTTTTAAGCGGCTCACGTACCCAATTGCCATTCATTTCTGGCGTTTGAATCCAAATGCGGGGACTGGGTTTGAACTGAAAATAGACGGTTACGTCTTTAACATTCAGCTCTTTAGCTAGCTTATCTTCGACATTATTGGTGAAAAAATCTGCAATGACTTTGTTGCGGACATTCGGATATTCTTTTGGATTGGTAATGTACTCGATCCCAATCCGGTTTTTCAGCCAGGTATCTATATCGACTTCGTTATCGCGATGAAAAATACGAATATCAGGATTGTTAACGAGTTCGAGTTCAATTGCCAAATAACGGGCATGTTGCTGTATTTCAGGTAAATACAGAGTTCGCCAGAAAAACCACAGAGACATTACCAGACTAAACAAAACGACGAAAACTACCAAAACTGCTGTACGCATGGCAGCAGAGCGTGGTTTTATTTTGTCAAGAAACCGTTCCCAAGGCGTACGTTTACGTTCTGAGTAGGCAACAAAATCAGTGTAGTCCTGTGGAGTGACTGGATCGAGCTTCAATGCATTATCCTAAAGCAAGGGTTTATTCAGCGCCATCTGGTACAAACACATAGCCCACACCCCAAACTGTCTGAATATAACGCGCGCGTGCTGGATTTTCTTCAATCAGACGGCGTAAACGGGAGACTTGAACGTCAATTGAACGTTCCATTGCGCCCCATTCACGACCACGTGCTAGATTCATGAGCTTATCGCGTGTTAGGGGTTCACGTGGATGTTGCACCAATGCTTTAAGAACCGCAAATTCACCAGTGGTTAAAGTTACCACTTGTCCTTCGCGAGTCAGAGTTCGAGTAGATAGATCCAGTGACCAAGGACCAAAACTCACCACTTCCATTTGCTGACTCGGTGCACCTGGAACTTCACGTACCTGACGACGTAGTACTGCACGAATACGAGCGAGTAACTCGTTTGGATTAAATGGTTTTGGTAAATAATCATCTGCGCCAGCTTCCAGACCTGCGATACGGTCTGAGTCGCTACCACGCGCGGTTAGCATAATAATTGGAGTGTCAATGTTAGACTGACGTAGTCGACGACAAATACTTAAGCCATCTTCGACAGGCAACATAAAATCCAGAACAATCAATGAAAATAATTCACGCTGCAACAAACGATCCATCTGGGTCGCATCGTGTGCAGTTTTAACTACAAAACCTTTATCTTCTAGGAACCGTTGTAAAAGGGTGCGTAAACGCACATCATCATCGACCACCAAGATGCGTTCGACACGATCGGTTTCGTTTTGTACAGCTTCATTATTTTCAGCAGGTACAACTAAACTCATGATGTACTCCCTTAATTTAAGTCAATATTTATAGCTTATTGGATCATTGCAGTATAATGCGGATAGTCTTGTTAAGACTATGTATCAATTTGCTCAAAATTACAATTTTCCGTGTGATTTGAAACCAAAAAACAACATGTTAAAGCGTTTTTGTGAGGATGCTAGTTGTAGCTGTGTAGCCCCTCAATTTTATCATGTCATATGTTTATATTCTTTGACTAAATCCTTGTTTTTTTAATTAAAATTAAATACATATGCATTATTCTTCATCGTTAAAAGAATAGATTGTCATATTTTGCTCATATTCATATGAAAATTTATAGAAACAAGATGCTTTCTTTTCTATCTAAAAGGCATTGGCAAAAGCATTGGATTTTTAGGTAATGAATGGAGTAATGGCTAAAAGAGACTTTTTTTGTGATGAAAAGTTGAGCTAGAATAAATAAAAATGCCTAAAAATTGAAAAAAATGCAGGTTTAATTCAAAATTTCGTTTTTAATACGCAAAACAATTGTGGATTTTATAGACTCGGTCTTTATAATCATTGCTTTTAAACTTTAGCCTTGTGGAATCAAATACGATGACTGACTTAGTTCAGCAGTTGGCAAGCGAACTTGCCGTACGTCCAAACCAAGTAGAAGCTGCCATTCGTTTAATTGATGAAGGTGCTAGCGTTCCATTTATTGCACGTTACCGTAAAGAAGTAACGCAGGGTTTGGATGATACACAACTGCGCCAGTTAGATACCCGCTTGGCTTATTTACGTGATTTGTATGAACGTCGTGAGAAAGTCATCGAGTCATTAAAAGAACAAAACAAGTTATCGGATGATTTATTAGCACGGGTCAATGCGGCTGAAACTAAAAATGCGCTCGAAGAAATCTATGCGCCCTATCGTCCAAAACGTACCAGTAAATCGTTTAAAGCCAAAGAAGCTGGTCTTGGGCCTGCCGCAGAAAAAATTCTGCATGAAAATGTTGAACCTGTAGATGCTTTAGCAGGCTTTAGCCATGAGGATTATCCAGATGCTGAAAGCCAATTGGATGCCGTACAGCATATTATTATTGATGAATGGGCACAAAATATTGCCCTAACGACAGAGCTGAAGGCAGTGTTTGCCAAAAGTGCGCTGTTAAAAAGCGCAGTTGCGTCAGAAGAGAAAAAAGAAGTTGGCAAAAAATTTCGCGATTATTTTGAATTTTCAGAAAATCTGAATAAAGTCCCATCTCATCGCCTATTAGCGATGCTACGTGGTCGTCAGGAAAATGTATTGGGTTTAAAAGTTGATGGTGAAGATGAAGCACCTTTGGCACGTATTGAGACCGAATATAATCTTGACCAAATTCAGCCTCAAGCTCGTCAGGAACTTTTAAAGCAAACTGCTAAATTATTCTGGCTTGGTAAAATCCGTCCTCAAATTGAACATTCACTTTTGACTGAAAAACGTTTGGCAGCAGAAGCAGAAGCGATGGATGTATTTGCTGAAAACTTACGTCATTTATTGTTATCTGCTCCAGCGGGTGGGCGTACTACATTAGGTGTAGACCCTGGGATTCGTACGGGTGTGAAGCTTGCAGTAGTGAGCGATGCGGGTGATGTTTTGGCGTACAGCACTATTTATCCATTTGCGCCAAAAGAAGATAAAGAAGGTTCAATCACTGAGTTGGCCCGTTTATGTCGTGAATATAATGTTGACCTGATTGCGATTGGCAATGGCACAGCAAGTCGTGAGACCGAAGCCGTTGTAGCAGAAATGATGGCAGCAAACTCTGACTTAAAATTGACGCGAGTTTCGGTCAGTGAAGCAGGTGCATCTGTATATTCAGCCAGTGAATTGGCCGCATCCGAATTGCCTGAGTTAGATGTCTCAATTCGTGGTGCAGTATCGATTGCGCGTCGTTTGCAGGATCCGTTGGCTGAGCTAGTTAAAATCGATCCAAAATCGATTGGTGTGGGTCAATACCAGCATGATGTGAACCAGACTGGTTTGGCTAAAACTCTGGATGCCGTTGTTGAGGATTGTGTAAATGCGGTAGGTGTGGACGTGAACACTGCATCTTCAGCTATTTTGGGGTATATCGCAGGTTTAAATAAAGCGATTGCTCAACAGATTGTAGAATACCGTAAAGAAAATGGTCGTTTTGAAAATCGTCAAGCTTTGAAAAAAGTGCCACGTTTGGGGGAGCGTACTTTTGAACAGGCAGCAGGTTTCTTGCGTATTCAAAATGGTTCAGAACCGTTGGATGCATCTGCGGTACACCCAGAAAGTTATGGTTTGGTGGAAAAAATTGTAGAAGCCAAAGCAACTACAGTGAAAGACATTATTGGCAATACTGAAATTATTCGTCAGGTTAAAGCTGATGAATTTGTTGATGAAACGTTTGGTTTACCGACCATTCAGGATGTATTGACTGAACTTGAAAAACCGGGCCGTGATCCACGTCCAGAATTTCGCACAGCTAAATTCCGCGAAGACATTACTGAAGTAGCTCAATTAACTGAAGGCATGCAGCTTGAAGGGGTGGTGACGAATGTGACCAACTTTGGTGCATTTGTAGACGTTGGTGTACATCAGGATGGTTTGGTACATATTTCTGAATTGGCGAATGAGTTTGTTTCGGATCCTCATAAAGTAGTGAAACCGGGACAGATTGTCCAAGTGCGTGTGCTCACCGTCGACGCTGAGCGTAATCGTGTGAATTTAAGTATGCGCCCTGAAGGTTCACAGGCGCCTGCAAAAGCGCAGCGTCCACCGCGCCGTGATCAACAAGAGCCACGTGAAGAACGTAAACCTCAGGGGAAACGTCCTCAGGCTGCTCGTCAAAATGATCAGTCAAAAAAACCACAACGTCCTAAGCAAGATAAACCGCAGGAAAATAAAATCGGTGGTTTTGGTGCATTATTGTTACAGGCTGGGATTAAAGGGTCGAAGTAATTTTTTAATTAGCTCATCATAAAAAGCCGCCAGTTTATTCCAGCTGGCGGTTTTTTTATTGTCTCAATATATTAAAAATTTACCAATGCTCTCCTGGAAAAATTCGAGCATAAGCCTTTTGCATCCAGTTGAGTTTTTCCTGCTTTTTGCCCACTGCCGCATCTGAACTTGGGAACAAATTAAAGCCAATCGACATAAATAAATTATTCACTTCAGGCACCAAAGAATAGGTAATAGAAGCTAGACGACCTAAATTAGTCGCAATACGTTTAGGACGTTTAACCACCGCATAAGCGACTAGATCGGCGGCCTGTTCAGGTGAAAGCGTTGGAACATAATTATAAATTTTGGTCGGCGCAATCATTGGAGTGCGTACCAATGGCATGTAGATAGAGGTAATGGAAATCTTATGTGAATGAACTTCCGCAGATAGACAACGACTAAAGGCATCCAATGCAGCTTTCGAGGCAACATAAGCGGAAAAGCGAGTCGCATTTGCCAGAACACCAATCGAGCTGATGTTGATAATTTGACCACCTTTGCGGTTAATCATATGAGGCAAAATATTTAAAACCAAGCGCACTGCACCAAAGTAATTGAGTTGCATGGTACGTTCAAAATCGTGAAAACGATCAATCGATTCATGAACTGCACGACGGATAGAACGTCCTGCATTATTGATAAGAATATCAATGTGTTCGACCTGTTCCATAATTTGCTTGGCAACCTTGTCAATGCCATCCATATCGCTTAAATCGCATGGAAAGATTGAAGCTTTTCCACCTGCTTCAATAATCTCGGTTTGTACTTGTTCCAATGTTTCCTGAGTACGTGCCAGTAGTAGCACATGAGCACCTGCCGCTGCCATTTTCTTTGCGACCGTTAAACCGATGCCACTGGATGCACCAGTAATCAGAACGACTTTATTTTTGACTTTCTCTTGAAAAAGAGTTTCAAGTTTTTTATTCACGCGTTTTTCCCTGAGCTCGGAAGTTGATCCGAAAGCTTTACTTGTTTTTTTACCATCTGGATTTTTGGTGAAGAACTTTATTCAACCAAAGTCTAGTTCATTATTATTGGATTTAATTTTTAAAAAGTCTATATTTAAGTGTATGAATTTACAAATGTTTTTAGAGTAATTGCTCTAATTTTATTCTATGATTAATAGACTTTTAACATAAAAAAGTAGGGATGCAAAATAAAAAAAGTCCGTTCTTGGACGGACTTAAATATGACGGGTTAAATTTTATTTAAACGGTGGCTAGAGCTTGTTCTAGATCGGCGATTAGATCATCAATATGTTCAATACCCACAGATAAACGCACCATATCTTCGCTCACACCTGCAGCTTTTAGTTCTTCTGCATTAAGTTGGCGATGAGTTGTGGTTGCAGGATGACAAGCCAGACTTTTTGCATCCCCAATATTGACCAGACGTGTAAATAGTTGAAGTGCATCAATAAAACGCGTTCCACCTTCACGGCTATCTTGTACGCCAAATGAAAGAATGGCAGAGGGTTTCCCTTTCACGTATTTTTGTGCCAGTGCATACTGTGGATGATCTTTTAGGCCAGCATAATTGACCCATTTAACTTTAGGATGTTGTTTTAAATATTCGGCAACTTTAAGCGCATTTTCAGTATGGCGCTCCATGCGTAAAGATAAGGTTTCTAATCCTTGCAAAATAAGGAATACACTTAATGGACTAATCGCTGCGCCAGTATTGCGTAAAGGGACGACTCGCGCACGACCAATATAAGCGGCAGGGCCTAAAGCTTCGACGTAATTTACACCATGATAGCTTGGGTCAGGTGTATTTAGGACTTTAAAACGATCAGGATATTGTCCCCATGCAAATTTGCCACTATCTACAATAACACCCCCAATGCTATTACCATGTCCCCCAATATATTTGGTCAGTGAATGCACAATAATATCTGCGCCAAAATCAAAAGATTTCTGTAATACAGGTGTTGCCACGGTATTATCTACAATGACAGGTACGCCATATTCATGAGCGATTTTGGAAATAGCTTCCAGATCAATAATATTACCTAATGGATTTCCAATTGACTCGACAAAAACCAGTTTAGTTTTATCATCGATTAATGTGCGTAAACTCTCTGGTTGTTGGTAATCAAAAAAACGTACCTCAATGCCTTGTTTAGGTAAAGTATGTGCAAATAAATTATAAGTACCACCATAAAGCGTTGAAACTGAGGCAATATTGTCGCCTGCTTCAGTAATAGTTTGGATGGCATACGTAATCGCTGCCATACCAGAAGCTAATGCCAATGCCCCGATTCCGCCCTCAAGTGCAGCAATTCGTTGTTCCAGTACTGCCGTGGTGGGATTCATAATACGGGTGTAAATGTTCCCCTGAACTTTTAGATCAAATAAATCGGCCCCATGTTGAGTATTATCAAAAGCATAAGAAGTGGTTTGATAAATCGGAACTGCAACAGCTTTGGTGGTTGGTTCTGGTGAATAGCCTGCATGGATGGCAAGAGTTTCATCTTTATAAGTTTGTGTCATTATCATGTCCATTGAAGCGTGAAATTTAAGCAAGCTTCTTTTTTATCATATTCTATATATTTAATTTATATATTTTTGTGGAACAGTCAGCATTTTTTTTAATATCAATTTGTTGCAAACATATGATTGTTTTAAATCAATAAAATAAACCATTTAAAGAATTAATAACGCTTAAATTATTACATGTGAGGAGACATTTTATAGGGCATTAAAACAACGTAATAGAGTTTTAAGATTCGGCTTACATGATGTTTAGATAAGCTCACAAAAACCTACTGGCGATTACTCCACAGCAAGGCCACCATAAAAACAAAAGCGATTCAATACATGATAAAAAAACTGGAGAAGTCACATAATGAGTACTCAAAAAGTATCTGACATTATTATCGAAGTGCTTGAGCAGGCAGGCGTACAGCGTTGTTATGGCATTGTCGGTGATACTCTAAATCACGTCACCGACTCGATGTCAAAAAGCAATATAGAATGGATTCATGTCCGGCATGAGGAAGTTGGTGGTTTTGCTGCTGGTACAGATGCATTATTGAGTGGCCATTTAACCGCATGTGCAGGATCGTGTGGGCCAGGTAGTCTGCATTTTATTAATGGTTTATATGAGTCTCATCGTAATCGTGCGCCAGTAATTTTAATCGCTAGCCAGATTTCGACTGAAATGGCTGGTTTTATTGATTTCCCACAATACGTCGATTTTAAATCGGTTTATGCCAAAACATCTGTTTTCTGCGAGGAAATCACTCAACCCTCTCAGGCACGACATATCATGAGTATGGCCTGCCAAGCGGCTTTAACCAAACGTGGTGTTGCTGTGGTGATTGTGCCTGCCAATATTAGCGAAGCCTCGGCAGAGGCAGGTTTGCCTTTTATTTCACATCGTACTGAGCCTGACATTTTGCCGAGTAAGTCAGAACTCATGCAAATAGTTGATCTGATTGGTCAACATCATAAAATTGGGATCTATGCGGGAGCCGGCTGCGAAGGTGCACACGATCAGTTGGTTGCTTTTGCCGAAAAATTAAAAGCACCAATCGCTCATACCTCGCGAGCCAAAGACTTTGTGGAATACGATAATCCTTACAATATGGGGATGACGGGAATTTTTGGCAATAAAGCAGGTTATCACACCTTAATGGATTGTGATTTGTTAATTCTGCTGGGGGCGGATTTTGCTTGGGCACAATACTATCCAAACCACGCTAAAATTGTGCAAATTGATATTGATCCAACTCATTTAGGACGCAGACACCCGATTACATTAGGTGCAGTCGGCAAAATTTCATCTACTTTAAATGCGTTATTACCCTTGCTAGAAACTCGACAAGATCGAGATTTTCTGGATCATTGTCTAGAGCTGAAACGTCACAGTGATGAAGTCAGACATAAAGAGGAACGGGTAGGTAAAGATGGTTTGATCCATCCGCAATATTTGGTATCGTTGCTAAACCGTTATGCCAATGATGATGCAATTTTCTTTGGAGATGGCGGTTCGCCAATGGTTTGGGTGTTACGTCATATTGATGTAAATGGTCAACGTCGAACCTTTACCAGCTTATTGCATGGCACGATGGCCAATGCTATGCCACAGGCATTGGGTGCACAAAAAGCCTTTCCAGAGCGACAGATCATTGCTTTATGTGGCGATGGTGGTTTAGCCATGTTACTTGGTGATCTGCTTACGACTATTCAGGAAAAACTTCCGATTAAAATCGTGGTGTTTAATAATAGTTCGCTGAATTTTGTTGAACTCGAACAAAAAGTAGAGGGACTGCTTGATCATTATACTGATCTACTGAACCCTGATTTTGGTCAGCTTGCAACGGTGATAGGTTTGCATGGGAAAACAGTGACGCATGGCGATGGACTAGAGCAGGCAGTGGAGAACTTTTTAAAACATGATGGGCCTGCTTTACTGGATGTGCATACCAATCCGATGGAATTAGTAATGCCACCTGATCCGAATCTTAATCAAGTTTCTTCAACCTCACTGTATGCGATTAAAGCCCTAATATCAGGTCGTGTTGAGGATGTAAAGGATTTATTGTTGAATAACTTTGTAAAATAAATCGTGACTAAAATAACGGTATAACAGAATTTTATTTAAAAAAATGCATGGAATAGCTCCCTGCATTTTTTATATCACGAAACAATTTAGCTGACATTTATCAGTTATAAATTCTGATTAAACTGAATCATGCCTTATTTTTTTGCAGTATTCAGCATATAATAGCTGCTATTTTTTCGCTCAGTGCGATGTATTGGTTTTTCTATTGAGGAGTCCTAAGTGGCCCAATATATTTATACGATGAACCGAGTCTCCAAAATGGTTCCGCCAAAGCGCGAAATCCTTAAGGATATCTCTTTATCATTTTTTCCGGGTGCCAAAATTGGTGTGCTCGGCTTAAACGGTGCAGGTAAATCGACTTTGCTCCGTATTATGGCGGGCGTGGACAAAGATTTCTCAGGTGAAGCGCGTGCACAGCCGGGTATTAAAATTGGTTATCTTGAGCAAGAACCACCCCTTGATCCAAATAAGGATGTGCGTGGCAACGTAGAAGATGGTGTACGCGAAGCACTTGATGCTCTTGAGCGTTTAGATCAGGTTTTTGCTGAATATGCTGATCCTGATGCTGATTTTGATAAACTTGCCAAAGAACAAGAAAAATTAGAAGCAATTATCCAGACATGGGATGCGCATAATTTAAATAATCAGTTGGAAATTGCAGCGAATGCCTTGAACCTTCCAGCATGGGATGCAGATGTATCTTTGCTATCAGGTGGTGAACGTCGTCGTGTTGCATTGTGCCGTTTATTGCTTTCCAAGCCAGATATGTTGTTGCTGGATGAACCGACGAACCATTTGGATGCAGAATCAGTTTCTTGGTTAGAACGTTTCCTAAAAGATTTTCCGGGTACGATTGTGGCGATTACGCATGACCGCTATTTCTTGGACAATGTAGCTGAGTGGATCCTTGAGCTTGACCGTGGACATGGTATTCCTTATCAAGGTAACTATTCTTCTTGGTTGGAACAAAAGAATGCTCGTTTAGAGCAGGAACAAAAACAGGAAGAATCTTTTGCTAAAGCATTGAAAAAAGAACTTGAATGGGTTCGTTCAAATGCTAAGGGTCAGCAAAAGAAAAACAAGGCGCGTATGGAGCGTTTTGAAGAGCTGAACTCGAAAGAATTCCAACAGCGTAATGAAACATCTGAGATCTATATTCCACCAGGCCCACGCTTGGGTAATAAAGTTGTGGAAGTGGAAGGTATCAGTAAATCATTTGATGGTCGTCTTTTGTACGAAAATCTAACGTTTACGGTTCCACCTACAGCGATTGTCGGAATTGTTGGTCCTAACGGTGCGGGAAAAACCACGTTATTCCGTATGATGACAGGTGAACAGCAACCTGATACTGGTACTGTGACTTTAGGTGATTCGGTTAAAGTCGCGTATGTCGGTCAGATTCGCGATACTCTAGATAATGATAAAACAGTTTGGGAAGAAGTTTCTGGCGGTTTGGATATCTTAAAAATCGGCGATTATGAAATCGCGTCACGAGCTTATATCGGTCGCTTTAACTTTAAAGGACAGGATCAGCAAAAACGTGTTGGGGAATTGTCTGGGGGTGAGCGTAATCGTTTACAACTCGCCAAGATCCTTCAGATGGGCGCGAACGTAATCTTGCTGGATGAACCATCGAACGATTTGGATATCGAAACTTTACGTGCACTTGAGGATGCAATTCTTGTATTCCCTGGCACTGTAATGGTGGTATCGCATGACCGCTGGTTCCTGGATCGTATCGCAACGCATATTTTGTCATTTGAGAATGAGCAACCTGAATTCTATACAGGGAACTATGCAGAATACGAAGCGTATCGTCAGTCACGTTTAGGCGAAGATGCTGTACAAAAACGCGGCAAATATAGAAAAATTACAGGATAATTTTCTATGCATAAAAAAACCAGCTTTCGAGCTGGTTTTTTTATGCACTTAATTTCTTAACCTATTGATTGAATTAAGAGAAGGCGAGTTGACTATAAGCATCATATAAACAGCGTTTAGCATCAGGATGACCATCTTTGGCAGCTCGTTTAAGCCAAGTTTCCGCTTTACTATAGTCTCGATCCAGACCTAATTGACCATTCAAATAACCTATTCCCATTTTATACTCAGCTTCTGGATGACCACGCAGTGCGGATCGTAAAAAACACCAGATGGCATTGCGTTCATTGAGATAAGCAAAACTGGTTGTATAAGGTTGAACTTCATCATTTAGATGGCGATAAATGTGATGACGCATAAAGTGTTGGTACTGGTCATTGAGTGCTAATTGTTCAAAATAGAGACCCTGTTGATATTCATGCTCTGCATCAGTATCTAAAAGTAAAAAGACATCATTTTTAGAGTCTTGAGCTTGAAACAACAGTGTCCATACTGTTTTTAGATAATCAAACTTCATATTACGCTCCTTGTTGCTCATAAACTAAGCTAACACTTTCAATATAGGCTAGTTTTTTAAAGAATGCATCCATTTCTTGTAACAAGCAGTGAGTTTGTTGGTCAACTTTAAAAAAGTGTTATGCTTCACATAAAAATCTTTCAAAGAGATGTAGTTTTGTTATAAAACATCCAGTATTTTGATGAAATGTAATTCTATTACACAGAGAGCAATTGCTATAGTAAGGCGCATTTTGAGTTGAAAGCATATATGAAGCGTTCAGTGTTTATTGCAATTTTGCTAAGTTTGTTCATGTTCCAGAGTTTATGGAATGTGGCAGCAGCTTTTTGCGCGCACGAAAATGCTTCGGTTTCAAATCATACAAACCAGCCTTACCATTTTGGGCATCATTTAGATGTGAGTCTTTCTGTCAATCAGCATTCTGAGTCGAAGAGTCACGGTGTTAAAAATATCACGGGACACGTGCCTGCTGTCTGGATGGATCATCATGATCATTTACCAACCTGCATGCATATCGTGGTGGTTGAGATCAAACAAAATGCACCAGAACCCTCAAGAAGTGGTTACTTAACCCGATCAATTTATGATTGGGCGAATACTTATAAATCCCCACATCTCTCTAGATTTAACCCACCTCCTGTTTTAACCCCGCTATAGGTGGGGTAGCCGAAAAATAACCCACCTTTCTATATTTAAAGCGAAAGGGTTATTTTATGTACACATATATCTTTCAACAGGCACAGCTTACGGTATCGCCGAAAAAAACGATGCCGATGGCATTGCTTCTTGCATTGTTATCTTCCTCAGCGTTGACATGGGCTGAGGTTGATTTTTCACAGCAAAAACAGAGTTCTTCTGCCGAACCGTCGGCTATGAGTTTTATTCAGGTATTGGAAAAAGTGCGCCGACATCAGTCGAAGCTTGGCACTTGGCAAGTACAACAGAGCATGGCAGATGCGCATATTCAACAAAGCCGCGTCTGGGAAAATCCTACATTCTCAGTTCAGCAAACGGGATTTAACGCTGATCAGGATCGTGAGCTGGAATTTGGCATTTCACAAAAACTGGATGTGTTTGGTGAGCGTAAAGCTGCAACAAAACTAGCGCAGCTTCAACGTCAGCAGGTTGATTTAAATCAGACCCTCTATGAAGCGCAACTTGAACTTGTGGTTAAAAATTTATGGTCACAAGTTGTGATCTTTGAAATGGAAAATCAAATTGCACAACGACAATTGGCCAATAGTCGGGACATTTTAGAAGCGACCCAATTGCGTTATCAAGCAGGTAGCATTGCGCAAGTCGATCAGGATCGTACATTGATGACGCATATTGAAAATCAGCGTGCGGCCCAAGAGGTCGAATTAAACCTGAATATTGCCAGAAAACGTTTAGCTAATTTATGGGGTGAAACGGGGAACACATTTAGTTTAGATGCGAAGAGTCAAAATGTATGGCCTAAACAAAATAAGGCTGATGTAGCAGATGATTTAAAGCAGAATTTATTCCAGCGTACGATTCAGCTCCAACTGCAACAACAACGTTCCAATGTGGACTATTTGAAGGCAAAACGTCGTCCTAACCCAACGCTAAATGTGGGGATGGTCAATAATAAAAGCGCAGACAGTAATAACCGTGAACAACAGTTTCGAGTGGGATTGGAAATTCCATTGAATATTTTTGATCGTCAGCAGTATTCACTTCAGATCGCACAGACGCAGCAAGATTTTTTATTGCAGCAACAACGTTTTTACAGTGAGCAAAATCTCAATCACATTGAAACATTACAGAGCGAACTTACGGGATTAAAACAACAATATGACCTAATGAATGATCAGCAAATTCCTTTGTCTGAGGAAGTGCAAAGGAAAATGTTGGTGGGTTTTAAGGTTGGGAAATATGCGATTACCGATGTACAACAAGCCACAGCTCAATTGCAGAAACAGCGTTTAAAAAAAGTACAACTTCTTAAAAGCGCATGGCAAAAAGCCATAGAAACTGAAAGTCTGGCACTTGGCATTGTGCCCGAACAAGTCATGTCCAGTGATGCAATTAACCAAATGAATCGAACATTATGGCAAAACACCCGTAATTTTAATATCGTTTCAGGAGCCGAATGATGTCACTTAAAAATATTCAAAAACAATGGCTCTGGGTTGGGTTGGTGATGAGTACATGCATATTGTTCAGCCTGTGGATGGTGCTTAAGGATTCATCCAAAATAAATCAACAAACTGAAGATGGACATAGTGAAGCGGAATCGACTCACGCATATGATGAAAGAGAAGAAGCAAAACATTCTGAAGAAAGCAAAGCGCTGAATTTAACACCACAGCAAATGTTGGAATTTGGCGTAAAATTAGCACAAGTTCAGTACGGCGCAGTTTCTCAATCTTTGGAGTATCCTGCCAAATTGATTGCCAATACTGATCAGCAGGCGCATGTGGCTTCAACTTTTACGGGACGTGTAGAAAGTGTCAATGTCCTACTTGGACAACAGGTTAAGAAAGGCCAAGTTTTAGCAACTGTTTTTATTCCAGAACTGGTTGATCAGCAGGCCACTCTGAGCATTGCTCAAGAAGTATTGACATTGGCGCAGCAGGACTACCAGCGTGAAAAGCAATTGTTTGATCAGGGTATTTCGGCACGACAAGATTATCAAAAGGCCTATAATGCCTATCGTCAGGCTCAGATTCAGGTGCAAGCAGCACGTACTCGGTTATCTGCTTTGGGGGCAAGTGCAGGAAGTCAGGGGCGTTATACTTTAAAAGCCCCTTTAAGCGGAGTGGTGAGTCAAAAGGATATTGTAGTAGGTGAATATATCACTTCAGATAAGCAATTGTTTGTGATTGATCAGCTCGATCAACTCTGGCTGGAATTTATTATGCCCAGTGCAGGCAGTGTCACGATACAGCCAAATCAGCAAATTGATTTTCGGTCATTACAAACTCAAAATAGCTTTAAAGCGCAGGTTCAAACTTTAACTACAGAAGCCGATAGTCAAACTGGTCGCTTACAGGTGCGGGCTAAAGTGCTAACACCCGCCCAGGAGTTACGTCCAAATTTAATGGTGAATGTAATGTTGCAGGCGCATGATGGCCAACCTGTACTTCGGGTCAGTAAGAATGCGATTCAGCAAGTTGATGGAAAATCGGTGGTTTTTGTTGCCAAAAGTGAAAAAAATCTGGTTCATTTTGAACCTATCGTGGTTGAGGTGGGAAATTATTCTAGTGATGGTCAATGGGTGGAGATTAAATCTGGTTTAACCACTAACCAGCAATATGTCAGTCAGGGCAGTTTTCTTTTGAAATCAGAGATGGAAAAAGGGGACGCTGAACATGGACACTAAATCAAAAATAGACTTTCCTCTTGCGCAAAGTCTATTTGATCGCATCATTCAATTTTCTATTCGTCATGCAATTTGGATCATGTTATTTACCTTGACATGGATTGCGGTGGGATTTTATAGCTATCAAAAATTATCCATTGATGCTGTGCCAGATATTACGAATGTACAAGTACAGATTAACTCTCAGGCCACCGGTTTTACTGCAGCAGAAGTTGAGCAACGTATTACTTACCCGATTGAAAATGCGATGGGGGGAATCCCCAATCTGGAGCAAACCCGTTCTATTTCGCGTTATGGTTTATCTCAGGTCACTATTATTTTTAAAGATGGCACAGATATTTACTGGGCGAGACAACTGATTAATCAACGTTTGCAGGAAGTACAACGTGCCTTGCCGAATGACATTGATCCGCAAATGTCGCCGATTTCTACAGGATTGGGGGAAATTTATCAATGGGTGATTAAAGCCCAGCCAAATGCGAGAAAAGCCGATGGTCATACTTATACGGCAATGGATTTACGTGAGATTCAGGACTGGATTGTACGTCCGCAATTACAACGGGTGGCAGGAGTAGCTGAGGTAAATAGTATTGGTGGCTATAATAAAACCTATATTGTTTCTCCAGATTTAAAGCGTTTGCAGCAATTACAGATTCCTGTCACAGATTTACAAAGGGCTTTAATTGAAAATAATGAAAATCGTGGTGCAGGCTTTCTAGAACAAAACGGTCAGCAATTGACCGTTCGTGTGCCAGGAACCTTAAATACGATTCAGGACATTGAAAATGTCATGCTGAGTCAAAAAAATGGTCTACCAATTCGTGTGGCAGATATAGCCACCGTCTCTATTGGGCATGATCTTAGAACAGGTGGAGCCACCTATAACGGTGAAGAAACGGTACTTGGTATTGCCATGATGATGATGGGGGAAAACAGTAAGACTGTTGCTCAGGCCCTCGATGATAAGATGCAAGAAATAAAGCGTTCCTTACCCACAGGAGTCGTCATTGAAACAGTGTATAACCGTAGTTCGCTGGTCGATAAAGCCATTCAAACGGTGGCCAAGAACCTGATCGAAGGCGCAATTCTGGTCATTGTGATCCTGTTTGTCTTTTTAGGTAATTTTAGGGCAGCGTTGATTACCGCTTGTATTATTCCATTATCGATGTTGTTCACCATTACAGGAATGGCGGAGCAGAATATCAGTGCCAATTTGATGAGTTTAGGTGCACTGGATTTCGGCATTATTGTCGATGGCGCGGTGGTGATTGTAGAAAACTGTATACGTCGTTTGGCGGAAGCCCAACATGTCAAAGGCAGGCTACTAACACGTCAAGAACGGTTTATTGAAGTTTTTAAGGCAGCTAAGCAAGCACGTCGACCGCTGATTTTCGGTCAATTAATTATTATGGTGGTATATCTGCCTATTTTTGCACTTTCTGGTGTAGAAGCCAAAATGTTCCACCCTATGGCAATGGCAGTGGTTCTGGCATTGATCGGTGCAATGATTTTATCCGTAACGTTTGTTCCGGCAGCAATGGCGCTATGGGTAACAGGTGAAGTTAAAGAAAAAGAAAGTCGTTGGATGGAGATTTTAAAGCACAAATATGCCGATGTGCTTAATCTGGCTTATCAGTTCAAATATGTGGTTGTTGCCTTAGCAATGGGCATTTTGGTTATAAGCGCTGCTATTTTTACACGAGTAGGTAGTGAGTTTGCACCCCAATTAAGCGAAGGAGATTTTGCGCTACAACTGATGCGCGCACCTAGTACAGGTATTGAAGAATCGTTGAAAATACAGGAACAGGTCGAGAAACAACTGCTTCAAAATTTTCCTGAGGTAAAAGCAATATTTGCCAGAACAGGAACGGCTGAAGTTGCAACTGATGTCATGCCACCTAATATTTCTGATGCGATCATCTTGCTTAAACCGCGTGAACAATGGCCAAAATCCACAGAAAATATCGATGAACTACGTAGCCGGATGGTGGCTTATGTTGAACATATTCCTGGTAATAATAGTGAGTTTTCACAACCGATTGAACTGCGCTTTAATGAGCTGATTTCAGGCATACGCAGTGACATTGGTGTGAAGGTCTTTGGCGATGATTTACAAGTTTTGAGCCAGGAAGCTGAGAAAATTGCACAAAAGCTGAGAACGATTGAGGGTGCCAGCGAAGTGAAGGTTGAACAAACCGAGGGTTTGCCTTTGCTAAATATCAATATTGATCACGCATTGGCGGCACAGTATGGCTTATCTGTTAAATCCATTCAGGATCTAGTGGCGGCAAGTATGGGTGGACAGTCTGTTGGGCAGATTTTGCAAGGGGATCGCCGTTTTGATTTTGTGATTCGTTTAAGCGATGAGATGCGTACCCCCCAGCAATTGGCACAATTAGCTATTCAACTTCCGAATGGTGGGTTAATTCAATTACAGGATATTGCTAAAGTTGAAAATATTCTGGGATTGGCTCAGGTAAGTCGTGAAAATGGTAAGCGTCGCGTGGTGGTCACGGCTAATGTGCGTGATCGTGATTTAGGTTCTTTTGTTAAAGAGATGCAAATAGAATTGGCACAGCAAAAACTACCAAGTGGTTATTGGTTAGGTTTTGGTGGACAGTTTGAAAATCTGGCATCTGCCAAGGCACGAATGCAGATTGTAATACCTTTGGCCTTGATCATGATCTTTATGTTGCTGATGGCGGTGTTCCATAATTTTAAAGACAGTTTACTGGTTTTTAGCGGAGTACCTTTTGCTTTGTCAGGTGGATTAATAGCCTTGTGGTTACGTGATATTCCCTTATCTATGTCAGCTGGGGTTGGTTTCATTGCCCTCTCAGGTGTTGCGGTTTTAAATGGTCTAGTCATGTTGACCTTTATCAAAGAATTGCGTCAACAATATGATGCTGCAACAGCAACTTGGCGGGGCGCAGTATTGCGATTGCGTCCTGTACTGATGACTGCATGTGTGGCTTCATTAGGTTTTATTCCAATGGCTTTAGCCACAGGAACAGGAGCTGAAGTACAACGACCTTTGGCAACGGTCGTCATTGGTGGCATTATTTCTTCAACTTTATTGACATTGATCTTATTGCCTGTGGTTTATCGCTGGATTAATGAATCTGCAAACTCTTTGCAGCCAAAACCTGATCTGCCACACTGAAAAAAGTTTTAACTAAATTGTGCTATCTTCATGCACAAGTGATGCCTGAAGATAGCACATCAAAAAATAACAGGCTGCACTCAGAGTGGAGCATTTTGAAAAATAAGGAGTGACGCATGAGTGAACATCATGGGCATGACCATAGTCATGCCGTCGTGACGGAAGAAAATGCAAAAAAACTCACCATTGCTCTGGCACTGACGATCACATTTTTGATCGTCGAAGTAATAGCAGGGTTTATCACTCAAAGTCTGGCGTTATTGTCTGATGCTGCGCATATGTTTACTGATGCTGCTGCACTTGCTATTGCATTGGCTGCCATCAAAGTGGCTAAACGACCTGCCGACGATAAACGTACCTTTGGCTATCAGCGTTTTGAAATCTTAGCTGCATTATTTAATGCTTCTATGCTGTTTATGGTAGCAATTTATATTTTATTTGAAGCTTATCAGCGTTTTACTCATCCGCCCGAAATCCAGAGTGTGGGGATGATGATAGTGGCAATCATTGGGCTAATCATTAACTTGATTTCTATGAAGATTTTAGTGTCGAGTGCGCAAGATAGTCTAAATGTTAAAGGTGCTTATCTGGAAGTTTTAAGTGATGCTCTGGGTTCGGTAGGGGTGATCATTGGGGCTATTATTATCTACTTTACCCAATGGTATTGGGTCGATACGATTATTGCGGTTTTGATTGGGTTTTGGGTACTACCAAGAACATGGATATTATTGAAACAAAGTATCAATATTTTGCTGGAAGGTGTACCAGAGGAAATTGATATTGAACAATTACGCAATGATTTATTAGCGCTGGAGGGTGTAGAAAGTATTCACCAACTAAAGGTTTGGGCGATTACTTCAAAGAATGTTCATCTCACCGTACACTTATTTGCACCGCAAGCGGATCGTAATCAACTATATCGTAATGCCTATGAAATGCTATCGCATCAACACGGAATTTCTGAAATTACCTTACAGATTGAAGAAGATGAGTGTATTGTGCATGAGCATGAAGATAGTACGGGACATCATCATAAACATGAAACCCAGAGCCATTCACATTAAAATGGCTCTTAAGCTATCTTAGCCAAAATTGAATTAAATTTGCCACTCGTGATGGCATTCGCGGCATTTCCAGTTTTTTTGCGATTGCATGAATGCCTGCATACTGAGTTTAAAGTTAGGCAGATCACGCCAGAACATGAGGCCTGCACCTGCCGCAACCACGAAAACGACCACAGTTGCAATCTGTAGTTTTGGGCCTGCACCGCTACCAAAAATCCACATGCCGATACTCATCAGCACTAGAAATAATAAAATGAAAATAGCAGGCAGTAAAATCACTAAACTTTTGGGAATCACTGGACGAGCCGAAGTTCCACCTTGCCCGACAGGCATAATTTTAACACTTTGACATTTTGGGCAACGGTACTGCATAAATGCTCCAGAATCCTATTTTTCTCTATTTTAACCAAGAGTTGCTAAAATAAAAATAATAAAAAAGCCGCTGTCTGTGCAGCGGCTTTTTAGAAATTTGGCGTCCCTACGGGGATTCGAACCCCGGTTACCGCCGTGAAAGGGCGATGTCCTAGGCCTCTAGACGATAGGGACTTATGAGGCAACACACTCTGAGATCTGGTGGAGCCAAGCGGGATCGAACCGCTGACCTCTACAATGCCATTGTAGCGCTCTACCAACTGAGCTATGACCCCAGTCTGTGTGAGCGCCATATTAGGGGTATTGTGTGAATGCGTCAATAAAAAAATTAATTATGCTTCATCAACTGCATCATTTTTCGGCAATTTTAATGATTCATTGAGCTTTTCCCAAACTTTGAGCTCTTTTTTACTTGGTGCCCCCACAATTTCAAGAGCGCGACGTAAACGAGCAAAGGTTAAATCTGGTCCAATCGTAACCATAGATTGCATGACAGGAGTTGAACTGGTTGAACCTGCAATCGCAATAAAGAATGCGGGCATAAAGTCACGTAATTTAACGTCCATTTGATTGGCCAAATCCATCAAAATCTGGCTAACCGTGTCATTATTCCACGCGAATTGGCTCTCTAGACGCCAGATGGCAAACTGAAGACTTTGGCGGACTTGTTCTTGCGTCAGTTTTTTGCTCTCAAACATCTCTGCCGTAATATTTGGCATATGATTGAAATAAAAACCAGCCCAATTTACCGCCTCTGAAAGTAAATGAATCCGTGGTTGAATTGCAGCAGCAATGTCTTCTAGCGTTTTGCGATCATTTTTCCACGCTAATAAACGATCAAGCAGTTGTCCCGGAGTGAGGGATTTAATCCATTGACCATTGAGCCAGTTAAGTTTTTCTACATCAAAAATAGGTCCACCCAAAGACACACGTTGAATATCAAAATGTTTGATCATTTCATCTAAAGTAAAAACTTCACGTTCATCTGGCATTGACCAGCCCATACGTCCCAAATAGTTAAGTAAGGCTTCTGGCAATACGCCGATATCACGATAATAATTAATCGAGGTCGGATTTTTACGTTTGGATAATTTGGATTTGTCAGGATTGCGCAGTAATGGCATGTGACAAAGTACTGGCATTTCCCAACCGAAATATTGATATAACAATTGATGTTTTGGTGCCGATGGCAACCATTCTTCACCCCTTAATACATGGGTAATTTCCATCAAATGGTCATCGACGACATTGGCCAGATGATAGGTCGGTAAACCATCAGTTTTTAGTAGGACTTGCATATCTACCTGTGCCCATGGAATTTCCACTTCGCCACGTAATAAGTCATTGAAACGACAAATACCGTCTTCAGGCACTTTCATGCGAATAACGTGCGGTTCTCCTGCTGCCAGACGGCTTGCAACTTCTTCTTGCGAAAGTTTTAAACCACGACCATCATATTTTGGTGTTTCGCCACGCGCCATTTGTTCTGCACGCATTTGATCGAGTTCTTCTGCTGTAGCAAAACAATAAAAAGCATGACCTTTTTCAATCAGATCCAACGCATATTGCTTATAAATTCCCATCCGTTCTGATTGGCGATAGGGCGCATGTGGACCACCAATATCTGGACCTTCAGCCCAATTCAAGCCTAACCAACGTAGAGAGTCCAAAATCATTTTTTCTGATTCGGGAGTAGAACGAAGCTGATCGGTATCTTCAATACGTAGAATAAATTCGCCCCCATGTTGTTTAGCAAAACAAAGATTAAACAAGGCAATATAAGCGGTTCCCACATGTGGAAAACCTGTAGGAGATGGGGCAATACGCGTACGAACTTTCATCATTTAAAAATAAAATCAAAAAAGGAATTGGGCTTAGTATAACGGAAAAAGTCTGACGTCTTGACCATTATTTAAGTCAAAACTTGCCAGACTTTTTGTGAATTTTAATCAGCAATACGAAGAATTAAGACGTATGCGATTGAAAAAATGACTGTACAAAACGTGAGAAACGTTGATGTTGAGTTGCAAAGAAATTTTGGCTTGGTGCAACGCGGATGGTGTTTAGCATTTTAAGTTCATCATCTGTCGTCGGTAACGAGGATAGATTACGTTTTTGTTGATCCAATGCTTTTTCAATCAATACATTTTTTTCACTGGGTTTGATTTGAGTGTCTTTAATAACTGCGGCAGTGCTTATCTGAGAAAAAAGTCCCAAACTTAAACTTAAACCAATGACTTTAACTAACTGCATCTTCATGCAAATATCCCCCAGCATGTGTCTTTTTTTATCGCTGAACCACAAGTCTACAATAAAATGTAAACTAAAATAATTACTATTCAGCTATAAATATACAATAAAAATGCGTCTTATGTCACACTTTTTACAAAAATATAAAAAATATCAGTCAAGATGTTCCTTCATAGATACTTAATGCTACAACATCCTTCTTTTAACAAATCAATATGGATAAAGCATGAAGACATTTTAAAAATGTAAACTTCTTAAATATCAATTTGTATAAAATATAGTGTTATGAAGTTTAGCATAAAATGCGATATGTTTCTGAATATATTATATAAGTATTTGATTGTAAAAATTTTATATTAAAATATAGTGAATAAAAATAATGTTAAGAGAAGGTTATGAATAAGATTTTATCCACAGTATTACTGGCATGGTTGGGGACAAGTGCAAGCGTGGCTTATGCGGCGACTTCTTTTTTAAATGTGTCTTATGATCCAACTCGTGAATTTTATCAGGAATATAATAAAAGCTTTGGTGAATATTGGAAAAAACGCACGGGACAAGATGTTGATTTTAAACAATCACATGGGGGATCAGGTAAACAGGCACGTGCTGTAATTGACGGGTTGCAGGCCGATGTTGTGACGTTGGCATTGGCCAATGACATTGATGAAATTGCCAATGCGGGCTTAATTAAAAAAAACTGGCAAAAAGAGTTTCCAAATAATTCAGCACCTTACACTTCCACCATCGTTTTTTTGGTACGCAAGGGTAACCCTAAGCAAATTAAAGATTGGAATGATTTGACTAAGCCCGGTGTTGAGATTATTACGCCGAACCCAAAAACAGGTGGCGCGCCACGTTGGATTTATTTAGCTGCGTGGGGATATGCGCTAAAACAACCTGGTGGCAATGATGCCAAAGCGCGTGAGTTGGTGAAAAAGCTCTATCACAATGTCAAAGTGCTAGATTCGGGGGCACGTGGTTCCCTGACTACCTTTGCAGAACGCGGCATTGGTGATGTATTGTTGTCATGGGAGAACGAAGCTTTACTGGCGACGCAGCAAGGTTTAGGTAAAGATCAATATGAAATTGTTTATCCTTCCATTTCTATTTTAGCCGAACCTTCTGTCGCGATTGTCGATAAAACCGTAGATAAAGACGGTAACCGTACTTTAGCAAAAGGGTATTTGAATTATTTATATTCACCCCTGGGTCAGGATCTGGCTGCAAAATACAATTTTAGACCACGTGATGCCAAAGCAGCAGCCAAATATGCGGGCAAGTTTCCAAAAATTAAACTATTCACCATTGGTGATGTGTTTGGCGGATGGGCTAAGGCGCAAAAGACTCATTTTGTAAATGGTGCAATTTATGATCAAATTTCAGCTGAGAAACCTTAACTTCAAGCTGCGATTTGATGTACAAAACCAATCTGGTTATAGATGATCAGATTGGTTTTTTATGTGATAAAAATAATTTCCAAAAAATTAGAACTCTTGATCATAATAAAAAGCAGTGGTTATTGTTTATTTGGTTCGAACATTGGCAAATAAAATGGTTTTGTCGATGCAAAATAATAATTCCCAACAAAAAGTCGTTTGGAGCTTTATCAAAACAAGGTAATAATGTGCAGTTAAATTTTTAGCTTTTAATGATCTTGTCCTTATGTCACATATTTCCGTTTTACTTCATGAAACTGTGGATGCTTTACTGGCTGAACGTAACACGGGAATTTATGTAGATGGCACTTTTGGTCGCGGTGGTCATACGCGAAATTTGCTAGATCGACTGGATGCTGATGCACGAGTTTATGCTTTTGATAAAGACCCTCAAGCTTTAGCCGTTGCTCATGAATTAGCGCAAACGGATTCCCGCTTTCAGATTATTCATGCCAGTTTTGCTGATCTGCAAAATGAACTGAATAAAATTGGAATTATGCAGGTGGATGGGATCATGGCAGATCTGGGCGTATCTTCGCCACAGTTGGATCAGGCAGAACGAGGTTTCAGTTTTATGCAGGATGGCCCGTTAGATATGCGCATGGACAATTCGCAGGGACAAACCGCAGCAGAATGGTTACTTGATATTAAAGAAGAAGACTTGGCCAATATTATTTATCAATATGGTGAAGAGCGATATAGTCGTCGTTTGGCCAAAGTGATTAAACAGGCAGGGTATATTGAAACTACGGGTCAATTGGCTGAATTGGTGAAAACTGCGCACCCCAAATGGGAAAAACATAAACATCCTGCAACGCGAACTTTTCAAGCCATTCGAATTGCAATAAATAAAGAGCTAGAAGATATTGAAATCTTTTTACCTCAAGCGGTAGAGTTGTTAAAACCGAAAGGCCGCTTAGCAGTGATTAGTTTTCATTCGCTGGAAGATCGTTTAATTAAGCAGTTTATTCAAAAAGAATCAACTTTGGCAGAGGATACAGGCTGGGGATTGCCTCAACAGCAAGTAGATACACGACGTTTAAAGAAAATTGCGCGACTACGTGCCAGTGAAGAAGAAGTAAAATCCAATCCACGCTCACGCAGTGCATGGCTTAGGGTTGCCGAACGATTAGTATGAAAAGGCAAATAATGGAAGCAGAAGATCAAACACCATCCGCAAATAAAACGACTTTTAGAAGAGTAGTTACTTATGCAATCTTAATCATTTTGGTGTTTATTAGTGCCATGATGGTGGTATTTCAGGTATTTGAATATCGTCATGATTATCGTGATTTAAGTACCTATATGCGTGAGAAAGACGATCTCAATGCGGAATGGGGACGTCTACTGATTGAGCAGCAAACCTTTGGTGCGACCGCTCAAATTGGAACACGTGCCGTAACACAATTACGGATGTTTTCTCCTCCTGCTGCACAAACCGTAGTAATTTCATTACCCATGACTCCAGAGCAAAAAAAGTAAGGCATGCTGTATGGTAGATAAGCGAATTAAGCAAACACGAAAAAAACAGCAGTCCATTACTGAAAAGCCAACACTTGCTTTTGATATGTGGCGTTTTTATTTGCTTTGGGGCACGGTACTTTTATGCTTTGTGGTGTTGGTAGCGCGGGCATTTTATGTGCAGGTGGTTAATAAAGACTTTTTGCAAAACAAAGCCAATGCCAATATCTTGCGTACCGAACAGTTAAAATCGATGCGCGGTGTCATTAGTGATCGGCATGGTGTGCCACTCGCGATTAGTACCCCCATTATGAATGTGGTGATTGATCCGCGGGACTACTTTGAAGCCAAAAAGCAATTTGACGAAATTACTGCAAAAATCAAGCAAGAACCTGAAAATGCACGTCGTTTAAGAAGAGAATTACCCGATAAAAACTTAAATCTGGATGAATTAGCAGATGTTGTGGGTATTGATCGAGCAAGCTTAAAGAAAATGATGAATGACCGTCCTCGTTCACGTTATCTGGTACTGAAAAAAGAAGTACCGCCACAGCAGACCGATATCATTTTGAAGCGTAATTTTCAGGGCGTTTATACTGAAAAGAATTACAAACGCTATTATCCACAACCTCAACCAAATGCCCAGATTATTGGATTGACCAATAATGATGGCAAAGGGATTGAAGGGCTGGAAATGCAGCTCAATAAACAACTGTCAGGTATTGACGGTGAGCAAAAAATTATTCGGGATAAGCACGGTAATCGCCTCAAAATTTCCGAAGTGATTAAAGAAGTTCAGCCAGGTGAAAACGTCACTTTAAGTATCGACTCACGTTTACAATACATTATGTATCGCGAATTAACTGCTGCTGGCGTGGCTAACAATGCACGCTCTGCATCAGCGATTGCAGTTGATGTTAAAACGGGTGAAATTCTGGCGATGAGCAGTTGGCCATCCTATAACCCAAATGATAAAAATGGCCTGTCTAACAAAGATGCCATGCGTAACCGTGGTGCGATTGACATGTTTGAGCCGGGCTCAACCATGAAGCCGTTTACCATTTCTGCTGCATTAGAAACAGGACAATACACTCCAAATAGTATTGTGAATACATCACCGGGTTCAATGAAACTGGGTTGGCATACCATTCGTGATACGCATAATTACGGTACATTAACTGTTAGCGGCGTGATTATTAAATCCTCTAACGTAGGTTCTGCCAAAATTGCACTGTCTTTACCAAAAGATACCTTACCTACTTTTTTCCGCCGTGTTGGATTTGGACAGCGTTCAGCAGTTAAGTTTCCAGGCGAAAGTGGAGGCTTATTACTACCTGCCAATCGTTTAAATCCTTCACAATTGGGGACTATGGCTTATGGCTACGGCTTGAATGCGACGATTTTGCAGGTAGCACAGGGTTATGCGATGCTTGCTAATCATGGGATGAAAATGCCTCTTAGCTTGCGCAAATTGGATGAAGCTCCTAAAGGTGAACAAGTGCTTTCACCTAAAATTGCTGATGAAGTCCTATTGATGTTAGAGCAAGTGACCATGCCGGGTGGCACGGCGCGACAAGCCAATATTCCAGGCTATCGTGTAGGGGGTAAAACAGGAACAGCGCACAAATTACGTGCAGATGGGAAGGGCTATTCCAATAGTGAATATCGAGCTTTATTTGCTGGAGTTGCACCCGTCAGTGATCCTCGTCTGGCGATCATTGTGGTCGTGGAAAACCCGCAGGGTCGTTATTATGGCGGTCTGGTGGCGGCCCCCGTGTTTGCCAAAATTATGCAGGAATCATTACGTCTCATGAATGTGCCGTTGGATAAGCCACTTGATACTCCAGCCATTCAGTAATTAAGGTGAATCATGTCAATTTCTTTTCAAGATATTTATACAAAAGCACTGGACGCTGAATGGTTAAGACAGCCATTTTCTGGATTTAATCTGGATAGTCGCAAGGTGCAAGCAGGGGAAATTTTTATTGCGCTGAAAAGTTATTCTCAGCCAGAAAAAACACGGGGTTTTGCACAAAAAGCACTTGAATCTGGCGCATTAGGTGTGATTAGTGAGCAGGCTTTGGGGCTGGGCAATGAATGGGTCTGTCCAGATGTGCGTCTGCAAATGGGACAATGGCAACGTGACTATTTGCAAAAAACTGATCCAGTAAATGCCGCCCATATTCTTGCGGTGACTGGCACCAACGGTAAAACCACGATTTCACGTTTGATGGCAGAATTGATTAATCTGCAACAACAACGTTGTGCAGTGTTTGGCACCACGGGCAATGGTATTTTGCCACATCTTAATCCTTCAACACATACCACGCTGGATGCTTTGCAACTGCAAACCTTATTACATGCTTATGCTAAGCAAGGTGCAGTTTTTGCTTCACTGGAAGCCAGCTCACATGGTCTGGAGCAGGGGCGTTTAAAGGGTTGTGAGATTGAAATTGCAGTGTATTCAAACTTAAGTCGTGACCATCTGGATTATCATGGCACTTTACACGCTTATGCTGAAGCAAAATCAAAACTATTTGCATTTGAACAACTCAAGGTCGCAGTGATCAATCTGGATGATGATTATGCCGATTTAATGCTAGAAGTAGCAAAAAATAATCCAGCGCAGCCGAAGATTTATACCTATTCCTTACATAATCAAGACGCAGACTATTGGGTGCAAACGGTTGATTATCAACTGCAAGGTGCACAAATCCAATTGTATAGTCCGCACGGTATTTTTGAAATTCAAAGCCCATTTTTAGGACAATTCAACGTAGAAAATCTGATTGCCAGTTTGATTGCGGTTGAAGCAGCAGGTTTTGATCTGGCCAGACTGATTGAAACAGTTCCTAGGCTTCAAGGTGCACCGGGGCGTATGCAAGTAATTCGTGATGGTGAACGGTTATTCGTGGTGGATTATGCACATACTCCTGATGCCCTAACTCAAGTATTGACTACGTTGAAACGCCATACCCGCCATCAGCTTTGGGCTGTATTTGGTTGTGGTGGTGATCGTGATCGTGGTAAGCGTCCCTTGATGACGCAGGCAGCGCTACAAGATGCCAATCTGGTCATTTTAACTTCAGATAATCCTCGGACTGAAGATCCAGCACAAATTTTTGCAGATATGCGTCAGGGCATTGATTTTAGCTTGCATGATACTTTTGAGATTCATGATCGTCGTGAAGCGATCAAATTTGCGGTTCATGAAGCCAAAAATGGTGATATTGTGGTGATTGCGGGTAAAGGGCACGAAAATTATCAGGAAATTGATGGGGTGCGGCATTGGTTTGATGACGTCGTAGAGGTTCGGGCTGCAATCGATGCACAATCCCATTCAGTCCACAGCGCGTATCCAGCACAATAGGTTTACTTTTATGCATACATCGACGACTAGTACTGTAGAGCTGACCCCATGGACGATAGAACAGTTGCAACAGGCAACTCAGGGTGATTGGTATCAGGGTAAACTTCCTGCGCAACCTATTAAAAGAATATTGACAGATTCGCGTCATGCTGAATTTGGTGATGCATTTTTGGCATTGAAAGGTGAGCGTTTTGATGCGCATGATTTTGTTGCACAAGTAGCTAAAAATGGTTGCCAGGTTGTGATTGTAGAACATCCTCTGGATGTTGATATTGCCCAGCTTATTGTGCCTGATACTCGTCTGGCGCTTGGTCATTTAGGAGCATATCGTCGTGCCCAATATCCAGAATTAAAAGTCATTGCCTTGACAGGTAGTAGTGGAAAAACCACGACCAAAGAAATGTTAGGCAGTATTTTGGGACAACTTGCACCCACGCTAGTAACACGTGGCAATCTAAATAATGATTTGGGTGTACCGATGATGTTGCTTGAGCTCAAACCTGAACATCAATATGCAGTCATGGAATTGGGCGCAAGCCATCAGGGTGAAATTGATTACACTTCCAATCTGGTGCAGCCACAGGTGGCAGGTATTCTAAATATCGGGACTGCGCATTTGGGTGAATTTGGTGGACGTGAAGGGATTTGCCGCGCCAAATCAGAAATTTATACGCATATTGCCAAAAATGGTACTTCCATTATCCCAGCGGAAGATGATTTTACCCCTCAAATTCGTCAAGCTGTCAAAACGACGCAACAGCTTTCTTTTGGTGCTGGTGGCGAGGTGTTTGCCTCCCATATTCAACTCAATGCACAATCGAGTGAATTTGAGTTACATACCCCACAGGGTGTGGTACAGATTTATCTGCCCTTTGCAGGAGTGCATAATGTGCATAATGCAACTGCGGCGGCAGCCTTTTCACTTGCCATTGGTATCGAGCTTGATGATATTGTCTCGGGCCTTGAACATGCGAAAGGGGCGAAAGGTCGTTTGAACTTCATCCAGCAACAACAGTATTTATGGATTGATGATACCTATAACGCCAATCCTACTTCCATGCGTGCTGCGGCTGAGGTCTTAGCTCAGCAAACAGGATTTAAAGTCATGGTCATGGGAGATATTGGTGAACTGGGTGATGCCAGTACACAGGAACATCATGATCTGGGGTGCGATCTGGTCAATTACAATCTGGATGTAATTGTCGCAGTCGGTGAGTTTGCTCAAGCTGCCCTAGAGGGTGCTGCAAAAAGTCGCAATGCCTCAAAATTGAAAGCATTTTCAACTCAGGCAGATGCACTTGCTTTTTTAATTAATTTAATTCAACAACATCAACCCGAGTCAATGAGTTTCCTGTTTAAGGGCTCTCGTTATACCCATATGGAAACGTTGATGGCAGATTTGATGGAGAAATTTTAAATGCTGTTATGGCTATTTGAACATCTTGCGGGCTATAACAGTTCGTTTCAGGTGGTTCGATATTTAACCCTACGTTCTTTACTCAGCATATTGACTGCACTGGCGATTGGCTGGTTACTTGGCCCTGTGATGATTCGTAAATTACAGGCACTCAAATATGGTCAGGCAGTCAGTTCATATGCTCCTGAAAACCATGCCAAGAAAATGGGCACGCCGACCATGGGTGGCGTACTTATTCTATTGTCGATTGGGATCAGCACGTTACTTTGGGCAGATTTATCTAATCCTTATGTCTGGATTGTACTCGGTGTAATGGTGGTTTTTGGGGCAGTGGGCTGGGCAGATGACTGGATTAAAATCCGTTATAAAGACAATGCGGGTTTGCCTGCGCGTAAAAAGTTTTTCTGGACATCACTGGCTTCAATCGGAGCGGGTATTGCGTTATATGTGATTGCGATTCATCAACCGAATCCGATTCATACGGCCAATATGCTGGATTTGTTGATTCCATTTTTCAAGAATCTTTCTATTCCATTGTCTGCTGTGCCCTTAGGTATTGCATTTATTATTTTCACTTATTTAGTCATTAATGGTGCATCTAATGCGGTCAACCTGACTGACGGTCTGGATGGCTTGGCGATTATGCCGATTGTGATGGTTGCAGCAGGCTTGGGAGTTTTTGCTTACTTGGCTGGTGACATTCGTTTTGCTAACTACTTGCATATTCCTTACGTCAAATATACGTCTGAATTGGTGGTGATCTGTTCTGCAATGGTGGGGGCTGGTCTTGCATTTTTGTGGTACAACGCTCATCCTGCACAAGTGTTTATGGGTGATGTGGGTGCATTAGCGCTTGGGGCAATGCTAGGTACTATTGCGGTAATGGTACGTCAGGAAATCGTTTTTGCAATTATGGGGGGGGTTTTTGTTATGGAAGCCATCTCTGTATTTCTGCAAATTGGTTCCTTGCGCATGAGAAATAAGCGCGTTTTTTTGATGGCGCCATTGCATCATCACTATGAAAAACAGGGCTGGAAAGAAACTCAGGTAGTAATTCGTTTCTGGATTATCACTATTATGCTAGTAGTTTTGGGTCTAATGACTCTAAAATTACGTTAAGCTAAAAATATTCCGAAAAGCCAGCTTTGCTGGCTTTTTTTATATGAGAGAGAATCATGAATGTGTTGATGTGTCCTGTGTGCCGTCAGGTTTTGAAATTGGTACAGCGTACATGGCGATGTGAACAGGGACATAGTTATGATCTGGCCAAACAGGGTTATGTCAACTTGCATGTAGTTCAGCACAAACATAGTAAAACACCTGGGGATACACCTGAATCTGTATTGGCACGCCGTCTATTTTTATCAGAAGGTTTTTATCAGCCTTTACGTGATGCAGTCGTGGCTCAATTACAGCAGCTTCAACTTGATACGTTGCTAGACATTGGCTGTGGTGAAGGATATTACACCTCTGCGATGCAACAACAAGTAAAGCAATGTATTGGGCTGGATATTGCAAAAGCGGCTGTGCAACGCGCAGCTAAACTTAATCCTCACGTGACATGGGTTGTTGGGACAGGTGCGACCTTGCCTGTAGTCGATCAAAGTATTGATATTTGTAGCAGTTTATTTAGTCCTATTCCTAAAGATGAAATTAAAAGAGTCTTAAAGCCACAGGGCTATTTGTTGGTCGTAACACCTGCACCTGAACATTTGTATGCGATGCGCGAGGCTTTATTTGATGAAGTCAAACCTCATCAACCGAACAAGTTTGTTGAGCAGTTACAGTCCGATTTTGTGCTGGTGCTGCAACAACATATTGAGAGTCAGTTTATTTTGAATCAGGATCAATTGAAAAATCTGGTTGCTATGACGCCTTATGCGTATAAAGCCAAGCCTGAAAAAAGACAACAGTTGGAGCAACGAGCAGAGTTTCAGCTTATAGCGCATTTTCAGATGTATCTTTTCCAAAAGAAATAGAGCCATCTCGAAGGATGGCTTAAGTGGAGTGTGCTGAGGTTTTTAAGACCAGTTAAGTGACCTGATGGATTAAGCCTTCAAGCGCATCTCGTTTAGCTGGTTCAGGGCGTTTCGGTTGATTTTGCTGATTTTGATTAAGAGTTGGGGGAGCCTGTTCAGAGGGGATTAGAATTTCTTCGCCAGGCAAATCGGCAAAATCGTTATCAGATTTCGGTGCAGGCGCTACAGGAGCTGGCACATATAATGGACGTGCTAACGGGGGGGACGTGCGGTCTGTGCTACTCTTACTATTATTTTCTTGAAGACTTGGTTGTTCACGAGAAATAGGAGCTTTGGCATTCTTATCAAACTGAACCCATGAAGATGCAGTCCCTTGTAAGGATTTATCCATAAAATTGATCCAGATTGGGAGTGCTGCAATACCGCCGTATTCGCGTCGACCTAATGTGGTCGGACGGTCAAAGCCAACCCAAGCTACAGAAACCAGTTTTCCATTAAAACCAGCAAACCAAGCATCTTTTGCATCGTTGGTTGTACCCGTTTTACCCCCTAAATCATCACGTCCGATTTTTAGTGCGGCACGTCCTGTACCGTGCTGAATTACATCACGCAAAATATTAGCCATATCATAGGCGGAACTGGATTTTAAAATACGTTGTGCTTGTCGGTAGTCACCTGAATTGTTTGCAGTAACGGGTTGTGATGCAGCATTCGTTGCATCTGCCTGAATGCTCTGATTGGTCACTTCAATCACTTCATCATCTGGGGTCTGAACTTTTTGTTCATCTGTAACGGTATTTTCAGTTTCATTAATGCATGAAATACACGCGTATTCAGGTTTTGCCTCAAAAATAACTTTACCGTAAGCATCTTCAATACGGCTGATAAAGTAAGGCTGAACACGATAGCCACCATTCGCAAAAGTGGCATAACCTGTCGCCATCTGAACAGGTAACACCTGTGGTGTACCCAATGCGATGGTGAAGTTTCGAGGAATCTGATTTTCCTGTAAACCGAAGTCCATAAGTAGTTGTCGAGCGCGTTCAATTCCAACACTTTGCAACAAGCGTACAGAAACCGTATTTCGAGATAAATATAAGGCACGACGTAATGGAATCATCCCTAAATAACGACCATCTGAGTTTCTAGGCGACCAACGTCCAATGGTAATTGGACTATCGTTTACCATGGTATAAGGCGTCATTCCACGTTCTAAAGCCAACGCATAAATAAATGGTTTGATGGTTGAGCCAGGTTGACGCCAGCCCTGCAAAGTACGGTTAAATTTGGATTGATAAAAATTATATCCCCCAACGATGGCCTGAATTGCTCCATCATTTGGATTTAGTGCAATTAGTTGTCCTTGGACATGGGGAATTTGTACTAATGCCCACGAGGTTTTTTCGGCATTTGGACGTAACCGAACAATATCTTTAACCTTAACGATCTGTGAGGCGTTACTTGGAGCACCTCCTACGCTATTGGCATTGCGATAAGGTCTTGCCCATGACATTCCAGACCACGGTACGGTGACAGTCGAACCATCCTGCATCAGGGCTTCAAAAGTGGAATTGTTGACTTTAGTGACCTGAGCTGGGTAAGTGTTAGCATAAGCCATGAATGAACTTAAGGGCTTGTCATGTGCTTCTGCACCGCGCCAGCCATGACGTCGATCATAAGCCTCTAATCCATCCTGCACTGCCTGTTCAGCATAAGCCTGACGTTTACTATCAATGGTTGTATAAACTTTATATCCAGAATCGATGGCTTGTTCACCAAATTTTTCTACCAGTTCAGAACGTACCATTTCACCGACATAGGGAAAACGATTGGTAAGTCCACGGTCTGGCATATCGAGTTTAATCGGTTCAGCTACAGCAGTTTGATACTGGGCCTGCGTGATATAACCCAATTGCAGCATTCGCCCTAAAATCCAGTTACGACGTTCCAAGGCCCGTTCAGGATTGGCTACAGGGTTAAAACGTGAAGGTGCTTTGGGTAAACCTGCGAGCATTGCCATTTCTGCAATACTGAGTTGATCTAGAGTTTTGTTATAATAAATTTTTGCTGCAGCCGCGATGCCATACGCATTTTTACCCAGAAAAATTTTATTGACATATAGCGTCAAAATTTCTTCTTTACTAAGATTCTGTTCGATTTTTCGTGCCAGAAAAATTTCGGTCAACTTACGTTTTAAAGTGCGTTCCGAGCTTAAATAGTAATTTTTTGCCACTTGCATGGTAATGGTGGAACCACCAGTTTGTACGTCTGAACCAGTAATTGTTTCACTTACCGCACGTCCTAGACCTTTAAAGCTGATACCACTGTGTTCAAAAAATGAAGAATCTTCTGCTGCAAGAAATGCATGAATAAACGTGGGTGGAATCTGATCATATTCCACAGGTACAGAAAGTTTGCCGCCATATTCTGAAATTAGCTCATTATCTGACGTATAAACTTGCAGTGGTTTAAGTAAAGGCGCTTTTTTTAAAGAGCTCATTTCAGGCAGGGATGGCGCAATATAGAGATACATGCCATAAAAACCCATTGGAATTGAGACTAATATAATGATAAGTACCAAAAAAAATGGATGAACATGACCTGAACTGGATAGCTTTTTCATAACAAGTAAGTTTTAATAAGAGCTAATAGCAAACGAATTGATGGTCAGTATATCCTTTAGACATGCGGATTGTTAGATGCCTTATTGTATCCGTATAAAATTAAAGACCGAGATCAGCTTGTTGTTTTGTTTGGGGATAAAAAAATAATAGGATAATGCTATCGTGCGCAGGTTATATCGTAAACCAAATAAGGGGTTAGTAGGGGTCGATATTAGTTCGACTTCTGTTAAGTTATTAGAACTCTCTGTAAAAAACGGTCGCTATTGGGTGGAAAGCTATGCCTTGATACCCTTACAAGAAAATAGCGTGGTCGAGAAGAATATTCTCAATCCAGAGGCAGTAGGGGATGCGTTGGAGCGAGTCATTAACTTGGCCAATCCACAATCGACCAATGCTGCCATCGCGATTCCAACGTCAATGGTGATCCATAAGATCATCGAGATGGATGCGGACATGACGGATGATGAGCGTGAAGTTCAAATTCGTATGGATGCAGAGCAATATATTCCTTTCCCACTGGATGAAGTCAGTCTGGATTTTGAAGTTCTGCCTGATCGTTTGGCAAATCCTGCTCGAGTCAATGTCCTACTGGTCGCTACACGTACTGAAAACGTGGAGACGCGAGTGGAAGTACTAGAGCTTGCAGATTTAACTCCTAAAGTTGCTGATGTTGAAAGTTATGCAATGGAAAGAGCATTTGGTGTTTTTGCCGATACATTACCGATGGGCGTCAATACCGTTGGTATTTTAGACATCGGACATACCATGACCACACTTTCAGTGATGCAACATGGCAAGATTATTTATACTCGTGAGCAGGTTTTTGGTGGGAAACAACTCACTCAGGATGTCCAGACACGTTATGGGTTATCTTTTGAGGAAGCAGGGCGTGCTAAAAAAGAACGTTCCTTACCAGATGATTTCGATACCGAAGTTCTGGAACCTTTCCTAGAAGCTTTGGTCCAACAAGCAGCACGATCTTTACAATTTTTCTTTTCTTCCTCTCAGTTCAATGAAATTGATCATATTTTATTGGCGGGTGGGAATGCCAATATTCCAGGTTTGGCAAAACTTCTACAGCAAAAATTAGGTTATCGCGTTACGACAGCCAACCCATTCCTACAAATGGGTTTCTCTCCTCAGGTTGATATTAAAAAAATTGAAAATGATGCCTCTTCTTTAATGGTGGCATGCGGTCTGGCATTGAGGAGTTTTGATTAATGGCAAAGATTAATTTACTCCCTTGGCGTGATGAGCTAAGAGAGCAGCGCAAGAAACAATTTATTGCATTCAGTGCTGCTGTTGCAGTGCTTGGGGTGGTTGCTGTGGTATTGGCTTGGTTGTTTTACGATCATAAGCTTAATGATCAGGAACAGGCCAATCAATTGATTGTGAGTACCAATCAAAATCTGGATACTCAACTAAAATCATTGGATGGCTTACAAGAACGCCGAAACGCAATCGTGGAAAGAATGAAGCTGATTCAGGGATTGGAAGGGCAACGTCCAGTAACTGTACGCCTTATTGATGAATTGGTAAGGGTCACACCAAGTAATATGTACCTGACCAAATTCACACGTGCGGGTGATAAATTTACCATCGAAGGTAAGGCTGAAAGTCCAAATACTGTCGCAGAATTATTGCGCAATTTAGAGGCATCTCCTTGGTATCGTAATGCTTTTATGAACTCATTTTTGGCAGCAGATGACAAAAAGGATCAAACTCAAAGCTCTGTAGTACCACGTGTAGAAGAAAGTTATGGTACTTTTGTCGTGACAACGGATCTGGGGGAAATTGGGGCGCCAGTTACGGAAGATAATAACAATCAACAAGGTTCAAATACGGGGGCAGCACAATGAGTCGTGATGAATTCAATGAACTGGATCCTGAAGTTGCTGCGCCAAAGAAAAAGAAGTTAACGCTAGAAAAATTCTTTCAGCAGTTTAATACGCTGGATATGAGTAATTATGGAAGCTGGCCGCTTTCTGTCAAAATTACCTGCTGGATTTTTATTTTCTTTGCGGTGTGTGCTTTAGGTTATTTTCTAGCTATTAAGCCGAAGCTTGATGCCATTTCAACTGCACAGGCACAGGAACAAAATCTACTGAATGAGTTTCGCGAGAAAGATTCTAAATTACGTAATTTGCAACAATATCAAGTTCAGTTGCAGGAAATGGAATCTAACTTTAATCAACAATTGGCTCAACTTCCCAAAGAAACAGAAATTCCAAGTCTAGTTGAAGATATCAATATGACGGGTGTAAATTCTGGGCTGAAATTTAAAAATATTCGTCTGGAAAATGAAGTTAAACAAGAGTTTTTTATTGAGCAGCCCATTTCGATTGATGCGACAGGGGATTACCATGCATTTGGTGCTTTTGCGAGTGCTATTGCAGCATTACCTCGTATTGTAACTTTGCATGACTTTGTGATTGAAGGTAAGCAAGTTAAAGAAAAAGCTGATATTCCTGAAATTAGTTATTCGGTCAAAGCAAAAACCTATCGATACATTGGTGCGGATGAACAAGCTGGGGGCGCTTCTGCTCCAGTTGCAGCGGGGGCTAAATAATGAAAAAACATTATATCGTCATGACAATGCTGTGCTGTGGCTTAGTAGGATGTGATTCACGTATTGATGCAGTCAATGAGCAGATGGCTGCAATTCGTAATCAGCCGCCTATACCAATTGAACCAGCACCAGTGTTTACACCTGTGCCCACATTCGCTTATGCAGCCATGCAGCTCAAGAGCCCATTTTTACCAAGCTCATTGGCAGCTGAACTTAGGATTATGGCGGGGAAGCGCGTTTATCCGAACTTTAACCGTCAGCCACAGCCGCTTGAAAGTTATGCGCTCGAATCTTTAAATATGAAAGGTAGTCTGCGCAGTAATAATGGACAGATTCTTGCATTGATTCAGACGCCTGATGGGCAAGTGGAGAGAGTTCAGGTGGGCAGTTATATGGGGATGAATCAAGGGCGCATTGTAAATATCAGTCCAACACAAATTGATTTGGTTGAAATTGTACCAGATGGTCGTGAAGGCTATGTAGAGCGACCACGTACATTGGTTCTGATTGGGCCTGAGCCTTAAGTATTAAAGGAATAACAATGAAAAAGGGTTTAAAAAAATTTCTGATTGGGGATGGTGAATCAATGAATCATGCAGTTCGACAATTTTCAATGGGGACCGTTGCATTTGCAATCATGCAAGTTGCCAATGCACAGGTCAGTATTACCAATATTGTGCCCATGAATATCGCAGGACAGGGAACGGAAATCCGTGTAATGTTCAATGGCTTGCCACCGCAACCACAAGCTTATCAAATGGAACAGCCATCCAGACTGATTCTAGATTTTGATCAGGCGCAGCAAAATCTAAAGCAAAACAACATCGCTGTAGCGACGAATGAGGCCAGTAGTGTGGATGTTATGTCTGACGCACAACGTTCACGTTTAACCGTAAATTTAAAAGATGCGGGCGCGTTTACGACACGTGTTGAAGGCAACACTTTTGTTTTAAAAATTAATAGTGCTCAACAAACTATGACGCCTGCTGCTATTGGTATGCCACCCGTTGCTGCTAGTACCCAACAGGGGGTTTCAAATATCGGTTTTCAGCGTGGTTCACAGGGTGAAGGTCAAGTTGTGATTGATCTGCTTGGGAGTAGTACACCCGTAGATGTGCAGCAACAAGGCAGTAAAATTGTTGTGCGTATGCTGGGAAATAAAATCCCGACAAATCTGGCAAGACGTCTGAATGTAAATGATTTTGCTACGCCCGTTGCGAGTGTTGATGCCTATAATGAAGGCGGAAGTGGGGTGATAGTGGTGCAATCATCTGGTAGCTATGAATATATGGCATATCAGGCAGAAAATAAATTAACTTTGAGCCTAAAGCGTCCTGAAGATCGTAATCAACTACACACACGTTCTGCACCTAATTATAGCGGTAAAAAAATCTCTCTAGATTTTCAGGATATCGAAGTGCGCCGTGTGCTTCAGTTATTAGCTGATTTTACAGATATTAATATGGTTACGGCTGATTCAGTGCAAGGGAATATCACCTTGCGCTTGAAGGATGTGCCTTGGGATCAGGCACTGGATATTATCTTAAAAACTAAAAATCTGGATAAACGTCGTAATGGTAATGTAATCTGGATTGCGCCTGTAACTGAGTTAACCAAAGCTGAAGAAGAAGAAGCCAAGGCTATTGCACAAAGTGTGAAACTCGCACCTTTACAAACTGAATATATTCAGCTCAGTTATGCCAAGGCGGCAGATATTGAAAAATTGATGACTCAGGGTAAAAATAGTTCAACGTCAGGCTCCTCGAGTTCAGGTGGTTCAGAACCGCTTGGGGATAGTGTTGGAAGTCTATTAAGTCCGCGAGGCACGGTTTCCATTGATCCGCGAACCAATACTTTAATTGTTAATGATACCGCACAAAAAATTGATCAGATTCGTAAAATGATTGATTTGCTTGATGTACGAGTCAAACAAGTGATGATCGAAGCTCGCATTGTGAGAGCCACCACTTCTTTTACTAAGGAAATGGGGGTGAAATGGGGCATTCTTTCACAAGGGATCAATACGAACAATGATTTGTTGGTCGGAGGAAGTGACACGACGCTTTGGAACTTACGTGAACCAGATGATGATGGTAAGTATACTATTGAGCGTCCAGATAACCTGAATGTAGATTTGGGCGTAACATCCGCGGGTGCAAGTAAAATTGCGTTTAGCTTAATTAGTTTGTCTGATTTTATGCTGGATTTAGAGCTATCTGCGTTACAGGCTGATGGTTATGGTGAGGTGATTTCAACGCCGAAAGTGATGACCGCAGATAAACAGACCGCTAAAGTTGCAACAGGTCAGGAAGTTCCTTATCAGTCCACCACTAACTCTGCAGCAGGTTCAACAGCAACCACCTCATTCAAAGAAGCTTTGTTAAGTTTGGAAGTTACGCCAAGTATTACGCCTGATGGCAAGATTCAGATGCAATTGAATATTGCAAAAGATTCAATTGCTGGTGAAGCACCGAATGGAGAGCTTATTTTGAATAAAAACACCATTAACACCAATGTCTTAGTGGATAATGGCGAGACTGTGATTCTAGGGGGTGTTTTTGAGCAAACGACCTTGAATAGTCAAACTAAGGTACCTTTCTTGGGTGATCTACCTTGGGTTGGGCGTTTATTTAGAAAAGACTCAAAGTCTGATGATAAACAAGAATTATTGATCTTTGTGACACCAAGAATTGTTAATGACACTCAGGTGAGAAATCAGTAATATAAGTTTAATTCAAGTTATACAATAGGTGACTCCTTGCTAGGCAAAGAGTTTAAAGCTCTACCAAATATCTATTTGGTAGGGCCGATGGGAGCAGGAAAAACAACAGTAGGACGGCATCTGGCTGAGCTTCTGGGACGTGAGTTTCTGGATAGTGATCATGAAATTGAACGTAAAACGGGGGCCAGTATTCCGTGGATATTTGAAAAAGAAGGCGAAGTTGGTTTTCGTTCGCGGGAAAAAACTGTCATTAATGAGTTAACTCAACGCAGGCAACTGGTAGTTGCAACGGGTGGTGGGGCAGTTACTCAAGCTGAAAATCGTGAATATCTAAACAAACGTGGAATTGTTATTTATCTCTATACGCCTGTTGAATTACAATTACAGCGTACCTATCGAGACAAAAATCGCCCTTTATTACAGGTTGAAAATCCAGAGCAAAAACTCAAAGATTTACTTCAAATTCGTGATCCTTTATATCGTGAAGTTGCGCATTATGTGATAGAAACACATCAAGGCGCTGCACGGGAATTGGCACAGCATATTTTGCGTGTGATTTTGGCAGAAGAATTACACTAAGTTATTTATTTTATTATTGGCATTAAAGTTTCATGCAAACACTTCATGTAGAACTCGGTGATCGTCGTTATCCTATTTTTATTGGCAGTCAATTAGATCCAAAAGCATTGCTAGCACCTTATATAAAAGGACAGCAAGTTATGATTGTCACCAATACAACATTGCAACAACTTTATTTATCTCATTATGTTCGTGATTTAGAATCTTTAGGTAAAAAAGTGGCGACCTGTGTACTGCCTGATGGTGAAAAATATAAAAATCTTGAAAATTTAAATCTGATTTTTAATGCCTTACTTGAAGCGGGTTTCAATCGTGATTGTACCGTATTGGCTTTAGGTGGTGGGGTGATCGGGGATATGTCTGGTTTTGCATCGGCTTGTTTTCAGCGCGGTGTTTATTTTATTCAGGTGCCAACAACATTACTTTCCCAAGTAGATTCTAGTGTAGGTGGAAAAACAGGGATTAATCATCCACTAGGCAAAAATATGATCGGGGCTTTTAAACAGCCTGAGGTTGTAATGGCGGATATGGCCCAACTGAGTACCTTGCCTGCGCGTGAGCTATCTGCTGGATTGGCTGAGGTCATTAAATATGCGCTACTTGGTGACGTTGAATTCTTGGCATGGCTTGAACAACATATGGAAGGTTTGCTCGCAGGAGATGAAACGCTATTAGCTCAAGCGGTTTATCGTTCTTGTGCACATAAAGCAAGAATCGTGGCCAATGATGAAAAAGAGCAGGGTGAGCGAGCGCTTTTAAATCTCGGACATACGTTTGGTCATGCGATCGAATCGTATCTAGGCTATGGTGAGTGGTTACATGGTGAGGCTGTAGCAACTGGAATGGTGATGGCTGCAGATTTATCTCAACGAATGGGATGGATCTCATTAGAGGATTTACAACGTACAAAAAACATCATTCAACGAGCAAAATTGCCGATATCATGTCCGAAAATTCCATTAGATGAGTTTTTATCTTATATGTCGCATGATAAAAAGGTTTTGAATGGGCAGCTAAGATTGGTACTTTTGAAACAGTTGGGTCAAGCTGTGATTACCAAAGATTTCGATGTCGAAAAAATGAAGCAGGCTATTTTGGAAAATCAAGCAGAGTGAGATTAGGTGTAAAATGACGGTATCACGTACGCTTTGGCAGAATATTCAGCATTATAGTTGGCTGGTACTTGGTGCTATCTGTTTATTGCTGGCATTGATCTTTTGGGCAATTACCAGTTCAGATAAAGTGGTGCAGGTCGAAAAGCAAGATATTGCAGAGACACAGACACAAATTCAGCCTCAGAAAGTGACTGCAACCACTAATTTGGGTACTTTGTCTGATGAGGTGCGACCTTTGGATCTAACCATGCGTGTGATTACCGCTGGAAATCATGAAGCTGAGTTTCGTGGCACTAAATTCATGCAAGAAAATCAGAGAAATATGACGATTGAGTTGTTTCGTTCTTCTGATGAAAATATCATTAAAAATTATCTAAAAAGTCAGACTGATCGTAAGAATTTTATTTATTTCCGTCTAAGTGGTGAAAATCAGGAAGAGCAATATGTTTTAGCTTATGGAATATTTAATCGTCAAGCCGAAGCGCAGACTCAACTTTCACAATTAAACTTAAAATTACCAGCATCGGTTCACCCTCAAGTGGTTTCTTTGGCAAATTATATGCCCTTAGTGAATGATTTAGGCACTGAGGAAATCAAAGGAAGTGCGGGACAGCTATATAGTGTCAATTTAAGAAATGCCCCTATTCCCGTTGCACCAGCGCCAGTTCCTGTGCCAAATTTAGATACCTCTATGGCGACGACCTCAACTACAGTCACCCGACGAGATGATCAAGGCAACGTGGTGGATGTGCAACGACAGTCGAATACGGTCGTACCTCCTTCATCAGCTGCAACAAATGCGCCTAATGCTGAAAATAAACCTGTGCGAAATGTCGAACGAGAGATCAGTGATCCCTTTAATTAATTTATGCACCTTAATGGTGCTTTTTTATTGATAAAAGATTATTATGCACAAATATGGTTCAATAAAAAGATCGTTTTTAAAGCATTACAAAAATATAATAATATTTATTTTTTAAAATTAAATCACTTAGTTAAATAAAATTATTGTTGGCACTTTTTTTGCATTATACATGCGCTAATTGATTACTTTGTCCCTATTTTGGCGCTAAAAAATTCAATTAGCGTGCGAAATCGTCATTTTTCACTGCGTTAAAACAGTGCGAAATAACTCAACACGTTTTTGCCCAGAAAATTACTGCCTTGAAATGCCAAACGGCGTATAGTCAGTGAGTAACGCAGAAATGGATTGTGGAACATTTAGCTTTACGTGAGTAATAGACAACGTCGCAAAGTAAATTGATCGTTTTATGCTCGAAAGAGCCATGTTGAAAGAAGGGTACGCTATGCACTTGCCATCGCCTCATACTGTAGCTCCCGCTCAAGGTTTATATCAACCAGATGAGTTTAAAGATAACTGCGGTTTTGGTCTGATTGCCCATATGAAGGGTCAGTCCAGTCATCATCTTGTTCAGACCGCAATTCACAGTTTAAGCTGTATGACCCATCGTGGTGGTATTGCCGCAGATGGCAAAACGGGAGATGGTTGTGGTTTATTACTGGCTATGCCTAAAGCTTTTTTTCGTGATGAAGCGAAAAAGCTGAGTGATATTACCTTAAGTGAAATTTTTGCTGTGGGTACCGTTTTTTTAAATGTAGATCCAGCATTGGCACTTAATGCCAAAAATACTTTAAATAAAGAAATTGAAGCAGAAGGCTTAAAAGTTCTGGCTTGGCGTGTTGTCCCAACCAATAACGATGTATTGGGTGAAATTGCGCTTCAATCATTGCCTGTGTTTGAACAGATTATTGTCAATTGCCCAATGGGCGTTACTGAAGTTGAATTTAACCGTAAGCTCTTCTTGGCTCGTCGTCGTGCAGAGCAAAAATTATATAATGATAGCTCATTCTATGTAACGACTTTATCGTCAAATGTGATCAGTTATAAGGGCTTAATGATGCCTGCGGCAATTGCCGATTTCTATACTGACCTTGCGGATGAACGTTTAACTTCACATATTGTGGTTTTTCATCAACGTTTCTCAACCAACACATTACCACGCTGGCCTTTAGCGCAACCATTCCGTTATTTGGCGCATAATGGTGAAATTAATACGATTACTGCTAATCGTAACTGGGCTTTAGCGCGTACGCCTAAATTTGAAAATCCATTACTACCGGGTTTAACTGAATTGAATCCAATCGTGAACCGTACTGGGTCGGATTCTTCAAGTTTGGATAACATGTTGGAAATTTTGGTCGGTGGTGGCATGGATTTATTCCGTGCGCTACGTATGTTGGTTCCACCCGCTTGGCAAAACGTTGAAACTTTAGATGCTGACTTACGTGCATTTTATGAGTTTAACTCAAAACACATGGAAGCTTGGGATGGGCCTGCTGGTTTAGTTATTCAGGATGGCCGTCATGCAATCTGTATGCTGGATCGTAACGGTTTGCGTCCTGCGCGTTGGGTCATTACTAAAAATGATTACATCACACTTGCTTCTGAAATTGGGGTATGGGATTACGAACCTGAAGATGTAATTTCTAAAGGTCGTGTAGGTCCTGGTCAAATTCTGGTGGTCGATACATTTACTGGTAAATTACTAGATACCAATGATGTCAGCACTCATCTGAAAAAAATGCGTCCATACCGTGAATGGTTGCGTGAGCATGCCTTACGCTTACAGGCAGATCCTGAGCTTGAAGAAAAATTATCGGAGCAAGGTCTGGTTGGGGATGCCTTAAAAACCGCCCAAAAAATGTTCATGGTAACGTTTGAAGAACGTGATCAGATGTTACGTCCAATCGCTGAAAGTGGTCAGGAAGCAGTTGGCTCAATGGGTGATGATACACCTATGGCGGTGTTATCACGTCAGGTCCGCCATGTTTCTGATTATTTCCGTCAGCAATTTGCACAGGTGACCAATCCACCGATCGACCCATTACGTGAGTCGATTGTCATGTCACTTGAAACTTGTTTGGGCCGTGAACAAAATGTTTTTGAGCAAGGACCTGAGCATGCAGATCGTCTGATTATTTCAAGTCCAGTGCTTTCCAATTCTAAAATGCATCAATTGCGCAATTTAAACCGTACTGGTTATGAAATTGCAGAAATTGATCTGAATTATCGTGAAGAAGAAGGCTTACAAGCTGCGATCAATCGTATTTGTGAAGAATCTGCACAAGCAATCCGTGATGGTCAAACTTTATTGATTCTTTCTGATAAAAATTTAAGTCAGGGACATTTACCAGCCAATGCTGCGTTGGCAACTGGTGCAGTACATCATCATTTGATTCAGACGGGTTTGCGTACAGATGCCAACATTATTGTTGAAACTGGTGTGGCACGTGATGCCCATCAATTTGCAGTATTGCTCGGTTTTGGTGCAACGGCGGTTTATCCTTACCTTGCCTATGATGTGATCAATGATTTGATTGCAAAAGGTGAGTTATTGGGAGATCCAGTACACGCCCAAGCGAACTTCCGTAAAGGTATTGATAAAGGCTTGTTGAAAGTTCTCTCTAAAATGGGGATTTCAACAGTTGCTTCTTATCGTGGTGGGCAGTTGTTTGAGGCGGTGGGCTTATCTTCTGAAGTGGTTTCAAAATGCTTTACGGGTGTACCAAGCCGTATTCAGGGTGCAACTTTTGTTGACCTTGAAAATGATCAGAAAAAATTGGCTGATTTGGCATGGAAAGCACGTAAGCCGATTGATCAGGGGGGTATGCTGAAGTTCGTATTTGGCAAGGAATATCATGCTTTTAACCCGGATGTAATCAATGCTTTACATAAAGCAGTACGTTCAGGCAACTATGCTGACTTTAAAGAATATGCTGAATTGGTAAATAGTCGCCCAATCGCCACGATTCGTGATTTATTCAAGTTAAAAACGACTGATTCAATTCCAGTTGAACAAGTTGAATCAGTTGAGGCGATTTTACCTCGTTTTGACTCTGCGGGTATGTCATTAGGCGCATTATCACCAGAAGCTCATGAAGCGATTGCGATTGCTATGAACACCATTGGTGGTCGTTCGAACTCAGGTGAGGGCGGTGAAGATCCAGCGCGTTACGGTACAATTCGTAACTCGAAAATTAAGCAGATCGCATCGGGCCGTTTTGGTGTAACGCCAGCATATTTGACTTCTGCGGAAGTATTGCAGATTAAAGTCGCGCAGGGTGCTAAACCGGGTGAAGGTGGTCAATTACCGGGCGGTAAAGTAAATGGACTAATTGCACGTTTACGTTATTCAGTTCCGGGTGTGACGCTTATTTCTCCACCACCGCATCATGATATTTACTCGATTGAGGATCTATCACAGTTGATTTTTGACTTGAAACAAGTCAATCCTCAAGCCATGGTTTCAGTGAAATTAGTATCTGAACCAGGTGTAGGAACAATTGCAGCAGGTGTTGCTAAAGCTTACGCTGACTTCATTACCATTTCTGGTTATGACGGTGGTACAGCGGCTTCTCCACTTTCATCTATCCACCATGCGGGTTCACCATGGGAATTGGGTCTGTCTGAAGCACATCAAGCTCTTCGCGTGAATGACCTACGTGGTAAAGTCCGTGTACAAACCGATGGTGGTTTGAAAACTGGTCTGGATGTCGTAAAAGCAGCGATTTTGGGTGCAGAAAGTTTTGGTTTTGGTTCAACGCCAATGATTGCACTGGGCTGTAAATACTTGCGGATCTGCCATTTGAATAACTGTGCTACGGGTGTTGCAACTCAACAAGACAAACTGCGTCAGGATCATTACATTGGTGAACCTGAAATGCTCATCAATTTCTTCCATTTTATTGCGGAAGAAACTCGTGAGTGGCTCGCTGCATTAGGTGTTGCCTCCCTTAAAGATTTGATTGGCCGGGTGGATTTACTTGAAGTGTTACCGGGTGAAACCGATAAGCATGCTCATCTTGATTTGACACCATTGTTACAGTCACATCCTGCAGCAGAAGGTAAAGCGCAGTACTGCGAAGTTCAAGGTAATGAGCCATTCGATAAAGGCTTGTTGGCTGAGCGTATGGTAGAAGAAATGCTTCCAGCCATTGAAGCCGGTACAGGTGGCGAATTCAATTTTGCAGTCGGTAACTGTGATCGTTCAATTGGTGCACGTATTTCAGGTGAAATTGCACGCCGTTATGGCAATCTGGACATGGAATCTCATCCAGTCATCATGAACCTGAAAGGAACCGCAGGCCAATCATTGGGTGTGTGGAATGCAGGCGGCTTGCATATTAAACTTGAAGGTGATGCTAACGACTATGTGGGTAAAGGTATGGCAGGTGGACGAGTCTCAATCTTCCCACCAAAAGGTTCGCCATTCCAGACTCAACATACTGCGATTATTGGTAACACCTGTATGTATGGTGCAACTGGCGGTAAATTATTTGCTGCGGGTACGGCGGGCGAACGATTTGCAGTACGTAACTCAGGTGCCTTTGCTGTGATTGAAGGTGCAGGCGATCACTGTTGTGAATACATGACGGGTGGTATTGTGACTGTGCTTGGTAAGGTGGGTCATAACTTCGGTGCTGGTATGACAGGTGGTTTTGCTTATGTACTCGATCTGGATAATGACTTTGTCGATTATTACAATCATGAATTGATTGACCTGACTCGTATTTCTACAGAGTCGATGGAAGAACATCAACAATTCTTGCTTCGTATTCTAGATGAACACATTAAAGAAACAGGTAGTGCTTGGGCCTATAAGATCCGCAATGAGTTTGATTTTTACAGTCGGAAGTTCTGGCTTGTAAAACCAAAAGCTGCTAATTTGCTCACGCTTTTGAAAGCCACTCAAGCTGATCCTCAATAATTCCACTACTGCATATACATAGGCAGGTGCAGGTAACAGCGAACTCTGCACCTACCCACGGAGAGAGACATGGCAGAACGCCTCAATAATGACTTTCAGTTTCTGGATGTAGCACGCCAAGACCCAGAGAAAAAAGATATTACTGTCCGCAAAGCAGAATTTGTGGAAATTTATAAGCCTTTTACCGCAGATGTCGCCGCCAATCAGACACATCGTTGTCTGGCATGTGGTAACCCGTATTGTGAGTGGAAATGCCCCGTGCATAACTACATTCCAAACTGGTTGAAACTGATTGCTGAGGGTCAGATTTTTCAAGCAGCAGAGCTTTGCCACCAAACCAATACTTTGCCAGAGGTCTGTGGTCGTGTTTGTCCACAAGACCGTTTGTGTGAAGGGGCGTGTACGCTTAATGACGGTTTTGGTGCAGTCACCATTGGTAATGCTGAAAAATATATCAATGATACCGCTTTTGCACTGGGCTGGCGTCCAGATATGTCGCATGTAAAATGGACAGACAAAAAAGTGGCGATTATTGGAGCTGGGCCGGCTGGTTTAGGTTGTGCAGATATTCTGGCACGTAATGGGGTTAAACCTGTTATTTTTGACAAACGTCCTGAAATTGGTGGTTTGTTAACTTTTGGTATTCCTGAATTTAAAATGGAAAAAGATGTCATGAAACGTCGCCGTGAAATATTCACTGGCATGGGCATGGAATTCCGTTTAAATACTGAAATTGGTACAGATATTACCATTGAGCAATTGCTTCAAGAATATGATGCAGTTTTCATGGGAATGGGAACGTATACCTATATGAAGGGCGGTTTCCCGGGCGAAGATCTGGAAGGTGTTTACGATGCACTCGATTTCCTGATTGCCAATGTAAACCGGTGTCAGGGCTGGGAAAAAGATGCCAGCGAATACATCAGTGTTGAAGGCAAAAAAGTTATCGTACTCGGGGGCGGTGATACCGCGATGGACTGTAACCGTACCTCGATTCGTCAGGGCGCTGAACAAGTGACATGTGCCTATCGTCGTGATGAAGCCAACATGCCGGGTTCACGTCGTGAAGTGAAAAATGCGCGTGAAGAAGGAGTTAACTTCCTGTTTAATCGCCAGCCGATCGAAGTTGTTGGTGAAAATGGTAAAGTGACTGGGGTTAAAGTCGTTACTACCCAATTGGGTGAACCTGATAGTCGTGGTCGTCGTAGTCCTGAACCGATTCCAGGTTCTGAAGAAGTATTGGCAGCTGATGCTGTTCTACTGGCATTTGGTTTCCGTCCAAGTCCAGCAGACTGGTTTGCAGGAGTGAATATTGGCTTAGACGGTTCTGGTCGTGTCGTTGCTCCAGAACAGCAACAATATAAATTCCAGACATCTAACCCGAAAATTTTTGCGGGTGGTGATATGGTGCGTGGTTCTGACCTTGTAGTGACTGCAATCTGGGAAGGTCGTGAGGCCGCAGAAGGCATTCTGGATTATCTTGATATTTAAAATCTAGATATTCAAAAAGCTAGTTTAAGCCCGCAATAATGCGGGCTTTTTATTGAGGAGCAAAAGACAGAAGTTTTAGAAAATTATCGAGCAAAATAGAGGTGTTGTGTCGGTTCCAGATACAATGGGTTTCTGACAAAATTTGATTGTTCTCAATCTCAATAAATCGTGCATGATCTTTTTTTAAGGATTGCATGGATTTAGGTACCAGAGCAATTCCTAAGCCTAGTTCTACAAACTCTACTATGGTTAACCAATTACGTACTTCATGCATGAGATTCGGACTAAAACCTGCATTGACACAAATTGCGGTAATTTGATCATGATAATAAGGAGAAACCGCGCGTGGAAATAAAATGAATGGCTCATGTTGTAAAAGCTTGAGATCAATACTGTCTTGGGTTGCTAAAGGATGTGATTTGGGTATACAACAGACAAACTCTTCAGCCAGAAATAAACGATGTGCAATTTGTTCAGCAGGATTAAGTGTATGCACAAAACCCAAATTAATTTGTTCCTGTTTTATGGCCTGAAATTGCTCATAAGAGTTAAGTTCTTTGAGGCTAACATCGACTTGGGGGTATTGTTGTTGAAATTGGGAAATATAGTGGTGAAGACCACGAAATAAAGTGGAGCTGGTAAACCCAATTCGTAAATGTCCAATCATTCCTTGCGCGACACGCTCGCCAATGTGCTGCATTTCGTCGGCATGTTTGAGTAACATTAATGCTTCGCGATAAAACAAAGCACCTGCATCTGTAAGAGCCACATTCTTATTATTTCGCACAAATAGCGCAAAGCCTAAATTAGATTCCAATTGTTGAATGCTGATACTGAGCGGCGGTTGTGAAATATGTAAACGTTGCGCTGCACGACCAAAATGTAGTTCTTCTGCGACAGTGACAAAATAGCGTAATTGTTTAAGATTCATTGGATTATCCTGATTTTCTATCGACCATCTATCCTGATGCGGAATTTAATAGAACGCTTAATCCTCACAATTAAAACATATCTTCGATATTTTTTTTAAATCAAACCATGCAAATAATATATTTTACACCGTATTGCTCACTCTCTAAGCTGATTTAAATCAAGGAAAATAGTCCTAAAACACGGAGTGAGTATGGTCAGCTTGAATGTCATTCATCAATTGGAAGCCGATAATAATATTCCAGATCGTCATGGACAGAATTTTTTTAATCAAGATCCAGTCTTTAGAAAACTGCTACAAATTTATTTGCCGAATAAGCTTTATCAGCATTTATTGCCTCATTTGGAACAGCTTGGCGCTGATGTTGGTGGTAATCTAGATAGTTTGGCTTTAAGTGCAGATAAAAATCCGCCCACCTTGCAATACCGTAATCGTCGTGGCTTTAATGAACAAAAAGTCAGAAAACATCCTGATTACATCGCGCTAGAGAAAAAAGCCTATATCGATTTAGGTCTCGCCAGTATGTCGCATAAGAAAGGCATATTGGGTTGGCCAGAAGTAATGCCGCCAATGGCGAAATATGCGTTAACTTATCTTTTTGTACAGGCAGAATTCGGTCTATGTTGTCCAGTCAGCATGACTGACTCCTTAACCCATACCATGTGTAAATATGCAGCCCCAGAAATTATAGAAAAATATCTACCTAATTTGCTGACCTCAGATTTTGATCATTTAACTCAGGGTGCCATGTTTATGACAGAACAGGGCGCAGGTTCTGATGTATCAGGAATTACCACGCTCGCGACGCAAAAAGAAGGTGAATGGTTTTTAACGGGAGACAAATGGTTTTGTTCTAATCCTGATGCTGGGCTTGCAATGGTATTGGCACATGTTGAAGGGGCTCCACAAGGCATGAAAGGACTGGGGCTATTTCTTATGCCAAAATTTCTAGACAATGGTTGCCATAATCATTATCAGATTTTGCGACTAAAAGATAAGTTGGGAACGCGCTCGATGGCCAGTGGTGAAATTTCACTACAAGGTGCCAAAGCCTATTTGTTGGGAGAGATAGGGCGTGGTTTTCAGCAAATGGCCGATATGATTAATTTATCACGGTTGTCTAATGGTGTTCGTGCCGCAGGCCTAATGCGACGTGCAGTCGGTGAGGCTCTATATATTTGTCAAAACCGTCAGGCTTTTGGTCAATATTTACAGGATTTACCTTTGCAGCGTAAGCAACTGTTAAAAATGATGTTACCAAGCGAACAGGCACGCACAATGATGCTGCATACCGCACGTTTATTGCATGCCTCTAAAGCGGGAGATGAACAAGCGGCAAGCTGTGTACGTATTTTGACACCTTTAATTAAATTTAGAGCTTGCCGTGATGCGCGCAAAGTCACGGGTGATGCCATGGAAGTGCGTGGTGGTTGTGGTTATATCGAAGAATGGTCAGACCCTCGTATTTTGCGTGATGCACATCTAGGTTCAATATGGGAAGGTACCAGTAATATTGTGGCACTTGATGTAATTCGCGCTGCACAGCGAGCTAAAGCACTGGCTTCGCTAAAACCCTATCTTTTACAGTTACTCAAAGATCAAAACATTCCTGAAATGAGCCGTCAGCTTTTGACTCAGAAACTTGAGCAAGTTGAAGTCCTCATTAACTCGATTATTAATGAGAAAAATGAGGCAGATACCCGTAAAGCAGCTTCTGCACTGTATCACATCACAACCGCCATCATGATGGCATGGGAGTCGGTACAGATTGAAAAACATTGGCAGCGTTTGGCTTGGGCGCATCTGGTGGTGAAATTCAAACTCAGTGCCATCGATCCTTTACAGGCTGATCATACCCACCAGCATGAAAATGTTGAAAGTCTACTCATTCAACACAGTGAATTAACACTCGAACAAGCGATGTCGATTTTAAATTAAGGAGCATTCAAGGATGAATATCAATACGGGCGCCTTAAGAGGCATAAAAATACTCGATTTAAGTCGTGTATTGGGCGGACCATTTTCTGCACAAGTACTGGCTGATCATGGTGCGGAAGTAATTAAAGTTGAACCGCCACAAAAAGATGAAACTCGTTTTTGGGGACCTCCATTTCGTCAAGACAGCGCTGCTTATTTTTCTGGAATTAACCGTAATAAACAAGGAATTTCAATTGATTTAACTCAGCCAGAAGGGCGAAAAATTTTACTCAAATTGCTCGATGATGCAGATGTAATGATTGAGAACTTTAAAATTGGAACGTTGGAAAAATGGGGATTAGGCTTTGATGAGGTACTTTCTAAACAATTTCCGCGATTGATTCATTGCCGCATTACAGGCTTTGGTGCAGATGGGCCTTTAGGTGGTTTACCAGGCTACGATTCAGTTATACAAGCTATTTCAGGCATCATGAGTGTCAATGGTGATGCTGAAGGTGAACCATTGCGCGTGGGTTTGCCCGTGGTCGATATGGTCACTGGTCTGAATGCGGTCATTGGTATTTTATTGGCTTTACAGGCACGACAAGTGTCGGGACGAGGGCAGTTCGTTGAGGCCGCGTTATTTGATACAGGCGTGTCGTTGCTACATCCGCATATTCCAAATTATGTATGGTCAGGCACAGTCCCACAGCGAACAGGCAATGCTCATCCTAACATTACGCCTTACGATGCTTACCAAACCAAAACTAGCCCGATTTATATTGCGGTGGGTAATAATCAGCAATTTGCCAAACTTTGTCAGCAACTTGATCTCACTGAATTAATGCACGATCCAAGGTTTATCGATAATGCCTCACGCTGTCAAAACCGCAAAGTATTTAAGCAGATTTTGGAACAACGTCTGGCCGAGTGTGATGGTGATCGTTTGGCATATGACTTGATTCAGTCGGGTGTGCCATGTGGTCCTATTTTAAACGTTGCTGAAATTGTGAAACATCCTCATACCTTACATCGCAATATGGTCGTGGCGATTGGTGATGAATATCAGGGTATTGGTTCGCCTATAAAACTCAGTCAAACCCCCGCCAGTTATCGTCAGGCCCCCCCGGCTTTTGCTGAGCATACGATTCAAGTTTTGCAGCAAAAAGGGTTTAGTGATGAGCAAATCGAGTTGTTAATAGAACAGGGTATTATTTCTCAGCAAGTTATAAGTGCGCCTGCATAAAGGTCAAGAGTAACCGAAGTTTAGAATGAATCAGTACTGAAATTCAGATGATTAAAATGGACAACTATATATGTAGGCAGTAAGGACAACTGTAACAACGATTCAAATGAAAAATGATTTTAGATCGTTGGGGTAAATACTTGCTGTCGGGAGACAGAAAAAGATGATGGAACATGTCAGCGAATTAGAAAAAACTCGGGCGGCAAAGAAAGCAGGAATGGCTTCTTTTGTTGGGACTACTATTGAATGGTATGACTTTTACGCTTATAGCACCGCTGCGGCGTTGGTTTTTGGAAAAATCTTTTTTCCTTCAACCAGCACTGCAACAGGAACTTTGGCAGCATTTGCAACCTTTTGGATTGGTTTTTTAGCACGCCCCTTAGGCGGGATGATCTTTGGACATTTGGGTGATCGGATTGGACGTAAGAAAACCCTGATCACCACATTGATGTTGATGGGTGTTTGTACCACTGCGATTGGTTTGTTGCCTACCTATAACAGCATTGGAATTGCTGCGCCCATTTTATTGATCTTGTTACGCTTAATTCAGGGTGTTGCCATGGGCGGAGAATGGGGTGGTGCTGTGGTGCTGTCTGCGGAACATGCACCCAAAGGTAAGGAATTGCTATATTCAGCTTTTGCACAGCAAGGCTCACCGGTTGGAAATTTACTCGCCACGTTTGTCTTTTTTATGTTTTCATTTTTACCAGATGAACAGTTTTTAAGTTGGGGCTGGCGTGTTCCATTTTTATTTTCTGCTTTATTGGTCGTAACAGGTTTATGGATCCGTTTGGGGGTAGAAGAATCTCCAATTATGAAACAATTGCAAAGCAGTAAAACTTTGGTCAAAGTGCCACTCAAAGAGGTTTTTGCCAAATATAAAGTTATGGTCGCGCTGGGTATGGGGGCATGTATCATTGGCTTATCGGCGACCTATTTTAAAACAACTTTTGCTTTATCGTGGGCCGTAAATGAAATCGGTTTTACCCGTTCGGATTTTCTCGGCATTATTACCATTGCTCTCATTACACAAGTGATTTTTCAGCCTTTTGGAGCCATTATTGCTTCCAAAATTAATCTAAAGAAAGCCATTATTTTTATTTTATTGCCTGAAGTGATTTTATTACCTCTGGCTTTTCTATTAATTGCGACTAAATCCTATGCATGGGCCGCTTTTGGTATGGCCATTGCGACGATTCCACATTCCATGTATTACTCGTTTTTGGGTGGTATTTTAGTAAAAGCCTTTCCAGCCAATGTGCGTTATACAGGTATTTCCATGAGTTATCAGTTGTGTGGAATGATCTTTGCGGGTTCAACACCGATTGTGGCTCAGTTCTTGTTAAACCAAACGGGTTCTATTATTGCAGTGATTGTATTGGCATTGGTTCATGTCGTGGTCAGCATGGTATGTGCGGTTTATCTGATTTCACGCTATGAAGCAGTGCAACGCACTTTTGCGCTTGAGACAAACTCATTGGCACACGATAAGGGATAAGCATGCATAATAAACAACGTATTCTAATTACAGGCGGTGGCTCTGGTATTGGAGCCGCCATTGCTGCTCAATGCCGTGCCAATGGTCATCAAGTTATTGTACTGGATCAAAAAAATGCCGATTATGAAGTAGATTTGTCCAATGTAGAGCAAACCCAAAAGGCGTTGGCTGATATTTTAGCCGAAGGTGGGATTACAGGCTTAGTCAATAATGTGGGGATGGTTAAACCTGCAAGTATTGAACAACAAACTCTGGATGAGTTTGATCAAGTTCTGGCTTTAAATACTCGCTGTGCTTTGCAATGCATGCAAGCCGTTATTCCACAGATGAAACAGCAGCAGTTTGGACGTATTGTGAATATCTCATCACGGGCGGCGTTAGGTAAAACTTTTCGTACAGCCTACGCTTCTAGTAAAGCAGCCTTGATTGGACTTACTAGAGTGGCAGCTCTAGAGTTGGGTGTTTATGGCATTACTGTGAATGCGATTGGTCCGGGTCCAATCGAAACAGAACTTTTTAAACAAGCAAACCCAAAAGATGCACCGCAAACTCAACAAATTTTAAATAGTGTACCCGTTAAGCGGTTTGGTCAGCCTGAAGATATTGCTTATGCCTGTGATTTTTTTCTCAATGAAAAGTCAGGATTTATTACAGGGCAAATTTTATACGTCTGTGGGGGGATGACGGTGGGAGTTAATGCCATTTAATTCAGTCAAATTCTGAAAGCTTTTGGATGAAAATGATTAATTTTGAAGTGCTTTGACAATGGGCAATTTGCCAAAATGAGCATTTTGGCAAATTGCTGAGTTTTTATGCAATATACAAATGTATAGAAATCTCTAATACTGATTTTTTAGTTGTATTCTTGAGGAATCCCCATGAGCTTATCTCAAGTGACGAAAGAAAAATCATATTTAAATCGTCCTAAAGCGCTTGGTATTACGGTACGTCGATTGCAATTTCACCCTGAAAAAATTAAACGGCATTATTTTGCTAACTCACCTGTAATGTCTCATTTACTGACCGCTTTGTCTTCGACTTTTCCTGTCGGTGAGCAATTCTTTGTAAACAGTGTGCGTAACGTTCGGGATAAAGTTACAGATCCGCAGTTACAAGCCCAAATTGCTGCATTTATTGGGCAGGAAGCCATGCATTCCAAAGCACATAGTGAGTTTAATGATGCATGGCGACGTGACGACTATAATCTAGATCGTTTTCAGGCATGGTTGAAAAAGCGTGATGACATCCTACGAGGAATTCATCCTAAACTACAACTGGCTTTAACCTGTGCCTTTGAACACTTTACTGCACTATTAGGTGGTTATATTTTGCGTCATCCTGAAGTATTGAGCACACTGGATGAAGATGCGATGAAACTTTGGGTCTGGCATGCAATTGAAGAAATTGAGCATCGTTCTGTAGCTTTTGACGTTTATCAGGCCGTGTATGGTGATGATCGTATTCGCCGGTTGCTGATGCGCAGTGTCACCACGGGTTTTGCTAGTTTAACGCTTTATTCAACGACACGTTTATTCTGGCAGGACAAACGGAGTAGCTTGCCTAAAATTGGCGGCAATTTATTTGGATTTTATTTGTTAGGGAAAATGTTTATTCAATTAGTGCCTGAATATTTATCCTATTACAAATCTGACTTCCATCCAGCAGAACATGACTACAGCAAGATTGTGCAATACTGGAAAGAGAAGATGGCAGATGAATATCAAATGGAAAGCTTTCAGGAAGAACTTGTACCGAGACTATATAGTTAAGCTGATTAACTGCGGATTCATGATTCATTTAAACGGACTTAATGTCCGTTTTTTTATGGTGTAAAGAAAAGAAACAAACACTGCTTTCATTCCTCGCTAAAATGCAATCATGTAAAAAATTCCAAGAAATACTAAGAGGATATCATCATGAATCTTTTAAAAAAAACCGCAGTTGCCACCTTGCTCGCCAGTACTTTAGTATTTTCTGGCTGTGGTTATAACACTTTGCAGGCCAAAGATGAGGCTGTGACTGCATCATGGTCAGAAGTGCAAAACCAATACCAACGCCGTGCTGATTTAGTGCCTAACCTAGTGAATGTGGTTAAAGGCTATGCTAAACATGAAGAACAAGTATTAACCGAAGTTACTCAGGCACGTTCCAATGTCGCGGGTCTTAAGGTGGATCAAAGCGTATTAGAAAATCCTGAATTATTTAAAAAATATCAGGAAGCGCAAAGTCAGTTAACGGGCTCATTGTCACGTTTAATCGCTGTATCTGAGAATTATCCTGACCTGAAAGCCAATGAACAATTCCGTGATCTGCAAGCCCAGCTTGAAGGCACAGAAAACCGTATTGCGGTGGCACGTAACCGTTATATCACTACCGTTCAGGACTACAATACCTATGTGCGTCAGTTCCCACAAGTGATGACAGCAAAAGTGATTGGCATGCATGAAAAACCAAACTTCAGTGCCGATGCAGGCGCAGAAAAAGCACCGACGGTTTCGTTTAACTAAACCCTCTAAAAAATAGGTGCTGTGATGATCAAAACTGTCATGCTGGAAATGCAGAGTAGCTGGAAAAAAGCGATTCTCATGATGCTATGTTGTTGCAGTTTACTGCTCTCGACCACGGTCTGGAGCGAAGTTGCTACTGCGCAGGATTCGGATGACGGTGACACCATCATCGCAGGCAAGATCATTCAACAGCAACAGCAGGAACAAAAGTCTCCTGCATCTGCCTCGCAAAGCTCGACCACGGTTCAACAGCCCGAAATTGCCAATGATATGGCTGAAGGCGAATCGATTCGAGGACTACCAAGTATGAATGAGCCAGTGATTGATCAGGCGAATCTACTCACAGCAGAACAGAAACAGACCATTTCACAGCAAATTCTGAAGCTTTATCAGCAGGACAAGGCACAAATTGGTATTGTTATTGTTCCAACCACAGGACAGGAAGATATCTTTGACTATGCCATGCGCGTCGGAGAAAAATGGCAATTAGGGTCAGCCAAACGTGATAATGGCTTATTGATGACGATTGCAGTTAATGATCGGCGCATTCAGATTTTGACAGGTTATGGTCTAGAAGGAGTGATCCCTGATATTGTGGCCAGTCGAATTATTCGAAATCAAATCACACCCTATTTTAAACAAGGACAATACGCACAAGGCATACAATCGGGTTTAAATGAAATTGAACGTGTCCTTAACCTTGATCCTGAAATTGCTCAACATGCGGCAGATGACTTAAAAGAACGTCAGGCGCAAGCCTTGCATGAGCAGCAGGCACGATCACAAATGCTAGTCTATTCACTGATTATCATTGTGGTTGGTGTATTTGCTTCGTTTATCGTAGGAAATCGTGTCAGTGCAGCAACGGCTGGCGTGGCAGGAATAGCAGCAGGACTGGTCAGTGGCGTGGGGTTGGTCACAAGCATTTTAGCAGGCGTGGGGATCTTCTTCTTATTGATTACCTCACTGGCCCAACTGATCTTGCAAATCTTTGCTTCTGGCGGCGGTGGACGTGGTGGTGGAGGTTTCGGCGGGGGTGGCTTTGGAGGCGGTGGCGGCTATAGTGGCGGCGGTGGTAGCTTTGGTGGTGGGGGAGCATCAGGATCATGGTAACGAAAACAGATACGACACAAATTATTACCCAGCCAAAACTGGATGAAAACGCACAGCCAAGTTTTAAACGATGGTTGAAACATGCTTTTTATTTTTCAGCCAGTAAACACTTATTTTCAAAACAGGATCAACTGGCAATTACAAATGCAGTCAAACAGGCAGAACATGGTCATGTTGGCGAAATACAGGTAGTGATCGAAGGGCATATTCCGTGTTCGCAGGCTTATTATCAAAATACCCGCCGCCGTGCGGAACAGCTTTTTGGCGAGCTAGGCGTATGGGATACTGAATATAATAGTGGGATATTGTTGTACCTAAACTTGTGCGAGCGTCAGGTCGAAATTGTGATTGATCGGGGTATTTGTGCATTGACCCATGAAACTGAGTGGCAGGCGATTTGTCTGCATATCGTGGCTGAACTTAAAGCAAAAAATTACCGACAAGCGGTCATCAATGGCGTATTGGAAATCGGGGAAATTTTAGATCGATTTTATGATAAACAGATCACGGATAGTACGGATGAGCTGGATAATTCACCAATTATTTTAAATTAATGAGAAATATCTGAAATGCTTTAAAGTGACACTATTTGTCACTTTTTTCTTATTTGGATACCTAAAAAAACAGAAGCAAAAAAAACTTTTTATAAACTACTGTTTTTTCTTTTGAAATGATTATAATCAGAGTTGGCATATTTTATGCTCCTATAAATTAGCTTACAAAGCTTTATAAAAAATACACAATTCGTGGAGAATGTTATGAACGCACAAAAAGGTTTTACCTTAATTGAATTGATGATCGTTGTGGCGATCATTGGTATTTTGGCAGCAATTGCGATTCCTGCTTATCAGAACTATACAGCTAAATCGCAAGTAGCAGCAGGTTTAGCGGAGATTACTCCAGGAAAAACTAATGCTGAGGCGCAATTAGCTGAAGGTGTTTCCGCGGCTCTTACAACAGCTTCAAGTATTGGTTTAACAGCTTCAAGTCGTTGTAATTATACAGTTTCGATTAGTTCTAGTGCTAAATCAATAATTACGTGTGAATTGAAAGGTACTAAATCGATAGAAGGAAAGCACATCCAGTGGACTCGTGAAGCAGACACAAATAGCGAGATTAAACCGTGGGTCTGTGGTACTGACGTTGATACTAAATTTGCGCCAAAAACTTGTACTGGAACTTACTCTGCTTCTTAGAATCTTATAGTTTATAGAAGGGTACGGGTAACTATATAAAAGTTATCCGTATTTTAAATAATGACTTTAAATAAAAAAATTATAGTTATTATAGTGGCTGGATTATATATTGTTTTATTTTTAAATCCTGCACATTACCGTCCTTGGGCTGGATTTTTATCAGAGTTTCTTGCTTTTATTTCTTTATTAGTTCTTTTTTTTATATTTTTAAACAAAAAAATATTAGTGCCAAAACTATTAATTCCAATTTTTTTGATAGCATTAATTCCTATATTTCAATTTTTTTCGGGTCAAATTTACTATTTTCAAAAAGCTATACTTGCAAGTATTTATATCTTTAGTTTTTGCATCGCATGTTCAATGACTTATACGATTTGTGATAAAGATATAGAATCAAGTAAAAAGGTGATGCAGTTAATATCTATAACCTTTATGATTGCAGGTATGCTTTCTGCATACATCGCGATTATACAATGGTTAGGTCTTGTTCATGATTCAGAATATATTTTAAATCTTGTGGGGAATCGACCTTATGCAAATATGGCTCAACCCAATCACTTAGCGACATTACTTACTTTAAGTTTACTTTCTTGTCTATATCTTTTTGAACAGAAGAAAAATACTTTGTTTTTATTAATTATAAGTATTATTTTAATATTTACTATCGCTCTTACCCAATCAAGGACAACATGGTTAGTTAGTCTTTTTATTTTAATATTTTATTGGGTTAAATCAAAAAGTATTCAATTCAGGCTTCCAAAAAACAAAATTTTAATCTGGTTTTTAACCTATGTTTTTATTATATTTTCTTTACCCACACTTAATTATTTTTTAGGGTTTTATTATAATATTAGTCAAACAAATACTGTAGTTGAACGTGCATCTTCTGGCTATTTGCGATTACAAATCTGGGATCAAATGCTTCACGCTATTATACAGAAACCTATATGGGGTTACGGCTGGAATCAGACTACTGCTGCACAATACTCTGTTATTGATCAGGTTTATGGACATGAATGGGCTTCGAGCGCACATAATATTATACTAGATATTATTGTATGGTGTGGTTTACCTATGGGATTAATAATTACTGGTTATCTTTTTTATATTTATTTTACTTTTCTCATCAGGTCAAAATCTAGTGAAACCATTGTTGCTACACTTATGATTTCAGCTGTGGTAATCCATTCACTTTTGGAATATCCACTTTATTATTCATACTTTCTTTTACCAGTAGGATTATTATGTGGAGTGATTTTATCAGAAACATCACATAAGTCTTTAAAAATTCCTTTATTATTTAACTGGGTTTTAATTGTTTTTAGCTTTTTCGGGATTGGCTATATATTTACTGAATATAATAAAATTTCTGATAATATGATTGCAGCAAATACACATGAGATGAATGATTTAAAAACAGAGTTAGTTTTACCGTATCCCATTCCTTTTTTTGATATGTTTAATGCAAGGGCACAATGGATTGCTCTATACCCTTATTCAAAAGTAAGTCACCAAGAATTAAATCAAATAAGAAAAATGGTGCAAACTTATCTAACGCCTTATGATTTGCATAAATTTGCAAAATTATTAGCCTTTAATGGTCATAAAGAAGAAGCAATAAGGCAGTTAACTATTTTAAAAATTATGTATAATCAAAACTATAGTTATGAAAGTCTATTTGTAAAGGAAACTTCTGTCAAAAAGTCCTATTCAGTAGCTAAACAATAAGAAGGAACATGCATTGTTGGAATGCCAACGGTATGACATACATACTTTCCCTCTTGTGTTCTAGTCAAACTAATTTCTGCATCATTACCTAATCCAGTTTTGTTCTTTAATTTACAAGAAATAGCCTTATTGATTTCTCCATTCTGTTGATCGTAACTTTTCAAAATTAGACATAACATTGTTTCTTGAATGGGGGAACTAATAGGTAAACTGGCGGAGTATTGAGTATTGACTTCTAATTCGTATTCTACCCTTTGACTTGATATTTCTTGAAATGCCCCTTTTAATCGTGTCGAGATCATATAGGATTGATATAAGGGGATAGCAATAGAAATTAAGATACTGATAATAGCGATTACAATCATTAGCTCAATTAAAGTAAAACCTTTAGACATTTTGATTTCCTCTTTTTAATTTCGGTTACAAAAATCATGCCTAAAATAATTTTCATATAATTCAATTGGTTATTTCAGGTTTGTAAAATTTTGTTTAAAAAATAGTTTTAAAGTGACAGATTTTGCCATATTTGACTAATTTTAATTTATAAATTGGTTTCTCAAAATATGAGTTTGAGTTTTTAAGGCAATGTATAATCCCACCACACTATTTTCTACTCCATGACTATGCGCGCTTTTTTCTTATTTTTAGCGTCGATCCTGATCAGTCTTGCATGGCTATCTCCCTATCATGCTTTTCCGTGGCTGACATTTTCCAGTGAGATACTCAGCTTTGCAGCAGTGCTTAGCTTGTTGGCAGGACTTTGTGATCAAGATCTAAGGATTCCTAAAATTCAATGGATGGTTTTGCCTATCGTCATCATTCCACTGCTTCAATGGATGTGCGGGCTAGTTCTGGATCTAAGTAGCGCTTTGTTATTTAGCTTCTATTTATTGGGTTTTTGGTTCGCCATTGTCGCTGGTTATAATCTTGCACTCCAGACAGAACGAGTAAAACTGTTTACCCGTATCTGCTATGTTTTAACTATAACTAGTGCTATTTCCAGTGTTATTGCAGTGTTGCAATGGTTTAATCTGGATCAACATGTTTATGGAGTGATGGAACTCCGAGCAGGCAATCGACCATTTGCCAATTTTGCCCAGCCAAATAATATGTCGACCTTTTTGGTCATGGGACTCATGGCCTGTTTGTATTTATTTGAGCAACGAAAACTAAAAACACTATTATTAATTTCAACATCAGCATTGGTTTTATTTGCGATTGCACTCAGCCAGTCACGTACTACGTGGGTGGTGTGTTTATTTTTTATGAGCTATTGGACCTATAAAACGTATAAGCATCCAGTTCGTTTGCGTATGCCTTATATGCTGGTGTGGGTGATAAGCTTTATTGGCATGATTGCTTTATTGCCAAGTTTGTCTACTCTTATTGCTTCATTCGGTGCAGAAAAAGTGGTGGAAGCCAGTTCGGCTGCTGAACGAGCAACTTCAGGCTATTTGCGCTTTGATATCTGGACGCAAATGTTATTGGCGATTCAGCAACATCCTCTAAGTGGTTATGGATGGGGGCAAACCAGTCTGGCACAGCTCACTATTTTTAATCTACATCCCTCTCATGAATGGGTCACCAGCGGTCATAATATTCTGTTAGATATTATCGTCTGGAATGGTTTACCCCTTGGTTTATTGATCATTGGGTATATGACATGCTGGATTTTATGGTTAAATCATAAGGCAAGAAGTCCAGAGTCGATTATTGCTTTGCTCATGGTGGGAGCAATTTTAATTCATGCTTTACTCGAGTTTCCGTTGCGCTATGCCTATTTTTTATTCCCTTTTGGCTTCTTACTGGGTTTTGTACAATCGCAATCCTCAGATCTCAACGCATCAATTTTATCCAAATATGTGATAAGGGGTATTGTTGTGATCAGTGGTATTTTTATGCTGCTGATTTGGCGAGACTACACAGTTTATAAACTCAATAATGGTTTGGCTTTTCGTGGAAAGCAGCCCACACAAACCGTGTTGGGCAGTACAGATATTTATCTGCTTACCCAGTTTAAAGATCGTTTACTTTGGCTGCAAATGAATCCGACGACGCAACTGAGTGATGATGAGCTGACTGAGCTTGGTCAAATGGTGAAAAATAGGGCTTCACCTTATAACCTACATAAATATGCACAGCTATTATTGGCGAATGGTAAAGCGCATGAAGCAGGGCAATATTTGTATTACTTAAATATGTTGCATCATGAGCAATACACACTTCAGGATTTAAGCGCGGAAAATGCGGCATCTGCTATTTATGGTGAAGATGAGAAGAAACGTTAAATTTTTTTCAGCATTCTATGGGATCCCATGGCGTGCTGAACATTTTCATTCTTAAATAAGTTCAGTTCTATTCGGCATCATGTGATTTTAGTAAAGAGATAGAAAATTATATTTTTTGTATTGAATAATGAATAAAAGAAACCTGAACTCCCCATTATTTTTTCAATGTTGAATCTATCTAGAGACATAGCTTCAAAGTTAGTTTAATTCGTATGCATCGCAATAAAATCATCTTGACCGTTTATCCGAGCCTTACTGAATCCTGCCTGACTTTGTTGTAGCCTATTTATAGGCTTTTATTTAACCCAGCATGTTTTTTGATGCATGATTTCGGGAGCAGGGCGTGAATTTTATCAAATACTTGACTGTTGTTCCGCTATTAATTTCGATGTGCTTGCCAGCTGTTCAGGCAAATGAGGTCGCATCTTTACCGACTATTCATGCGATGGCGGAATCTGAACTACGCGAAGAAGTAGGGTTTGTGCCATTTCAGGAGGATAAACCAGTACGTCAGGCACTTAGACATCATGTTGATAAAATTCAAAATGATATACAAAATCCGAATGTCAATGAAACTCCTTATATCGAGATAGATTATCAGCCAGTTACCACGCCAGATATGAGCCAACTTTCTCCATTTTTACAACAATATATTTTATCCATTACCTCAGGTTTACAGTCTTCTGATCCGACTAGTGGAGTATTTAATATGCTTGAGCCTTTGGATATCAATCGAAACAATATTGCAGCTCTCCGTGAGGGAACAATTAAAATTAATATGGAACAAGCTATAAAATTTCAACAACAAATTAGAGAAGGGTTGGGTATGAAATAAAAGGTTCGGCTGGCTTTGGTTCTTTGATTTAAAAACATGCAATACGAGCTATTTATTATTTCCTAAATTTATTTTTGTTCTTCTCGTAATTTTTAATTCTTTAAAAAAATCCCCGCTTTTGCGAGGATTTTTTATGGAGATATTTAAATCTTAAACACGTTCAATAATGGTCGCAATACCCTGACCAAGACCAATACACATGGTGGCAAGACCAATTTGTGTGTCTTGTTGTTCCATCACGTTCAATAATGTTGTAGTAATACGAGCACCAGAACAGCCGAGTGGGTGGCCTAAGGCAATCGCACCACCATTATGGTTAATGATGTCTTGCTTGTCGTAGATCCCCAAGCCTTTCATTACGGATAGGCCTTGAGCCGCAAAAGCTTCATTCAATTCAATTGTTTGAATATCGGCTATGCTTAAACCTGCACGTTTCAACGCTTTTTGAGTCGCTGGAACTGGACCATAACCCATAATTGCAGCATCACAACCCGCAACCGCCATTGAGCGAATGACCGCGCGTGGTTTTAAGCCCAAATCTTGCGCACGTTGTGCAGACATCAGCAACATTGCAGATGCGCCATCAGATAACGCAGAAGATGTCGCTGCTGTAACTGTACCGCCTTTAGGATCAAATACAGGACGCAATGCTTCAAATGAAGCAAGGTTTGCATCTGGACGGATCACTTCATCGACATCGCATAGAATTTTAAAGCCGTTGGCATCATGACCTTCGATACCCACGATTTCATTTTTAAAGCGGCCTTCTTGAGTTGCTGTCCATGCGCGAACATGAGATTCAACACCAAATTTGTCCTGCTCTTCACGGCTAATGCCATTCATACGACCTAACATTTCAGCCGTTAAGCCCATCATATTGGAGGCTTTAGCATAGTGCTTAGAAGCTTCTGGGTTAAGGTCAATGCCATGCATCATTCCTACGTGGCCCATATGCTCAACACCACCAATAATGAAGACTTCACCTTGATTGGTTGCAATTTGTGCAGCAGCAGTATGGATCGCCTGCATAGATGAACCGCAAAGACGGTTGACCGTTTGACCTGCTACAGTTTTAGGTAAATCAGCCAATAACACGATGTTACGACCAATGTTCATCCCTTGTTCAAGAGTCTGATTGACGCAGCCCCAGATTACATCTTCAACTTCGTTAACATCGAACTGATTACGAGCAACAAGTGCACGTATTAATTCAGCAGATAGACTGTCGGCACGTACATTGCGGAACATACCGTTACGTGATTTGCCCATGGCAGAACGAACGCCATCAACAATCACAACGTCACGTGGATTTAAAGTAGCCATTCACGTCGCTCCTTAACCGTAGAATTTTTTGTTATTGGTAGCCATGTCACGCAACATCTGTGGCGCTTCATAAGCTTTACCTAAGTGTGCATATTTGTCGCAAAGTGCAACGTATTCAGCTACGCCAGTCTGGTCGATATAGCGACATGGTCCACCACGGAATGGAGGGAAACCAATACCCATAATCATCGCCATATCGGCTTCGCTTGGTGTTGCAACGATGTTATCTTCAAGACAACGAACCGTTTCGTTGCACAGTGCTAGCATCATACGATCGATAATTTCCTGAGCGTCAAACTCGCGTTTTTCGCCAGTTACTACAGGTGCAATCACTTCATATGCAGTTGGATCAACGGTTTTGGCTTTTTTGCCTTTTTTGTCCAGTACATATTGGTAGAAACCAACGTCGTTCTTTTGACCTAAACGTTTTGCTTCATACATGGTTTGGATAGAACCTTTGTAATCTGGCTTCATACGGTCTGGGAAACCTTCTGCCATGACTTCTGCACCATGAACGCCAGTATCGATACCAACGACATCCATGAGGTAAGCAGGACCCATTGGCCAGCCAAATTTTTCCATGACTTTATCGATTTGCTGGAAGTCAGCGCCATCTTTAAGTAATAGATCAAACGCACCAAAGTAAGGGAACAATACACGGTTCACTAGGAAGCCCGGGCAGTCATTAACTACGATCGGGGTTTTACCCATTTTTTGCGCGAGTACAACGGTGGTTGCAACAGCTTCTTCCGAAGTTTGTTCACCACGAATAACTTCAACCAGTGGCATCATATGAACTGGGTTAAAGAAGTGCATACCTACAAAATTTTCAGGACGTTTTAATGCTTTTGCTAAACGTGTAATTGAAATTGTTGAGGTGTTAGAGGCAATAATCGTGTTATCACGTACTTTTGCTTCAGTATCGGCTAAAACTGCTTCTTTTACTTTTGGATTTTCAGTGACAGCTTCAATCACGATATCCACTTCTTTAAACTCATCGTAGCTCAAAGTTGGGCGGATGCGCGCTAAAGTTTCACCCATTTGAGCTGGTTTTAGCTTCTTGCGTTCAACTTGTTTGGTCAATAAACCGTTGGCTTCTTTCATGCCTAGCGCAAGTTGGGCATTCCCAATATCTTTCATGATAATTGGTGTGCCTTTGCTGGCAGCTTGATAAGCAATACCACCACCCATGATGCCTGCACCAAGTACAGCAGCTTGGTTAACTGGATGCGCGCCTTTTTCATGTTTCTTCGACGCTTTTTTCACCACCTGATCGTTGATGAATAAACCAATCAATGCTTCTGCCTGAGGGGTAACAGCTGCTTTAGCAAAACCTTCAGCCTCTGCTTTCAACGCATCATCACGACCTAAGTTGGCACCTGCCTGAATCGAATCAATCATGAGTTTCGGAGCAGGGTATTGAGCAGGATTCGCTTTAGCTAGTACCGCACCTTTAGCTGTATTGAAGGCCATCATTTGCTCAAGTGGGTCGAGTTTGACTGGCTCAAGTTTTTCCTGACGCTTAGCTTTCCAGTCCAAACGACCAGCCAAGGCTTGTTTAACCAGATCAATTGCTGCTTCTTGTAATTTGTCGGCAGTAACGACAGCATCTACCGCGCCATCTTTCAATGCAGCAACAGGTTTTTTGGGTGCAGCCATGGCAATCCATTCAACTGCATTGTCAATACCAATTACACGGCTTAAACGAACCGTACCACCAAAGCCAGGGAAGATCCCCAATTTAATTTCAGGTAGGCCGACTTGTGCTTGTTCTGACATCACACGATAGTCACAGACCAGACACATTTCAAAACCGCCGCCCAATGCCATACCATTTATGGCAGCAACTTTTGGGATGTTTAAATCTTCAAAGCTATTAAAAATTTCATGAACAGGCAGAGCCCAATCAACGATGGCTTTTTCACCTTGGGCAAAATTTTGTCCAAACTCGGTAATGTCTGCACCCACGATAAATGTGGATTTGCCTGAAGTGACGATTAAGCCTTTAATTTCAGGATTAACTTTAACCGCGGCAATGGCTGCCTGAAAGTCTTCAATCGTTGCGCGGTTAAATTTGTTGACTGACTCACCTTGTAAGTCAAAGCGGAATTCTGCAATTCCGTCCGCAAGCATTTGGACGGTAATGGCATTGCCAGCGTGGATCATGCCTGATCTCCTTTATTTTGGAGGACTTCTACGTTGATGTGATGAAGCGCGTATGCGTTATAGTTGCACACGTTTATGCTCCGCTAATCTTACGATAACTATATCCAAAAACAGCATAACAAGTTGTATCAAGCCGTGACGCAAGGGTCATCTATTTTTGTTACCTGTTATTGCGAGTTTTTGTAAATATCGTTCCCTAATCATAACGGTAGATAATGAACTTCCTGTTTCAATTCAAGTTTTTTATAAAAACTTATATTTTTATAATGGATTCAGCCCAAAAAAAGTAGCCCTATTTTTGTAACCATTCTGTCAAAAAGGTCAATTGCATCAAATTATTTATTCAAATACCCACATAAAAATTTGTCCAAATCGACGAAAATTCGCTTTTTCGCTTTGGCTTTTGCTAAAATCTCACGCCATTAACCATGATCAGTGGCTTATATAGTGGGTATTTTTTGCTCGGTGTTTGCCATCCTTATTTGAAAAGAGTAGCAATATGATTAAATGGATCATATTAGCGATTTTTGTGATTTCAGCTTTGTATATCCAAAATCGCGGGAAAGTACGACATTCGTTTTATCGTCAATTTTTTGATCATTCCACCATCTTGGCGCCGATCAATTTTTTGATGTACCTCTTTTCAAGAGTACCGAATCAGCCCTATATCGATACACAGCATTTTAAAGATTTAAAAGTGTTGGATGAAAATTGGGAAATGATTCGCGATGAAGCACAGGCTTTATATGCACAGGGCGGGATTAAGGCATCTAGTACCTACAATGACTTAGGGTTTAACTCATTTTTTAAAACGGGTTGGAAACGCTTTTATTTAAAATGGTATGACTCTGCACATCCATCGGCGGCCGAGTTGTGCCCAAAAACCACTGCTTTGCTAAAAACATTGCCTACTATTAAAGCCGCCATGTTTACTGAACTTGCACCTCATAGTCGTCTGGTGCGTCACCGCGATCCTTACGCGGGTTCTCTACGCTATCACTTGGGTCTAATCACTCCCAATGATGACCGTTGTTTTATTGATGTCGATGGACAGCTTTATTCATGGCGTGATGGCGAAAGCGTGGTATTTGATGAAACCTATATTCACTATGCCGAAAATGGTACTGATGAAAATCGCATTATTTTCTTTGCTGATGTTGAACGTCCGTTAAAAACCCGGTTGATGGAAAAGTTCAATCATTGGTTTGGTAAAAATGTGATGACTGCGGCCAGTTCACCTAATGAAACTGGAGACCAGACTGGCGGTTTAAATAAAGCTTTTGGTTATGTTTATCAAATCCGAATCAAAGCTAAGGCCTTAAAAGCCAAAAACCGCAAATTATACTATTTCCTGAAATGGTTCCTGATGCTCGGCATATTTTTCCTGATTTTTATACGTCCTTATATGCCCCAAATTATCAATTTTTTTCAAAAATGACATAATGTAAACGCCCGAAAGGGCGTTTTTTTGGGGGTAAAAGAAATACTTTTGAGCAGAAAAGGATACGTGATTTGCATATGCTTTGCCCTTATAACAAGTTCATGAGAAGATAAAGCCAGTTTTAAAGATTGTGTAAAATTTAAAAAATTAATAATTGTATTGGGGAGTTTTGCATGCATACCTTTCGCTCTAAAAAAGACTGGTGGATATTGGGTTTTATCATCGCAGCGACAGGGATTTTATTGCAAATGTTATGGAGTATGCAGCTTAGAGGGACTTTAGCAGACTATCCAGAACACGGCATTGTTTATGCTTTAGTCATTGCAATTATGTGGTGGCCTGTTGTGAATACACGTTATGTTGTGACTGAAGACCAACTGATCATTCATAGCATGTTTTTAACATGGACGATTGTACGAAGTAATATCCAAAATATTACTCCAACTAATAATCCGCTTTCATCTCCTGCATTGTCTCTGGATCGATTGCGTATTGATTATTTGAAGGATGGAAAGTCTAAATACGTGCTGGTTTCGCCGAAAGATAAGCAGAAATTTACAGAAGCTTTACATCTGGACCATCGTCATTATTAAACAATGATCGTCTTTTTCATTGTAAGTATGTCTCTTTACAGCAAACAAAAATATAAATGCTTGAAAAGAGAATGCTCTAACACAACATACACTGATGTAGCCAAAGGAAAGCCAAGATACAGTGAATTCAAACGCGCGCCCACATATTGAAAAAATTCTTACTCATATGACCCAATTACCCGGTGTTTATAAAATGCTGGGTAAAGATGGCGAGTTATTATATGTTGGCAAAGCCAAAAATTTAAAAAATCGGGTGTCGAGTTATTTTGTCAAAACTATTGAGCATCCTAAAACTCAGGCTTTGGTTGCGCGTATCCATAATATTGAAACATTGGTCACACGGTCGGAAACTGAAGCTTTATTACTCGAACAAAATCTGATCAAGTTACATCGTCCACCCTATAATATTATGCTGCGGGATGATAAATCCTATGTGTATATCTTTGTCTCGGCAGATAAGCCTTATCCACGTATTGCCAGTGGACGAGGTAAAGGTAAGCATCAGGTTGGTAAGTTTTTTGGGCCTTATCCCAGCGCTTACAATGCTCGAGATACCTTATTGGTTCTACAAAAATTGTTTAATGTCCGTCAGTGCGAAAATAGCTTTTTTTCACAACGTAAGCGTCCCTGCCTGCAATATCAGATTAAACGCTGTACGGCACCGTGTGTGGGTTTAATTTCTCCACAGGACTATAAAGAAGATGTGGATAACTCCATCCGTTTTCTACAAGGCGATACTAGAGAGCTCAATCAGGAATTGATTGCCAAAATGGAGCAGGCAGCAGAGCAGCTCGAGTTTGAAAAAGCGGTATTTTATCGTGATCGTTTGGCGTTGTTGCGTGAAGTTCAAGCCCAACAAGCGGTCTTTAAAGTGAAAGGTGAGGCGGATATTTTGGCCATTGCCCATCAAGCTGGCGTGACTTGTGTTCAGATCATGCATGTCCGTAATGGTCGAATGCTGGGGGGTAAAAGTTATTTTCCAGATATGTTGAGTGATGATCTAGGACAAATGCTCAGTGACTTTATGGCTAATTTTTATTTTCAGGTGGCTGATGAAGTTCCAGGAGAGTTAATCATTAATGTTGCATTGCCTGATAGCAAAGAACTGGAACAGGCACTACACACTGAATTTGAGAAGAAAGTACAGATTAAACACAATGTACGCGAAACCCGTGCCGAGTGGCTAGAACTGGCGCAAATGAATGTACAGCATGCAATTAAAGGGCAACTGAGTAATCATCTGGAACTAAATGAACGTTTTCACCAATTAGAACAAGTAGTAGGACGACCGATTGATCGAATCGAATGTTTTGATATCAGTCATACCATGGGGGAAGCACCGATTGCATCCTGTGTTGTGTTTGATCAGGGTGGCGCGCGCAAACGTGATTATCGCCAGTTTGCGATTCAGGATATTACGGGGGGTGATGATTACGCAGCGATGCGTCAAGCATTGACACGTCGTTATAAAAAGCATTTATTACCAGATTTGCTGTTGATTGATGGTGGTAAAGGACAACTTCACATGGCAATGGATGTGATGCAGGAGTTGCAACTGGATGCATTTATGGTGGGTGTATCTAAAGGCGAAGGACGCAAACCGGGGCTAGAAACCTTGCATTTTACTGATGGCACCAAAATTCAGTTGCCTGAGGATCATAAAGCATTACATCTTATTCAACAGGTGCGTGATGAAGCGCATCGTTTTGCGATTACCAAACATCGAGCCAAGCGTGATAAACGCCGTGCGGGTTCAGTGTTAGAAGCAATTCCTGGGCTTGGGCCAAAACGTCGTCGAGACTTACTGACCCATTTTGGTGGGATTCAGGGAGTACTGAAAGCCTCGGAAAAAGAGTTAACGCTGGTTCCTGGACTGGGTCCTAACATGGCACGAACCATTTATAAAATTCTGCATGAATAATAATCAACAGTTTTTTAAGAAATGGTCATACCCTTAATGAGTGACCAAAATATCCAATGACTCATGCGTCAAAGATCATTTACATCTATAAAAAAGCATCACAATATGTGAAAGATCAATAAACTGGAAAAATAACATGTCACTCACGCAGTTATTTCGTGAAATTGAACAACAGGACTGGATTGATTTACCTGACGGTTGGTTACAAGGACGCACGATTTTTGGCGGTCTGGCCGCTGGCGTTTTAATGCATAAAGCACTATGCACCATTCAGGATGAAACCAAACGTTTATTGAGTTGTAGTATTACTTTTGTCGGGCCAGTACAGGCGGGAAAAGCGCATTTAACAGCTGAGATTTTACGTCAGGGCAAGTCTGTGACCACGCTTGAAGTACGGTTATGGCAGGAAAATGCAGTACAAAGTATTTTGGTCGCCAGTTTTGGTACGGATCGTGAGTCGAGTATTCATGTTCGGCAGGAACCTACGATACCTGCCTATCCACGAGCTGAACAATTGGCCCCGTTACCTTTTGCTAAAATGATGCCAGAGTGTTATCAACACTTTGACCTGCGTTGGGCAGAAGGAAAATATCCGATGATGGGGAGTCCAAGTCCAGACTTTGGTGGATGGGCAAGATTTTCGCCTGAGCAGGAAGCGAATCGTAAAATTACACTGGCAGATTTTGTGACATTGACCGATATTTGGCCACCCGGTGTGCTGAGCATGTTTAAGACGCCAGCACCAGCGAGTTCACTGACTTGGCATATCACTTTTATTCATTCCTTAAAAGAGCAATTACACGACTGGTTTAAATATAAAGTGGTGACTGAATATGCTGAGCATGGATATTCCACTGAACATGCCTATGTCTGGAATGAACAGGATCAATTGTTGGCGATTTGCCGTCAGACGGTTACCGTATTTGCCTAGTCGACACTGTTGGGTATTTCGTATAAAGTTGGGCGTAGAAAATATCTTGCCTTCTTTTAAATGTTGCATTCGCCTTGTGGCGGCAATGAGGGGACTAAACTGGCGATGTCTATGACAACAGGGCGCATCCTGAATATCCCGAACATTTTAACCCTTGCGCGTATCGCGTTGATTCCGGTTTTTTTATTAATTGCTTATTGGCCACCTGCGATAGGGGTAAATGAGCATGAAGGAAGCTTTCTAAGGCATCTTATTTTAACTGCAATTTTCGTTTTAGCTGCGATTACCGACTGGTTTGATGGTTATCTGGCACGTGCACTGAATCAAAGCTCCGCTTTCGGACGCTTTTTAGATCCAGTCGCAGATAAGTTGATGGTAGCGGCTGCTCTGATTGTATTAGTGCAATGGCAACCCACGATTGCGATGGCTTTTGCTGCTATTGTCATTATTTCCCGTGAGATTACCGTGTCTGCTTTGCGTGAGTGGATGGCCGAATTGGGAGCAAGAACCAATGTTGCAGTTTCAACCGTAGGCAAATATAAAACAGCCTTTCAAATGATTGCGATTAGTGTGTTTCTACTCAACTGGCAGCCGCTTGAGCTACTGGCTTATGCCTTATTATATACGGCTGTTATTTTGACGCTGTGGTCAATGTTTATTTATTTAAAAGCGGCTTGGCCCTATCTCAAACAACCTTGAGTATATGAAGCCTTTCTGATGAAAGGCTTTTTATTGAGCGCAAGAATCGGGTCGTCAAGATTTATGCTTTGCTTTACAGTAAAACTGAATACAGGAGTTTTGATGATGAAAAACTTATCCTCCAGTCAGTTTACGGTGATGGCAAGCATGATTGAATATGCCTATCAGCATTTTGATGATCAACCCACTTTGGAACAAATGGCTGCGACTGTGGATTTAAGCCCTAGTTATGCACAGCGCCAGTTTCAAGAATGGGTTGGCATTAGCCCTAAAAAGTTTGTGCAATATTTGAGTTTGCAACGAGCCAAAGCTTTACTACAACAGCACTATAGTACTTTGGATGCTGCACTGGAAACGGGATTGTCAGGAACTGGGCGTTTGCATGATTTATTTATACAGATTGAAGGGATGACGCCAGGAGAATATAAACAGCATGGCGCTTCGCTGCTGATCACTTACTCTATTCAGGCAACTCCGTTTGGCGATGTATTTATTGCAAGTACAGTTAAAGGCATATGTTCCATTCAATTTTTATCAGATGCATTGACTGATCTGACAGCGCTGGATCAATTGCAACAACGCTTTGCGTTAGCAGACTTTCAACCAAAGTCAACTGAACTTCATCAACAAGTTGCAGGATGGTTTCAGCGTGATTTAAAACACAGCGTACAGCAGAAGATTCCACTACGTTTACAAGGTACGCCTTTTCAGCTCAAAGTATGGGAAGCACTCTTAACTATTCCAGAGGGCCAATTGCGTAGTTATCAGCAGATTGCTGAGCAAATCGGTCATCATAAGGCCATACGGGCCGTTGCTAGTGCTGTTGCAAACAATCCAATTGCTTATTTGATCCCATGTCATCGTGTGATTCGATCTACTGGTATGATCGGGGAATATCATTGGAGTAAAGCACGTAAACTAGCACTTTTATCATGGGAAATGGCCAAACAGGAGCAAGTGGTATGACACTGGATTTGTTTGCACCAGAACCTCAGGCGAATCTGTTGCCTTATGATGGCGAGGTGCAGGATTACGGTTTATTTCTCAATCCCGAACAGGCTGAGTTTTATTTTAATTATCTGTTTGAACATTTGCAGTGGCGACATGATGAAGCCAAACTCTATGGAAAACATTTTATTACTCCACGCAAAGTAGCATGGTATGGCGATGCACATTATCGTTATGGTTATTCTGGGGTTATGCGTGACTCTTTACCTTGGGATGATCGGTTATTTACCCTAAAGCAGAGACTTGAGCAGTTACTCGGCGAAAAATTTAATTCGTGCCTAGCCAATTTATATGAAGAAGGGACACAAGGGATGGCGTGGCATAGCGATGGTGATATGTCTTTGGCAGAGCAAACCACGATTGCGTCTTTGAGTTTGGGAGTGACTCGAAAGTTTTGTTTCCGCCATATGCGCACCAAACAAAAAATTGAAATGTTGTTGCAATCCGGCCAGCTCATCGTCATGCGTGGAATAACTCAACAGCATTGGCAACATGCGATCATGAAGTCACAGAAAATTTTGCAGCCCCGTATCAATTTAACCTTTAGACAGTTTTTACTTTAACACTCAACTATGCGTTTCTTCATCTTCCAGTGTTTTAGCAATTTTATCGATATTCAAACTTTTTGCCATTGCATCAAAAATGTCTTTATATGCGCCTGTTTGTAAATACAATTGTTCATGCTCCCCGTGCTCTACAATTTCCCCATCCTGCATCACGTACATATAATCGGCATCGATAATTTGCGACAAGCTATGGGAAATCATAATGACGGTACGTCCTTGTTTGATTTCATCCAGACTATGTTTGATTTGTTCAGTTGCAATCGCATCCAAACTTGCAGTCGGTTCATCCAGAAAAATAATAGGTGGATCTTTTAAAAACATACGCGCCAGAGCGATACGTTGTTGTTGTCCTCCTGAGAGCATGAGTGCATCCGTATCATAACCCTGAGCCAAATGGCTAATTTGTTCATGAATAGAGGCTTTTTGAGCGGCTATGATGACTTCATCCAGTGTTGCATCCATTTTACCATAACGAATATTTTCCAGAACAGAACCCTGAAAAATATGATTTTTTTGTAGTACTAACCCAATATGATCACGTAAATAGTGTGTATCAATCTGATTAAGATTGACCCCATCAAGAAAAATTTCTCCTGATTCGGGTAAATAAAATTTATCTAGCAGACTAATTAACGTCGATTTTCCTGCACCCGACAGCCCTACCAACGCCGTAATTTTATTTGGCTGTATCACCATATTGATGTTTTTTAATGCCTGATGTCCATTTTCATAGCAGAAATTGACATTTTTGAGTTCAAATTGGCCTCTAATCGTAGGTTTAATATGACCACTATCTTCAATTTCATTATCGGCATTTAAAATCTGAAAGAAACTTTCTGAATAAATTATAGCGTCATTCACTTCATCATAAATTCGATGCAGTGAACGAATCGGCGCAGAAACATTATTAAATAATAAGATGTGATACATGATCATCCCGATACTCATTTGCCCTGCGAGTACAAAATAGGAGGTCAGAATAATAATTAGGACAATACCAATTTGTTCGATAAAAGTTTTGACCCCATCAAAAACAAAACTGGTCTGACGAGTATGCATTTGATTGTCCGTCAGATCGCGCTGTAATTTCAGTTGTTTTTCGGCTTCGATCTCTTCGCGATTAAACGATTTGATCACCGTAATTGATTGGATAATGCCTAAAATCCCCTGACTCTTTTTTTCACGTCCATCACGTAAACGACGTCGCCAACCACCGAGTTTTTCAGCTTGTTTAAAGGTTAACCAGAAATAAATTGGAACAATCAGCAAAGCCACTAAGCCGATCCAGAAATTAGCATAGAACATGAGACCCAGCGCAAGAATAGCGCTAGTGAAAAGTGGTAAAATATCGATAAAGAAGATTTGTACCAAACGCGTTAGTGAGCCAATACCTCGGTCAATACGGGTTTGTAATTTGCCTGCTTGATTGTTTTCCTGATTAAAAAAAGTCAAACGGTAAGTCAGGAATTTTTCAATAATTCCCTGAGCTAAATCTTGTGAGACATAAATGCGCAGTTTTTCGCCATAAAATTTTTGCCCAAATTGCACCAATGCATTCAGGATTTCCTTCCCTAATAAAATAGCTGAAATAAATGCCAGAATGGACCAACCTTCGTTGAGTCCTTGACCAGCTTTGACCAATGCATTGATGCGATCAACAGCATATTGCAAGGTGAGGGCATTGACTTGTGCAGTAAGTGCGCCAATTAAGGTCAGGATTAAGGTGGCAATTACCAGTAATCGGTAAGGTCGTACAAAAGGGCGTAATTGCTGAAAAAGATGCCAGAAATTCATGTGATCATTGTTGTTGTGGCGCTTAGAATTAATCTACATTAGCTTCAGTCTAAAAAGCAAAAAGAAGATGTTCAAGAGTATGTTGTGTAACAAGAAAAAACTCATGAAATTGACATGAGCTTTTTACTCTCAGCAGAAATCCTCTTTTAAGCTTGCGCTCTTTCATTTTGAGAGAGAGTTAAAAACTTGTGTTCGATTTGCGCTGCATTACTTTTTAAAATCTCAATTAGCTTCTCGATATTAATAAATTCAAACCGATTTTTTGAAGCCACAATGGTGAGTGCCAGTGGTGATTCTTTATTGGTAGAGAGTTTAATCGGCACAGATAAACCCGAGACATTGGGATCAAGTTCGCCGTGAGATAAATAAAACCCCTGCTTTTTAATCTTCTTCATACGCGCAAGAAAACTTTCTTCATCCTGTGCGAATCCTACTTCTGCTAGCTGTGTTGCAAAACGTTGATAATAATCCTGAATCTGGCGTTTAGGCAGTTGTGCAATGATCACTTTAGGTGATGAACCCATATATACAGGACGTGGACAGCCTCTACCGTAAGAAAGTAAATCAGTATTTCGGAATACTTCATGATGAATATCAATACAGTAATCACGATTTAAATGAGTCAATAAACAACAAAGTTCAATGCGTTCAGCGATTTCCTGCATGAAAGGGCTGCTAATTTGCACCAGAGGGTCTGTCGTGCGGGAGATATAATCCAGCACCGCAATTTTTGAACCCAGTGTGTAATCACCCGAAGTGCCACTGATGCGCTGTAAAATATCAGCAGAAACCAGCTCTTTTAAATAACGGTAACTCGTGGGTTTGGATAACCCCAGTTCATCACAGATATGATCAACGTTAATCACAGGCCGTGATACCGAAAATAAATCCAGAACCGTTAAAATTTTGCCAAAGCTTGAAAGCGCCATGATTACCTACTTTGCTAAAGAACCATCAGAAACACGTGCATAATTATCTTTTATAACAAATTGTGCCACGCCTTGCAGTCAAATTTAACCAGCCTTTATTCTGTCGATTTGATAATAAGCATTAAAGAACAAAGCTTAAAATTTGATTAATTATCATAATAAGATATTTTATTGACTATTTTTCGTTTTTTTGTCAAAATTATTTGGATAAAATATCTAATGAAGAAATTTGCTCATATACTTATTGGCTTTTTTTTCATCTCATCTGTGATTGATTCCTAAATGTCATGTTCAGCTTTTACAATAAACTGTTAAAAGTCGAGCTATTGACACTTTATTTAGTGATCATCTGATTATTAAATTGATCTTTGGGTAGACATTGTAGGCTTTGGCATACAATTCACGGAGACTATTGCTGTCTGAAAGTGTAAAACGCATATTGATCATGAGTATACACTAAACACTATGGAATTCTTGTTTTGAGATCGTTTCATGTTATTTAAACAGATACTGGCTTTTAGACCATCGCGAATGGATTTGATTTTTGCAGTCAAAACCTTTATCGCTATGATGCTGGCGTTGTATACCGCATTTGTTCTGGATTTAACTTATCCAATGTGGGCAGCTGGTACGGTGGTGATTATTGCACAGCCTTATGCGGGGATGGTGTCATCCAAAGCCTTGTATCGTCTTACGGGTACGATAATGGGCGGAATATTAGCCATTTTCTTTACGCCGCGTTTAATTGACATGCCGATTTTATTTACTTGTATCCTGTCGGTTTGGGTTGGCTTTTGTTTATATATTTCTTTACTGGATCGTACCCCACGAAGTTATGTGTTTATGTTGGCGGGTTATACCACTGTCATGATTGCCTGTAGCTCGATTTATAATATTGATAGCCATAGTGTTTTTGATATGGCTTTAAGTCGGGTATTAGAAATTTCAATTGCAGTGATTTGTAGTGCAGTGGTCTCGGCTACGATTTTTCCTGCACATTTAGGGTCACAGCTTCAGCAACGTGTACAAAAAACACTGGACGATACCCGTGATGTATTCACCAGTATTTTGACTGATCAGCAACATAGCCAAAGTTATACCCAGCTATTGGGAAATATTGCCCGTGATACAACAGACATTCATGGTCTTGCGGTACATCTGGCTTATGAAAGTGGTGAATTGCATGGCATGACTAAACCGATACAGGAATTACTGCATCAGGAAAGCATGGTGGTTGCTAATCTGGTCTCGATGTCAGAGCGAATTTTTCAATTGGATCAGATTGATCAGCATTATCGACAGGGATTAAGTCAACTCCACCATGATGTGGTCAGTTTTTTACGTGCTCAGACAAATATTGAAGAATCTCAGTTAAACCACCTGCCAGCAGATTTCGAGTCGGATTTTGAGCATTTATTTGCACTGAGTCAGCCACAACAAGAAATTATGCTGGATGCTTTGAAAATGGATATTCGCCATTTTATCCAGAATGTCATGGCGGTGAAGCTGTTGTGGGAATTGATTCAAAAAGGCGAAAAACGTATTCCCGATGCCATCGCGACCATTACCACGCAATATCCGAGTCTACATCGTGATCATGGTATTGCAGTACGTAGTTCGATTGCTGCGGGTGTTGCAACAGCAACCTCATTTTTACTGTGGATTTATACGGGGTGGCATGCAGGATATATGATGGCTCAGTTGACAGCAGTCAGTGCCTGTATTCTGGCCACGCTGGATAATCCCATTCCGGCATTAAAAACATTTATACGTGGTTCAGTATATGCTGCGATTTTGACCATTTTCTATGCCTTTGTGATTATGCCGCAAGTACGTGAGTTCTGGCAGTTGGGCGTAGTGCTGGCACCTTTGGTTATTTATTTGGCCAGTATGTTCCCCACACCCATGCTCATGATGTTGGCTTTGCCGATGTTGATTAACTTTATCATGAGTTTGAATCTACAAAATCGTTATGCGATGGATGCTGTGATTTTAATGGATACTGCAATGGCAGGGGTGGTAGGGCCAATCATTTCTATTTTGGCAATTTATTTTATCCGTGCCATGTCGCCAGAAACCAGTGCGCGTCGGATTCTGAGTTTGCATTATCGTGCTTTAAAAGAAGCATTGTATATTCCTTATGGTTCAGAATTTCGGATTCATCTTCGGAGTATGCTTGATCGGATTGGGGTATTAAATACCAAACTGGTGCAGTCAGATGAGTTAAAATACGCTATGAATCTGGCTTTGATTGAAACCAGTGCAGTGGTCAATTTAAGTCGTATTGCTGAATTAAGCCAGAATAATAAAACCTTGCCAGAACTTAAGCAGGCTTTGAAACATTTACAACAATTGCTAGAAGCAAGCTTTCGTGATCAAGAAAAACATATTGCGCTTGATGATCTGTTAAAACAGAAAGTTTTGGCGCAAATAGATTACATTGAAGCGTTGGTTGTGAATGAATCAGATATTGAAGTGAGACATCGGATTCAGATGAGTATGAATAATATTCGCAGTAGTATTTTCCATGTACAAAAAAGCGTTGCAGAGAGTCAGTTGCTAAATGGAGCAGTACATGGGTGAGTTGAATTTGTACGGTGTTTATGTTCCAACATTGCTGATTCAGGCCATCTTGGCCTATATATTGTTCAAAATCGTGACATTGGCGACCAATCGACTTATTGCCGCAGGGTGGATTGGATTTCCTGGTATTTTTAATTTAAGTCTATATGTATTGATGTTGATGCTCGTACACTGGATATTCTTAATGGTTCAGGCTTAATGTGTTGATCATTGATACATGAATGTCCGATATGCAACTTGAGCCACATGAGTTTTAACGAAAGTTTAAGGCGAAATTTAAGGTAAGCAACATGAGTTCTTTTGATGCACGGAAAATTGTCCGTCCGCTGGTAACACTGGTGATCGCAATATTAGCGATTTTTGTGATTGTTCATTTGTGGAATTACTATAATTCCGCACCGTGGACACGTGATGGGCGAGTCCGTGGTGATGTGATTCAAGTTTCTTCTGATGTATCGGGTTTAGTAACTGAAGTACTGGTGCAGGATAACCAGTCTGTCAAAAAAGGACAGCCTTTATTTCGGATTGATGTGGCACGCCAACAACTGGATGTAGAACAAGCACGTTCTGATTTAGCCAAAGCCAAAGCTGGTCTTGCTCAAGCTGAGGCCAATGAGGTTGCGGCGAAGGCGAATCTGGAAAAATCTCGTGCAAATACGCAGTTGGCTGAAAAAAATGCAGCGCGTTATTCAAACTTGATGGATGGGGCGATTTCTAAGCAGGAACAGGATCAAATGTATGCAACACGCGATCAATCCAAAGCTGAAGATGCGCAAATGGCAGCTACTATTGAGCAAGCACAGGCAACTATTAAACAGCAACATGCGTTGATTGAAGTTTCGCAGAGTGCTTTGAATTTAGCTTTGCTCAACTTAAAGCGTTCTGAAGTAGTTGCACCCGCAGATGGTACATTATCGAACTTTAGTTTACGAGTGGGTAATTACGTCAAAATTGGTGATGCAGTTGCAGCCCTGGTAGATCGTGAGCAACTTTATGTTGTGGGCTATTTTGAGGAAACCAAGCTCAATCACATTCATGTAGGTGATAAAGCAACCATCCAGCTGATGGGAGATTCTCAAAAAATCCGTGGACACGTACAGGGAATCGCCAGCGGGATTGAAGATCGCGAACGTTCTAGTAGTTCGACCTTACTCGCCAACGTTAATCCGACTTTCACATGGGTACGTTTAGCGCAACGTGTACCCGTTAAAATCGTGTTGGATGAAACGCCGAAAAATGCTTTGGCATTTGTTGCAGGGCGTACTGCAACCGTTCGTATTGAAAATTAAAATATCCTGAAAGAAAAATGGCTGATTGATATCAGCCATTTTTTTAGGGCTGAATTCCTTGCGGTAAACGATACCACCCTTGAATCAATAGCGCGGCAGCTAAACTATCTGCAGAGAGGCGTTTACCACGTCCTTGATTGTGATAAGTTTCTAATTCATCGCGCGCTTCACGCGTAGTCAGACGTTCATCGACCATCCAGGTTTCAATATGGGTTTGGTGACGTAACCGCCGTGCGAATTTACGCGCTCGGGTTGATAACTCGGATTCAGAATCATCCATATTTAAAGGGAGCCCGACCAGAAATAAAGTTGGCTGCCATTCTTTTACAATTTTGAGCAATTGATCCCAATTGGGAATTCCATCTTTCATGGGAAATAAGGCTAGGGGATTGGCACTTTCAATGGTTGATTGGCCTATGGCAATCCCCATCTTTTGTGTGCCAAAGTCAAAGGCCATGATCATTTGTGTACTTACAGATTCAGGCATGACCAATCTCAGAAGATAGCCATGTACGATCAACGCCAAGCTTTTTGTAAGCAGCATCCCAACGTACGTCATAAGGTAAGTTGAAGATCAGATCCATATCGGCATCACAAACCAGCCAGTCGCCACGTGAAATTTCACCTTCAAGCTGGTTTTTACTCCAACTGGCATAACCCAATGCAATTTGATAACGACCGACACCTTCGTTATGAGCAATCGCATCCAGAATATCTTTACTTGTGGTGATACATAGATTTTCGCCGACTGCAATTGAGGAATGCCAAGTAGGCTGTCCTGTATGTAGCACAAAACCCGCTTCAGGACGTAAAGGGCCGCCTTGTAGCACTTCATGAGGTTGTACATGGTCAGCATCAATATCCAGATCATTCAATAATTCTTTGACCTGAATCCCAGACGGACGATTGATAATTAAACCCTGTGCACCTTCTTCATCGTGACGTGCCAAATAAATAACGGTATTTGCAAAAAAATCATCGGCCATTTCTGGAGGAGCAATTAGACAACGATGTGTCAAATATTGTTTGGTCACCTAAGCGGTTCTCCTTAAAACGTGGTCGCTTTTGTATCGATATAGGATGTTCTTATCAACATACAAGAGTAAATGGATTTCGCCAATCATTTTTCAGTGATTTATTACAGAAAAATGAGGGCGATAAAAGGTGGGAAATAAGAGCTAAAAAAGATTTAACTGTGTTGAAATTTAAGTTGGCGTAATTGTTTAGCATGTTGTAATGTGGTGTCATTAATTTCGACACCGCCTGACATTCGGGCAAGTTCAAGCACCCGTTGTTGTTCATCCAACTCAATAATGGTACTGCTGGCAGGATCGGTTTGTTGCTTTTTCACCAATAAATGCTGATCAGACTGGGCTGCAACTTGTGGTTGGTGAGTAATACACAGAAGTTGCACATGTTGTGCCAAATCTGCCAGTAATCGGCCGACCACTTCAGCTGTACCTCCACTAATTCCAACATCAATTTCATCAAATACGAGTGTTTCCGCCTCAGTTTTTTCAGCATTCATCACCTGCATGACCAGTGCAATACGTGATAATTCACCGCCAGAAGCAACACGTGCCAAAGGTTGCGGAGGCATGCCTTTATTTGCCGTGAATAAAAGCTGGATAAAGCTCAGACCTTCGGCATTAGGTTGTTCCAATGGTTCAAACTTAAATTCAAAATGTGCTTCAGGTAGAGCTAATGGCTTGACTTGCTCTGTTAATTGTTTGGCTAAGGGAATAGCGGCCTCTCGACGGATTTGATCCAGATGTTGGGCTTTTTCCAAAAAGCTCTGATGAGCAATTTCGACTTGCTCAGCCAGAGTTTCTGGGTCTTCAAGTTGATGAAGCTTGGCCAGTTCAAGCTGCCAGTGTTCATATTCCTGTTTGAGTTCTTCTGGCTGAATACGATACTTGCGAGCCAGTCGATGAAAGACTTCCAAATGTGTATTTAATTCTTCCATCCGTTCAGGATCAAAACTTTGGCGGTCCATAAACTGGCGTAGATTTGCTGTCGCATCAGACAGCTCACTCTGCGCATTTACGATTGAATTATAAATTTCAGAAAGATGTTCACTACGACCTGCATGTGTTTCAATCCGTCTTAAAATAGACGCCAATTCCTGATTAATACTGGGTTCTGCTTCATCTAACGCATTCAAACTATAAGCACAATCCTGCATGATATGTTCATGATGGCTTAGACGATCAAACTCCTGTTCAATCTCTTTATAATCTGTCTGTACAATCTCTTCAATTTCTTCCAGTTGCAGTTCTAGTGTTTGAATTCGCTGCTGGCGAGTTGCCTGAGCATCTAATGCTGCCTGATGCTGACGAATCGTCGCTTGCCATGTGTGGTGCGCATCCTTTACGTCCTGTGCGGGCTGATAAAAATTACGATAACGATCTAACCAATGCTTGGGATACGGCGGTTCAAGCAATTGTTGCTGACTATGTTGGCTGTACAATTGTACCAGCAACCGACCAATTTCCTTTAGTTCGGATAAACTACTTGGGCGGCCATTGATCCATGCTTTGCTACGACCTGTGGCAAAAATTACACGGCGCAGATGAATTTCACCACTATCATCATCCATTTCATGTTCTTTGAGCCAGTACGACTCTGGACTTTGTGATTGATAACTAAAACTTGCCGTAATGTCGGCTTTTTCTGCGCCATAACGGACATAATTGGTGTCTGTACGTTCTCCTAAACAGGCAGAAAGCGCATCTAGCAGCAGGGATTTCCCCGCACCTGTTTCACCTGTTAAAACATTAAATCCCTGTTCAATATCGAGTACAAGATGATCAGCAAGCGCAAAATTAATCAGAGTTAAATGAGTCAGCATACACGCATCCAGAGCGTCAGTATTTTTTGTTTAAGATAGATAAATTTTATCGTAGCCACAAGGTATAAGCTTAATAAAATGCCATAAGTAAATGACACCATCAATATGATTGCGTATTCAGTTTAGCAAGATTTAAACCGAATAGAAATGTTGCGCAAATCAGATCATGTATTACAAATTTGTCATAAGACTGTCTTGGTTTCACTGTAAAATAATGAAAAAGAGTTCATCTATCACTTTTTAAAAATATTGAGAATGAAAAGAGATAAACCTCTCAGCTAGAGTATAAGTGTGGATAAAAACTAAAATGATAAAGGCATAAAATTTGCTTGGATAGCAGACTCTGAATAAAAGAGATTGATTAGTTATTTGCCCAGAATTAAACTACGTCAGTCATTACCCCCTAATATAAATGCGGCGAAATTGGAGAGTTACGCATGAGTTCAGCTCAGTTTGATCATGTAACGGTAGTAAAAAAATCAAATGTTTATTTTGGCGGTTTGTGCATTAGCCATACAGTTCAATTTGAAGACGGGACAAAAAAGACACTTGGCGTGATTTTGCCAAGTGAACAGGCATTAACCTTTGAAACTCATGTGCCTGAACGTATGGAAATTATTTCGGGTGAATGTCGTGTGAAAATTGCCGACAGTACAGAAAGTGAATTATTCCGTGCAGGTCAGTCATTTTATGTACCTGGCAATAGCTTATTTAAAATTGAGACAGATGATGTGCTCGATTACGTTTGCCATTTAGAAGGCTAACCTGTTTGCCTTAAAATCGGTTAAACTAGCTGCATAGATCAGTAAATCAAGAAATCCTGTGAAGTTGGCTTTACGGGATTTTTATTTTGAGTCAAATAAAGTCGATATAGAGGTCGGGCATGGCGAAACCAGAATATTATTATGGCGTACATTCGGTCGAGTCATTGCTTGAGATTGAGCCTGAGCGTGTCTTGACTTTATTTACCCTAAAAGGGCGAGATGACCAGCGCTTACAGAAGATTCTGGAATTAGCTGAGCCTTTTGGCATTAGTGTGCAAAAAGCCAGTCGCGACAGTCTGGAAAAACTGGCAGGATTACCATTTCATCAGGGGGTGGTGGCAGCTGTTCGTCCGCATCCAACATTAAATGAAAAAGATCTGGACCAACTCTTAGAAGAAATCCCTGACGCATTACTTTTAGCATTGGATCAAGTCACAGACCCGCATAATCTGGGTGCATGTATTCGTACTGCCGCAGCAATGGGTGTGCAAGCTGTAGTTGTGCCACGAGATCGTTCCGCGGGCTTGACTCCAACTGCCCGTAAAGTTGCAGCAGGTGGTGCAGAAAAGGTTAAGTTTATCCAGGTGACTAATCTTGCGCGGACATTAGCTCACGTCAAAGAACAATTTTATCTGCGAGTAATCGGTACGATGCTGGATGAAAAGGCATTACCTATTCAAAAATGTGATTTGAGTGGTGGGGTGGTGATCGTAATGGGTGCAGAGGATACTGGATTACGTCCGATCACCCAGTCACAATGTGATCAAACCGTTTATATTCCAATGACGGGTAACTTACAAAGCTTGAATGTGAGTGTGGCAACTGGTATGGCACTTTATGAGGCAAATCGTCAGCGCCACCCTGTTTAAACATATTTCGATCAGCACCATTGGTAAAAGAGAGCCATGTCACCGCGATCTCAAGGCTATATTTGTATTGCCATCACCATGTGCATTTGGGGTGGTTTTACTATTTTTTCCCGTTTAAATGCACAGTGGCATATTAGTGCTTGGGATATTACTGCACTTCGCTTCGCCATTGCTTTTGTGATTTTGATGCCCATTTTAATCTATAAAAAAGATTTGAATTTTTTATGGAAAAAGCATTCTGTGATTTTGGCGTTGATCGGGGGAGTGGGCTATTGTCTTACTGCCTATAGCGCCTTTCTTTTTGCGCCTGCAGCACATGCAGCAATTTTCTTAAATGGCTGTATTCCGCTGTGCACCGCACTTGCAGCTTATCTATTATTCAAGCAACCTTTTGATCGGCATACGTGGTGGAGTGTTGGCATTATGCTGGCAGCCATTGCGGCTATGAGTTATTTGATGTCTCGAAATCAACAGTCTCATTTTGGTGTCGGTGATATTTTATTTGTGGTCAGTGCGATCTGGTGGGGTGTTTTTACGGTTTTATTAAAACAGTGGAAACTTTCTGCATGGCATTCAATGGCGAGTGTTGCGATTTGGTCAGCACTTATTTATTTGCCGATCTATGTGTTATTTCTCCCAAAACATTATCAAGAGGTTGAGCCACTGCATCTGGCAATTCAAGGCTTATTTCATGGGGTTTTTGTGGTGATCATTGCCACAATTACCTATGTCGCAGCAATTGAGCGTCTAGGGGCGTTTAAGACGGGCAGCATTGTAACACTTGCTCCTTTTATTGCAGCGGTGGTTGCTGTGCCATTATTGGGTGAACCCTTAAGCCCTGCAATTGCTTGTGGCCTAATTGGTATGGGCATCGGTGCTTTACAACCTTGGCGTTGGCGGTTTAAAGATACTTTAACGCTACAATTGGAACATCAGAAAGATCAGGAACGTTCCAGATAATCTTGGTGTAAAACTGCAAGTTGCTGATATAGATGATCTAAATGTCCATCATTAATCACCCTATCATCGGCCATCTCACGTTTTCTTTCGCGGGGCATTTGTGCGGCTATAATTTTTTTAATTTGTTCTGAATTCTGACCATCACGTTGGCTGGCACGTTCGATTTGAGTTGCTTCACTGGCGTCAATCAGCAGGGTACGATTCGTGAGTTTATGTTGATCTGTTTCAAATAACAACGGTGAAACGAGAATCACATATGGACTCTTGGCAGCGTGTAGCTGTTGCATAATGGATTGGCGAATGGCGGGATGGGTAATCTGTTCTAACTGGTGTCGGGCAGAGGGATTCTGAAAAATATGTTCTCTTAAGGCTCGGCGATTCAAGCTACCATCAGGATTGATAACCCAGTTGCCAAAGCTTTCATGGATTTTCTGAAGTGCAGGTTGACCAATTTCAACGACTTCTCTGGCCACTACATCGGCATCTATTACATCAATCCCTTGATTTTCAAACCATTGACTGGCAGCGGATTTGCCGCTACCAATGCCACCTGTTAAGCCTAGAATGAAGCTCATATTAGCCTCCCAGATAGACTTTCATAATTTTCTCACCCCATAAAAAAGCGATCCAGCCTGCAATAGCAATATAGGGGCCAAAAGCAAAAGGTTGATTTTCCTTGCGAATTTTTAACAAAATAATGCCAATAATCGCACCCACCATTGAGGATAATAATACGATTAAAGGCAGCATCAATGGCCCCATCCATGCCCCGAGTGCAGCAAGAAGCTTAAAATCGCCATAACCCATGCCTTCTTTGCCTGTGATGATCTTAAATAAATAATAGACAATCCATAGACATAAAAAGCCAATCAAATACCCCCAGATAGCGGCAATAGGTGAAACATAAATACTATAAGCATTTATGCCAAGTCCTAACGCTGCAAGGGTAAGAGTAAAACGATCAGGTAAGAGTTGAGTATCAAAATCAATAAAAGTCAGGGCAATCAATACCCAAGTTAAAACAAGACCAAACAGCATTTGAAGGCTTGGGCCAAAGACAGCTACAACCATCAACGAACACAGCATGGTTAGCAATTCGATGAGCGGGTAGCGAATACTGATTGGATTTTGACAATTGCCACATTTCCCTCTTAAAAAAAACCAACTAAACAAAGGGATATTTTGATACCAGCGAATAGGGTGATGACATTTAGGGCAAGTTGAGGGTGGTGAGCTTAAACTAAGTTTACTTTGATCAATGATCGCTTGATCGGGGTGTAACAACATCTGACATTCTGCATGCCACTCCTGTTCCATCATTTTCGGGGTTCGATAGATGACGACATTCAGGAAACTACCGACACACAAGCTAAAAACTCCAACTGCAAGATACAGTGCAGTTGGATTCTGAATGAAATAATTGAGAATTTCGAGCATTAAACCACTGAACCCATCTGGAAAATTGGAAGATACATGGCGATGACCAAACCACCAACTAACACACCAAGAATGGCCATAATCAATGGCTCCATCATTGAAGTTAATCCATCTACAGCATTATCGACTTCGTTTTCATAGTGCGTTGCGACTTTGTCTAGCATAGCATCCAGAGCACCAGATTCTTCACCAATTGCAACCATTTGAATGGCCATAGAAGGGAAACGGTTAGAAACGCGCATAGCAAATTGGAGCTGCTGTCCTGTAGAGACATCTTCACGAATTTTCATCACAGCTTCTTCATACACCACATTATTGGTTGCGCCAGCAGTCGATTCCAACGCATCAATCAATGGCACACCCGCTGCAAAAGTGGTGGCCAAAGTACGGCTATAACGGGCAATAATGGCTTTATATACCAGATCACCGAAAATCGGTAATTTTAATGCGAGTTTATCTAAGCCATCGCGGAATTTCTTGCTACGTTTCTTGGCTTCAAGAAAACCAGCAATAATTACCCCAATCACTATAATCATAATGAACCAGTAAGACTGCATCCATTTTGACATATTGACGACCATCTGAGTGAAAGCAGGCAAATCTGCACCAAATGAACTAAACAAATCCTGAAACACAGGAACTACTTTTACCATCAGGATAATTGTCACGATGACCGCTACAACTATGACGGTAATCGGATATTTCATGGCTTTCTTAATTTTCTGTTTTAGCAGTTCACTTTTTTCCTTATAGATCGCGACACGATCTAGCATGGTTTCAAGTGCACCTGATTGTTCACCTGATTCAACCAGTGAACAAAACAAGTTGTCAAAATATTGGGGATATTTGCGTAATGCCCCTGCAAAAGTATTACCGCCTTCTACTTCGTTCTTTATTCCTAAAACCACATCACGCATGGATGGGTTTTCAAGACCTTCTGCTACAATTTCAAAGCCTTGTACCAGCGGTACGCCTGCTTTCATCATAGTGGCAAGTTGTCGGGTAAAAATCGTAATATCCAGAGTGGACACTTTTTTCTTAAATAACCCTTCCAGAATATTTTTACGCTTTTCTCGAATGGTCTTAATATTAACGCCTTGTTTACGTAGAGTAACTTTTGCCAGAGCCATATTCCGCGCTGGTAATTCACCCTTGATTTTGACCCCTTTGCGGTCAACCCCTTCATAAGCAAAAGTCGGCATCATTTGCGCTTTTTTGACTGCCATTGTGCTGTCCTTATTTTTAGAATCCGCTTTTATTCACTGGTGACTCGGTTGACTTCCTGTAAAGAAGTTACCCCTTGCATCACCTTTCTAAGACCTGAACGACGAAGATTATTAAACCCCAGTTTTTCTGATGCTGCTGCTATTTCTAGTGCATTACCATCTTCCATAATAATTTTCGAAATTTCAGGTGTAACTTTCATGACTTCATAAATCCCCACACGACCTTTATAACCCTCGCGACATTCAGGGCATCCAATGGGTTGGTAAATCTGAAAATCTGGATGCGTCAGATCCTGTTCAGTAAAGCCCATCTCAAGCAAACTATTTTTTGGAATTTCGACAGGTTGCTTGCATTGACTACATAGGCGCCGTGCCAGACGCTGTGCAATCACCAGATTCACTGAAGTTGCAATGTTAAAAGAGGGAACTCCCATATTGCGTAAACGGGTTAAAGTTTCTGGCGCGCTGTTAGTATGCAGCGTTGACATTACCATATGACCCGTTTGAGCAGCTTTAATTGCAATTTCTGCTGTTTCCAGATCACGAATCTCCCCCACCATAATAATATCAGGGTCTTGACGTAAAAAAGATTTTAATGCGGCGGCAAAGGTTAATCCGACTTTCGGATTAACATTGACCTGATTGATGCCTTCAAGGTTAATTTCGACAGGATCTTCGGCAGTTGAAATATTCGAATTTTCCGTATTTAGAATATTTAAACCTGTATAAAGTGAAACTGTTTTACCAGAACCTGTAGGCCCTGTAATCAGCAGCATACCTTGAGGTTTATCTAGCGCATCCATGAACAATGCTTTTTGTTCTTCTTCATAACCCAGCGCATCAATACCCAACATGGCACTCGATGGATCTAAAATACGCAGTACCAGCTTCTCACCAAATAAGGTAGGTAAAGAGTTGACACGGAAATCGATCGCTTTGGTTTTAGAGAGTTTAAGCTTGATACGACCATCTTGTGGAACCCGTTTTTCAGAAATGTCCATTTGCGACATGACTTTTAAACGTGACGCAATTCGTGTGGCCAACTGAAGCGGGGGATTGGCAATCTGGCGCAAGACCCCATCGACTCGATAACGTACCCGATACATTTTTTCATAAGGTTCAAAATGCAAATCCGATGCTCCCATACGAATCGCATCAACCAATAATTTATTGATATATTTTACAATTGGAGCTTCATCGCCTTGTGGTGGTTCGTCATCTGAATCTTCATCTGGATTGACTTCTTCTACATGAACATCAATATCAAAGTCTTCTCCATCAAAGGCAAAATTGTCGCTTTCTGCAAACTCTTTTTCCAGTAATCGGGCAAGCTTGTCATGTTCAACAATAATTGGCTCAATATTAAGTTTACTGTTAAAGCGAACAGCATCCAGAGCTTCAATATTGGTAGGGTTACTGGTTGCCACATAAAGGACGTGCCCGCGATGGATGAGCGGTACGACATGATGTTTCTGAATCAGCTTTTCATCAACTAATTCACGTGGCAGTAAAGCAGTGTCATAAACTGCCAGATCAAAAAGAGGTTCCCCAAATTCAATAGAAATGGTTTCAGCTACAGTTAAAGCTGAAATTCCCATATGCTCGATAATATATGCAACGATATCCTGCTTCGATTTTTTTGCAGTATCGATGGCGGTTTGCATGGTTGCCGCACTTACACGTCCGTCTTCAACCAGCCGCCGAATAAACCCCGAAAATTTTGGAGATGTTTGTAATACTGACATCCGTCTGCCTTATCGCAATATGTTTATAATTGATATGGTAAAAATTATACTTTTGTTGAGGGAAATTACTACCTCATAAAATGCATTTTCTGCCGTATTCATGGTCTAAAATTTGAACTGGTCGATTTTTTGGATCATTTTTTTTACAACATCACAGGAATTGGTGTTTTATAAATAATTTGTTTTATCTATTTTTGTATTTATTGCAAAAAGAAAACATTCTAAGTTTGCCTAAAATGCGTGTAGAATATGCAGCATTTTCGATAAAAGGTTAGCAGTATGTCGGGTTCGACTATTATTCCTTGGGTAGTTGGCAATTGGAAAATGAACCCAATACAATCTGATGCCACACAACTCATTCAACAATTTATAACTTTATTGGCGCAGTCCGAAATTGATTCTGAGGCTTGCCATATTGGGGTTGCACCTACCTCTATTGCACTGGATCGTACGCATCAAGCCTTAAATTTAGCATTGCGTCCTATTTATACTGTTGCTCAGGATGTTTCTCGTTTTGCAGGAACAGGTGCTTATACGGGTGAAATTAGTGCTGAACTTTTGGTAGACAGCCAGATTCAATATGTATTAATTGGTCATTCTGAACGTCGTGACTTGTTGGGTGATTCAGTTGAAATTTTAAAAGCGAAACTCCACAATTCACTTCAGGCTGGCATGACTGTTGTTTACTGTGTGGGTGAAAGCCTTGAACAGCGTGAGCAAGGTTTGGCAGAACAGGTGGTTTTACAGCAAATCTGTGATATTGCCAGTGTAGTAAGTCCTGAACAATGGTCAACACAAATCGTAATTGCATACGAGCCGATCTGGGCCATTGGTACTGGAAAAACAGCTTCACCGCAAGATGCGCAGACAATGCATGCTAAAATTCGTGAAGGTTTATGCCAGATTACGGAACATGGTGCAAAAATTGCCCTGTTGTATGGCGGTAGTGTTAAACCCGAGAATGCGGTAGAGTTAGCGGCTTGTCCAGACATTAATGGGGCATTGGTCGGTGGTGCTTCGTTAAACGCACAATCATTTTATCAAATTGCTCAAGCATTTGCCCAATCAAAACAATAGGAGTTCAGCATGCATACTTTTGTGCTGGTCGTACACATTATTCTCGCAATTTTGATTATTGCACTGGTGCTGGTTCAGCACGGCAAAGGTGCAGATGCGGGTGCTTCATTTGGTGGTGGTGGTGCTGCAACCGTATTCGGTGCTTCTGGTTCAGGTAACTTCCTGACCCGTTTGACGGCTATCTTTACTGCCCTGTTTTTTATTACCAGTTTAACGTTGGCTGTTTTTGCCAAAAAGCAAACGACAGAGGCTTATAGCTTACAATCTGTACAAACTGCACCTGTTCAGCAACCAACATCGCCTGAAACTTCGCCAACTGCACCAAAAACGAGTGAATAATTAGAATTAACGCTTTCTTTTTATAGTTGAAGCGACTAGAATGCCTCCCACAAGCTGCGGTGGTGGTGGAATTGGTAGACACGCTACCTTGAGGTGGTAGTGCCTTCGGGCGTGGGGGTTCAAGTCCCCCCTTCCGCACCAACTTGATCCAGAAAGAAAGTTGGTGTTGCAGTGATGTTGATGCGGGATGGAGCAGTCTGGTAGCTCGTCGGGCTCATAACCCGAAGGTCGTTGGTTCAAATCCAGCTCCCGCTACCAAGTTTTAAAAGTGTAACTGGTGTGAAAATGGTATTTTGATCCATTAGGTTCAAATTTTCATAAAAGCATCAAAGGATGTTAGTTTAAACCTAATATTCTCTACCAATACTAAGTTTTAAAGTGTAGTAATACTCATTAAATTTAGCTGAGTTACATCTTTAAATGACTAAGGGCAACAACTTAGTCAGCAATTATTAAAATTGACTTTTTTTGATAATTGTATATAATGTTTGCACGTTGATGCGGGATGGAGCAGTCTGGTAGCTCGTCGGGCTCATAACCCGAAGGTCGTTGGTTCAAATCCAGCTCCCGCTACCAAGTTTCTAAGAGGGCTCACAAATAGGTGGGCCTTTTTGCACAGTGAGCTATAGTTTTCTGTGTAAAATATAGGGGCGATTTAACGCCCTTTTTTATTGGCTATCGTGTAGCGGTGACACAAGACATAAGCTGTCGTAAAGGTGAAATAGTCATGCTTCACTATAGATTAGTCTGAATTGGCTGTGAGCCGATTGAACCGCGCGAGAATGACGAGAGTAAATGAAGCTATCAAATAAAACTCAAGCACTGCATGATTTAATTGCACCCGCAGTGCAGGCTTGTAATGTTGATCTGTGGGGGATTGAATTTATTCCTCAAGGTAAACGTTCTTTATTGCGTATTTATATCGATAAAAACATCGATGAAAGTGCTGAACCTGTTATCAATGAAGATGGTGAGCTTGAACAGGGGCGTGGTATTGGTGTGCAAGACTGTGTGCTTGTAACGCAACAGGTCGGCGCAATGTTAGATGTGCATGATCCAATTTCTGGTGAATATGCGCTGGAAGTATCATCTCCAGGTTGGGATCGTCCTTTTTTTCAACTTGAACAAATGCCTGCTTATATTGGTCAGCAAGTCGCATTACGATTAATTACTGCGGTTGAAAATCGTCGTAAATTCCAGGCAAAATTGCTCAGTGTTGATCTTGAAAATGAAGTTATTCAAGTCGAAGTTGAAGGCAACCACGTGCTTGAAATTGATAGTCATAATATTGATAAAGCAAACTTGATCTATCAGGACTAAATTCATTTAAATTTATAAGAATCTGTAGGTGACTTATGAGCCGTGAAATTCTTACCGTTGTGGAAACGGTTAGTAATGAAAAAGGTGTTAGTCGTGAAGCAATCTTCGAGGCATTAGAACAGGCACTGGTTGCTGCAACGAAGAAGAAATTTTACGAAGGCACAAACTCTGAAGAAGCACAGTTACGTGTTGAAATTGACCGTAAGACTGGTGACTATCGTACTTTCCGTCAGTGGACAGTTGTTGCTGATGAAGACCATGAAATGCCAGCTTGTCAGGATGCGATTTCTGATTTAGATCCTTCACAATGGTCAATTGGTGATATACGCGAACTCGAAGTTGAATCGATTGAGTTTGGTCGTATTGCAGCTCAAATCGCCAAACAAGTAATCGTCCAAAAAATTCGTGAAGCAGAACGTGCTTTAGTGGCGGATGCTTATGAAGCCAAAGTAGGCGAACTGATTTACGGTGAAGTAAAAAAACAAACCAAAGACGGTTTTATCATCGATTTGGGTGATAACGCAGAAGCTTATTTGGCTCGTGAAGAAATGATTCCAAAAGAAATGCTTCGTCCAAAACAACGGATGAATGCGATTCTTTATAGCGTCAACCGTGAAGGTCGTGGTGCGCAATTATTGTTATCACGCGCTAAACCTGAAATGCTGATTGCCTTGATGAAAAAAGAAATTCCTGAAATTTCTGAAGAAATCATCGAAATTAAAGCAGCAGCACGTCAGCCAGGTGTGCGTGCCAAAATTGCAGTAAAAACCAATGATCATCGTATTGACCCAGTCGGTGCATGTATTGGGATGCGTGGTACTCGTATTCAGGCAGTACAGTCTGAGTTGAACGGTGAGCGTATCGATGTTGTGGTGTGGTCAGATGATCCTGCGCAATATATCGCCAGTGCTTTGGAGCCTGCTGATGTATCAGGCATTGTATTAGATGAAGATGCACGCAGTGCAGACATTATCTTTGCAACCAATGATCAATTGGCTCGTGCGATTGGTTCTCAGGGACAAAATGTACGTCTGGCGTCTGAATTGACGGGTTATAAACTCGACATGATGCTGGAAGATGAATACCGTGCGCGTCAACAAAACGAAGCACAACAATATCTGGATATGTTTGTAGAACGTCTGGATATTGAAGAAGATTTAGCAATGGCATTGGTTGAAATGGGCTTTACTTCACTTGAAGAAATTGCCTATGTACCAGCTGAAACTTTTGACGAAATTGAACTTGATGCTGATTTGGTCGAGTTATTACAAAGTCGTGCAAAAGAAGCCGCATTAACAGATGCATTAAAACAGCAAGAAAATATTCAGGAACCAAGTGCAGAACTTCTGGAAATGGAAGGAATGACTCAGGAGCTTGCTTATGCCCTTGCAGCGCGTGGTGTGATTACAGTCGATGATTTGGCCGATCAGGCGACCGACGATATCTCTGATATTGAAGGCCTTGGTGACGAAAAAGCGGGTCAGCTCATTATGAAAGCACGCGAATCATGGTTTAACTAAGGAGTAGCGTATGACAGACAAAACGATTCAAGACTTGGCTCAAACAGTTGGTCGTCCTGTCGACAAGCTTCTAGAACAGGTTCGTGAAGCAGGTCTACCACAGCGTAACGCAAATGACACTATTACCACTGAGCAACAAGATACGCTTGTGAACCATTTGAAAAAGGTACACGGCCAAGATGCCAGTGGCGCAGGAAAAATCACGTTGAAACGTAAAACAACCAGTACAGCAAAAGTTGCCAGTACTTCAGGTAAGGCGAAAACCATTAACGTAGAAGTTCGTAAGAAACATACGTTTACCAAGCCAAATCCTGAACAGATTGCGGCTGAAGCCAAAGCACGTGTTGAAGCTGAAGCAAAGGTTCGTGCTGATGAAAAAGTAAACCAGCAAGCGACTCCGCAACCTCGTGAAAAAGCTGAAAATAAAGCACAAGCAACATTAGATGCGATGCGCGCTGCTCAGAAGAAAGAAACAGTGAAAGCTGAGACTTCGACTACAGAAGTTGTAGTTAAGCGTCGTTCAACTAATAAGCCGATTAAGCCAATTGTTGTAAAACCGACTGAAACGGCTGAACAGAAAAAGGCACGTGAAGCTGAATCTGCGAAGTTGAAAGCAACTGAAGAAGCCGTTCGTCGTAAAGCAGCTGAAGAAGCGCAACAGCGTACACTTGAGCAAATGCGTCAAATGGCATCGAAATATTCAAATGACGATACAGGTGCGACCATTCGTGTGATTGATGATTCTCCATTGGCTGCTGGTCTTGTAGGACAGGCTTATGAAGATTCCTTTAATCAGGAAGACCGTGAAATCAAACGTGGTGGTGCAACCACCAATCCACGTGCGGGTAAAAAAGGCGGTCGTGGTGGTGATGCGCAAGCTGAACAGAGCTTTAGCAAAAGCCATCATAAACGTGGTTTAAAAACTAGTCAGGCGAATAAACACGGTTTTGAAAAACCTGTTAAAAAGCAAATTTATGATGTTGAGATCGGTGAGAAAATCATTGTTGCCGATTTAGCACAAAAAATGGCGATTAAAGTTCGTGAAGTTATTAAAACACTCATGAAAATGGGTGAATTGGTTACTCAGAATCAGGCAATTGATCAAGATACAGCGGTACTTGTTGTAGAAGAGTTGGGCCACAATCCAGTTTTAGTTTCTGATACGCAAGCTGAAGATAATTTACTTGTTGCTGCTGAAGAAGCACGTGGTGAGCAAACGACTCGTCCTCCAGTTGTTACGATCATGGGTCACGTCGATCATGGTAAAACTTCATTGCTAGATCGTATCCGTCGTTCTAAAGTGGCGGCTGGTGAAGCTGGTGGTATTACCCAGCATATTGGTGCGTATCACGTTGAAACTGATAAGGGAATTATTACTTTCCTTGATACTCCAGGACATGCAGCATTTACTGCAATGCGTTCACGTGGTGCTAAAGCAACGGATATCGTTGTCTTGGTTGTTGCTGCTGATGATGGTGTGATGCCACAAACGGCAGAGGCCATTGATCATGCGCGTGCAGCGGGTACACCGATTATTGTTGCTATCAACAAGATGGATAAAGAATCAGCTGATCCAGATCGTGTCTTGAATGAATTAACCACGAAACAGATTGTTCCTGAACAATGGGGCGGTGATGTGCCAGTTGCAATGGTTTCAGCACATTCTGGGCAGGGGATTGATGAATTACTTGACCTAATCTTGATCCAAGCTGAATTGATGGAACTCAAAGCATCAAGTGAAGGTGCTGCTCAGGGCGTCGTGATTGAAGCGCGTGTTGATAAAGGTCGTGGTGCAGTCACTTCGATTCTGGTACAAAATGGTACGCTGAATATTGGTGATCTTGTGCTGGCAGGTTCGTCTTATGGTCGTGTACGTGCCATGTCTGATGAAAATGGCCAACCTATTAAATCGGCAGGTCCATCAATTCCTGTCGAAATTTTAGGTTTACCCGATGCGCCAATGGCCGGTGACGAAGTTCTTGTTGTAAATGACGAGAAAAAAGCACGTGAAGTGGCTGATGCGCGTGCGGATCGTGAGCGTCAAAAACGTATTGATCGTCAAAGTGCAATGCGTCTTGAAAATATCATGGCCTCTATGGGCAAAAAAGATGTGCCAGCAGTGAATGTCATCTTAAAAGCAGACGTTCGTGGTACTTTGGAAGCCTTAACTGTGGCTTTAGATGAGCTTTCAACTGATGAAGTTAAAGTACGTGTGATTAGTTCAGGTGTAGGTGCAATCACTGAATCTGACGTTACCCTTGCAGAATCTTCAGAAGCTGTATTACTCGGATTTAACGTCCGTGCTGATACCACTGCTCGTCAAAAGAGCGATCAAGATGGTATCGACATTCGTTACTATAGCATTATCTATGAATTGATTGATGATGTGAAGAATGCTATGAGCGGTAAGCTTGCGCCTGAACATCGTGAAACGATTCTGGGTGTGGCTCAGGTTCGTGAAGTATTCCGTTCAAGCAAGTTCGGCGCTGCGGCAGGTTGTATGGTGATGGAAGGTGTAATTCACCGTAATAAACCAATTCGTGTCCTTCGTGATGATGTCGTGGTATTCCAAGGTGAGCTTGAATCATTACGTCGTTATAAAGATGTGGTCGATGAAGTTCGCGCAGGTATGGAATGTGGTCTAGCGGTGAAAGGTTATAATGACATCAAACCACTCGATAAGATCGAAGTGTATGATGTACAAATGGTGAAACGGAGTCTTTAATGGCGGGTGGACAACGCTTGAAACGCATGGCGGATTCAGTACAACGTGAGTTGTCTGAGCTAATCCGTCAGGAGTTAAAAGATCCACGTCTGGGTGGTCTAGTGACTATCTCAGGTGTTAAGGTGAGTCCAGATTTGGGATATGCAGACGTTTATGTCACAGTGATGGGGCGTGAACTGGCAGATGACCAAAATGAAATTGCTCATCAGGAAACTTTAGATATTTTAAATAAAGCTTCTGGATTTTTGCGTCAGGAATTGAGTCGTCGTATCAAAACACGTGTAACCCCACGCTTGCGTTTTCATTATGACAAAACAAATGCTTATGGCAATTACATGTTTGGTCTGATTGAAAAAGCAGTACAGGACTTACCTGAACATAAAAAAGAAGATGATTCTGAATAAATAAAAATGCCACCTTCGGGTGGCATTTTTATTTATGTCGATATTCACTCTTTGGGCGTTTTTGAATGAGAGTCAGAAGTGGAATTCCTTCGACGATTTAAAAAAGAATAACGATCCCACGGTAATGGACGATTCAGGGTTTCAGGAACCTCGCCACTTAAAGAGCGTAAGCGCAGATGCAAGGCTGCCTGTGCCATTAAATTTGCTGAAACAGGTGCGGTAATAAAAGCCAGTAATGTGATTAAAAGTTCTGAGAAACCAAAACGACCATGAAAAGCTGAGTAGACAATGGATGCCAACAAAAAACTACCTAAACCGAGTGTACTGGATTTGGTGGGTGCATGGAGGCGCATGAACAAGTCGGGTAGGCGAATCATGCCAATTCCACCGACCAGCATAAAAAAAGCACCGACTAACAGAAAGAATGACACCAGAATTTCCATAAATAGTTGCATGATGCCTCTCCTAATCGATCACATGACCCGTAGTAAAATAACGTGCCAGCGCGGCTGTAGATACGAAACCCAACATGGCAATTAAAAGTGCCCCTTCAAATAAATTGGTACTGGTCCAGTAAATGCCTAAAACCACGACTAAGCAGGTGGCATTGAGAAATAACGTGTCTAAAGCGAGTAGTCGATCCACTATTGAAGGACCAATCACGAGGCGAATCAGGCACAGAAACATAGAAATAGTAATTGCGATCATACAAATGCCCAACGCATAGGGTAATATAATCATGCCTGTCCTCCTTCACCTGCTTTGACATCAAAAATAGCCATTAGTGGCGCTTCATAACGCGATTTAATTTCTTGAATATCCAGTTCTTCATTATCTGTACTAAGTGAATGCACCAGAATATCACCACGTTCCTGATCTATGCCCGCAGATACCGTGCCGGGTGTAGTCGTGATAATCATCGCCAAAATACTGTTGACCTGTTCATGCTGAGTTTCCAAAGGCACACGATACCATTTGGGATGCAACCGATCTGTAGGCCCTAGTACCAATTTTGCGACACGGATATTTGAAATAACAATGTCCCAGAGCACCACAAAGAACAGATGAATTGCGTGTTTCCAGTGAATATGGGGAGTGCGGGTAATAAAGGGTTGCACTAGACGTGGAATCAAAATAGCCAGAATAATGGCGATTAGAATATTATCAGCTGAAACACTATGTGCTAGCATCACCCAGCTCAAACCAACGATGACCGAAACAAATGGATGAGGGAACCAGCGTTCCAGAAAAGGACTCTTTTTTTCCATTTTAAGGCTCCATCGGTTTGAGTTGGCTTTCATTTGGCACGATGTCCTGATCGAGTTGTTCCTGCTCAATTTGACGTTTTTTATATTCTGAAATATGTTCACCTTCAAGCGTATCATCAGAAATGACATCTGGAATAAAATGAGCATATGGATCGACAGTTTCACCGCCATATTTGGTTTCAGGAATATAGCTTGGATTGTAAGGTTGTACGCTGATTACTTCACCGAAACGATCCTTGCTTAAAATGGAATTTGTATAAAGTGCATGATCCTGAATCTGGGTGACTGTACTTAAAGCATATGAATAAATTGCGGGCGCACAAACAACATACATGATTAAACCCGTTAAAAGAGTATAAATCGTCAAATCATTTCGTGCAGGGGCAGCATCAGGTAAATCTTGATATGCAGCAAAAGCAGGTTCCTCCATATTTTCTTCAGGTGCAGTTGAGCGCCAGAACAAAACAAAACCCACCCGTGTTAAAGCAATAATACTTAACAAACTAACGATCAGCACAATTGCAATAATTAATGCCTGATAAGGTTGATTGTGTGTTGCCTGTAAAATAAAAACCTTGCCCAAAAAGCCACTAAATGGAGGTAGACCTGCCATCATCATAGCAATGAGGAAATAAATCAAAGCTACAATTTTGCCTTGCTTCATTCTTGGGGCTACTTTGAGATGATCCTTGAAACTGCCACGTTGTGAAGTAATCCAGCCACAGAGTAAGTAAAATGCAGCGGCGATCAGAGTACTATGTACTAAATAATATAAAGCTGCTGCCCATGCTTGAGTATTGAATAGGGAAATCGCAATTAAAATTGTACCGATGGAAGATAGCATCATGAAGCCGACAAAACGGCGTAAACGATCCGCACCAATTGCACCAATGACCCCATATAACGAAGTCACTAAACCAATTGGCAATAACCAATATTTCAAAATATTCTGTGCAAATACATCATCAAATACTGTTCCATTGACCCTTAAAATCGCATAAATACCCACTTTAGTCATAATGGTGAAAATTGCAGCAACAGGAGTAGTGGCAACAGCATAGGTCTTTGGTAACCATAGACCAACAGGCAAGATAGCCGCTTTAATTCCAAAAACCACAAATAGCAACAATCCACCTGCAATGGCTAATTTGTGTTGATCGGGTTCAAGAGTAGGAACAAGACGCGATACATCAGCCATATTCAAACTGCCAACGCTGCCATAAATCATCCCTAGGCCGATCAAAAAGATCGCGGAAGCTAACAGATTGATGGTGACATAATGAATGCCTAGCTGAAAACGTGCTTTGCCTTGAGTATGCAACAGCAACACGTACGATGCCATCAGCATGACTTCAAAAAATACGAATAGGTTAAATAAATCGCCTGTTAAAAAAGCCCCGCTAATTCCCATGAGTAGAAAGTGAAACATGGCATGGAAATAACGCCCTCGAGTATCCCATTCTTTACTCGCAAACCAGAGTACAGGCACTGCAAGTACATAAGTCAATAACAGCATAAAAGCGGAAAGTTGATCCAGGACTAATACAATGCCAAAAGGCGCGGACCATTCACCGAGTTGATAAACTGTAATCTGACCGGTATGTGCAATAGTGAAATAACTGACAGCTGTGGCAAGTCCGAGCAAAACGGAAATGAGGCTAAGTGCTCTACGCCACGGTTGGCGACGGTCAGTTTCTAAAGCACCAGAACCCGGATTTCCTAAAATAACTAAAATAAAGGCAGTAAATGCAGGAATGAGAATGCTGAAAATAGGTGCGTGCATGTGCCAGAAATTGATAAAATCGAACATCAAGGCTCATCCTCACGCGGGTCATAGTTTAAGGCGGGGTCTTCTTTAGAGTCGACATGATCTGTACCTGATTCGTAACGGCTACGAATGGCAAGTTGTACGATAAACGCAGTCGTAGCAAAACCAATTACGATGGCTGTTAAAACTAAGGCTTGTGGTAAAGGGTCTGTGGCTTTAACTGTTTCTGCTAAAATAGCAGGAGCATTTATTTGAATGCGTCCCATGGCAAATAAAAATAGATTTACTGCATAGCCAATCATTGCTAGTCCAAGCACGACAGGAAAAGTTCTGGCACGTAGAATCAAATAAATACCTGAAGCGACCAGTAAGCCAATCGCTGAAGCAAGTAAAAATTCCAGGCTAATCATGACGAATCTCCTTCACGTGGAACAGGACCAGACATAGTCGAATGACGCGAATCACCCAGTACCGAAATTAACAGCATGGTCGCACCGACAACAGTCACATAGACTCCCACATCAAACAGGGCAGCAGAGGCAAGATGTGATTTTCCAATGACGGGAAGGTCAACATAAATATGCGCACTGGTTAAGAAAGGTCGTGACCAATACCAAGCAGCCATTCCTGAAATACCAGCAATCAATAAGCCGATACCGATCCAGAGTTCATATAATCGACCAGATTTTGCTTTTAACATTTGCTCCGCACGGTCTTGACCTTGCGCAATATACTGAATGATCAAAGCCATTGAAGTCACGAGACCTGCAATAAAGCCACCACCCGGATAATTATGTCCTCTCAGGAAAATATATAGACTTACTACTAAAGCAATGGGTAAGACCCATGATGCCGTGGTACGTAACATCAGCGGTGATGGATTGAAACGAAAGGTTAAACCTTGGGTCACACTCGTGCCATGAATCCGCATTCCATCCATTAGACACAACGCACCAATTGCAGCAATGCCCAATACTGTGATTTCGCCAAAGGTATCAAAACCACGAAAATCAACCAGAATCACATTGACGACATTTGAACCCCCGCCCAAAGGCAAAGATTGCTGCATAAAGAACCAAGACAATGAGTTATGATCGCGGGTCAATATTAACCATGCAATCCAGCCAATACCCAAACCGCCAATGATAGCAATCATGGCATCACGCCAACGTCTTGAGCGTTTGGATTCGTAAGGGGTTAACTGGGGTAGTAACGACAAACTCATCAAGAGTAAAACAGTGGTCACAACATCGACTGTAATTTGAGTCAACGCTAGATCAGGGGCAGAGAATCCAATAAAAATCATGGTGACGACTAAGCCAATCGCACCACTAATCAATACTGCCTTAATCCGTTCATGGTGAAACCAGAGCATCATCCAGCAAGCACAAAACAAAATTAGCCATAATACGATGGCAATCATGGGCGCATGGGTTAGTTCGCGAGATCCCGTATTCAAGCCCTGATTAAATAAAGGCACTGCTACAATTGCTACACTAAAGATGACGATGAGAAAAAGATAAAGTTGTAATGAACCTGTTTCTGTACGACGTTTAATGCTCCGACTACCCAGCAGTAAATATTTTAAAAATTTATCAAATAAAATTTTGCCCTGAAGATTTCCCAGATAAGGATCAAGATCAATACGGCGAATACGTCCATTTTTTGCTAATGCAAAGTAAAAGAGTGCACCACCTATTAATGCAATAATACTCATGATCAGTGGCAAATTGACACCATGCCAGATCGCAAGATGTACGCCCACAAACTCAGGTATGGCCAAACTGGCACGTGTTGCACTATTAACAATATTTTCGACCAGTAAAGCAGGAATAATTCCTACTAAAATACAGAGTATCGCCAACAGGGTCGCAGGTAAGCGCATGCCAAAATTGGGTTCATGTGCATTTTTGTTTGGGACTTTGTCTCCCACAACACCATCAAAAAATACGCCATGCACCATACGAATCGAATAACTGACTGCAAAAATTCCAGCGAGTGTTGCCACAATTACAGAGAAGATTAAAACTCCGCCATTTAAACTGCTCACTAGCTCAGTAAAAAACATTTCTTTGGAAATAAAACCATTCGTTAATGGCACACCTGCCATAGATGCAGCCGTAATCATGGTCAGGGTGGCAGTAAAAGGCAGCAGTTGCCAGATGCCGCTCAGCTTGCGTAGATCGCGAGTACCCGTTTCATGATCGACAATTCCTGCAATCATAAACAAGGCGGCTTTAAAGGTGGCATGGTTAATAATGTGAAAAATTGCTGCGGCAACAGCCAACGGTGAACCAATTCCCAATAAACAAACAATTAACCCCAGATGACTAATCGTGGAGTAAGCCAACAAGCCTTTTAAATCTTCTTTAAAAATGGCAAAAAAAGCCGCCATACATAAAGTAAATAAACCGACGAAAGTGACGATATTGTGATAAAGCGCTGCTCCAACGAAAATAGGGGCTAGACGTGCCAGTAAAAAAATCCCAGCTTTGACCATGGTTGCTGAATGTAAATAAGCAGATACAGGCGTCGGCGCCGCCATAGCATTTGGCAACCAAAAATGGAAAGGGAATTGGGCACTTTTGGTAAATGCACCTAATAATATAAGTAGTAGAGCAGGAACAAATAAAGCATGGGACTGAATAGTATCTTTCATGTTGACTAGCTGATCAATCTGATAGGTACCCGTCATTTGTCCAATGAGAATAAAACCACCCAGCATGGCTAAGCCACCCATGCCTGTAATCGTCAGCGCCATACGTGAACCACGTTGTGCAGCTTCGTAATGACTCCAGTAACCTACCAATAGAAAAGATGAAATACTGGTCAGTTCCCAAAATACAAGTAATAAGATTAAATTATTTGAGAGAGAAATTCCGAGCATGGCAGTCATGAAAACCATGAGCAGCATGTAAAGCTTGGCTAGTGAGTTGCGAGGGCTTAAGTAATAATAAGCATAAATATAAATGAGTGTGCCAATGCCTGTAATTAGGAGGCTAAACACAAGTCCAAGCGCATCCAGACGAAAGCTGAGATTAAGTCCAAGCTGTGGTAGCCAGTCCCAGCTTTGTTGAATAGCTGCACCAGCAAAAATCTGTTTTGCCTCAGTCAGCAATAACCCAAAACTGGTTAAGCTGACTGCTATAGCCCCTAAAGCCGTTGCTTCCCGCGAAAAACGCTGTAGCAATGCGACAAGGGGGGTGCCTAATATTAACGGTAGCAAGATAATAATCGGTAGCACACTCGTATCCATGTCGTGATTTAGGTCGAAACCTAAGCGTGAATCTTATTTTCAGGATGTACAGGAAATCAAAGAGAATTCCAAAGTATTTGACAGCCTGAAACCATAAATGTGGGTCAAAAGAAAAAACAAGTTGTGTTGCGCAACTGGTAAGAAACAAAAAATAAGTGCAAAAAAAGTATACAGCAGGAAAGAGCAATCTACTTACTTTTTTACACTAAAAAAACAAAATATCAATCACTTAAGCTCTAAAGAAAAGCGACAAAGCTAGGCTAAATGTGATAGTTATTTCCAATCATAACATGAAAAATGATTTGATGTCTAAATTGTGAAATGACTTATTTTTCAGACAATCTTGACTCATCCAACGGTTTGGTATTGGACTGTAAATGTTGCAGGATTTGCTCTTTTTGTGTATTGCTTAAATGCTCGAGTAGTTGAAGCACTTGATCAAAATCAGTTTCCACAAGAGCAGATGGACTCAAATCATTTAAGTCTGGTGCTGTGGATGGGTTAAATAGATTTTGATAAACAGTTTCATAAATATGATGAGAGCTTTCAAGCTCTAAAGTGGAAATCTGTTTATTGGATAAACTTAAGCATTGATAATCGACCGCATGTTCAAGCAATTCTTCACGATTTCCTGTCACGATCAGTTGAAGACGCGGAAAAGCCTGATGTAAACGTTCCAAAATTTCACGACACAAGATATGGTCAAGTTGGGCATCGATATGATCAATTAATACAATTCCGTCACCTTCAAGACAAGGATAGAGACTTAGAGGGTTGAGCAAACATAAACGACGTACAATATCTCCCACCAAGGCAATCCACATTTTGATTGAATTTGATAATTGCTGATAAGCCAGACTTTGCCCCTGATAAGTGACCATGAGTTGTAGTTTGGGCTGATATTGTAGATAAATATCAGTAATATCAGGAAATACCACATTTAAACTGGTTTTTAATGCCTGCAAATTGGGTGAGTTCAGTTGGGCATGGGTTTGAAAAATTTCTTGTTCCAGATTTTGTAAACTTTCGGCATTAAACTTACCGAGAATATGTTGCAGTAGTTGTGCACTTTGGGCATTTTCAATATCACTGATTTCACGAAACCATTCAAAAAAACGAGCAAAGGTGGTAAATGGAATAGCAGCGACATCGTAAGCTGAAGAAGGTTGAAAGACTGCAGGAATATTTTTACTGAGTAAATTTACTTCATTAATAAAGCGGTCGGCAGGATAATAAGCAATACATGGTAAGCCTTGCAATGGATCTTGCTTAATGGCTTTTTGATATAAGGCTGTTAACTCTTCAAGTTGCTGAGTTTCAGTCTGACTTATACCGACCCCTTGGCTATTTAAGGTTTTATATAGCTTCCATGTACACACTGAATTATCATTTTGCTGTGACTGGCTGCCTTCTGCAAGCTGACCGATTTCACTTGGAATCCTGATTTGAATGTCAATTCGGGATTGGATTCGTGAGTTTAAAATATCTTGATCGAGCATAACCACGCCCGCAGTACGATTGTCTTTTAAACGCGCTGGAAACCAGCTTAACGCTTGGTAGATATGTTTAAGCAGTGTCGTTTTACCGGTTGCCTGTTCACCTAAAATAAGCGTGATGGGTTTGTTAGAGTAATGAAACTGAACCTGCAAATGACTAAACAAGCTTGTATGTTTTAGATGAATGGATTCAAGTTTCATAGGCCCACCAGAATTGGAACGCAATGTTTTTAAACCGCCGCGGATTTGCGTAAACTTTGCGGGGCTTGCAGTTTAAGCTGTTGTACAAGATCATAAATGTGATGAATATTTAAGCTTACTTTAGCACGTGTACAGGCGACGTAAAGTAATCTAAGTTCCTCGTCACTGATTTTATGCTCAAGCCCATTGATTTTAAACTGATAATCATCTTCCAGGTGTACCCGATCCCATTCCAGACCTTTAGCTTTATGGGCGGTTGAAATGACATAATCCGCCTGTTCTATTGGAGTGATCTTCGCTAATGCGCGTTTTAACGGATCAGCTCCATGATCATCCACCAGTTTGACTAAGGGCTTAATATCACTTCCATCATTGGTTTCACAATATTCATGCACATCATGCCATGAATTAAACCATGCCAGTTCAGGAACATCGGTGACACGCTTGCCTTGTTTTAATAAACTGGCTGCATCAACAAAACGATTTAATTTATTGTGATCGGCTTGCAAACTAACTTTATCGCCATGAACTAAACCAGCCAATAATAATTCCATGGCACGGGCGTTGGTACGACAAAGAATTGCATCACGCTGTTTGGTATGGGGTTTGTTGACCACTTTTGAGCTGAGATTTGGATTGCCCAACAATGGTACTGTTTCATCCAGTCCGCTTAATAAATAGTTGGCGACATCAGCAATTTGCTCCCCAAACCGAAATGAGGTGGTTAAGCGTGATTCGGGTAAGGGCAATTGCTGCATAGCATTGACAGCACCACGCCATGCATAAATTTGTTGATGTGCATCACCAACATAAATTACTTGTGTACTACGTTGTCTGAGTAAAATTCCCAACATAAGTGGATCGGCATCCTGTGCTTCATCAAACAGAACATAATCGGCGGGAATATTCGGTTCAGACAGTGCCCATAATTTCAGGTAAATATCATGTCCAATTCCGGCCTGATGATTCTGATCAATCGATTCCAGCCAACGTCGTTCAACTGCGGGGTAAAGATGCTTTTGCAGTTGATCCATATCGTCAGGATGTAGCCAGCTTGGGGCTTGTATATGTCGTGGTGCAGGATATTGCGAACTGGTCGAGCAAAAATAACTCACAGCATTTGCGACCAAGCTAGCCAGACGACTTGGCATCAGCACATATTTTTCATAGCGCCCTCCCATCATACGGCGCAGGGTAATCGGTTCTAGTCGATAATCTTTCGCCATAAAGCTTGGACTTAAGCGGGGTAAACGCAATTTATCAGTAACGCCACGCGGTACACTACGAAATGCAAGAGAATGAAAGGTTCGACAGTCGACGTTACGATGAAACTTTTGTTGTGCTTCGCTGGCGATGGCTTTGTTAAACGCCAGATACATACCGCGCCGTTGTGGCATGGCATCGCTAATGAGTTGTAACGTCGTGGTTTTACCTGTGCCCGCATACGCGATAACTTTAAATGATTCACCTAACCGTGCATTATCGATAGCTGTGGCTTGTTCATACGTCGCTTTAGGTTTTTCAGTGCTAGACACAGGCAATATTTATCCTTGATTACGATTGGCTTTTTCAACCAGACCAGAAAGTCCCTGACGTCGTGCCAGTTCATCCAGTACCAGTTTTGGATCAAGATCAAAATGACCGAGCATGACGATACTATGGAACCACAAATCGGCAGTTTCATAGATCAGATCATTTAAGTGTTCCTGAGTCGGTTGAATGGCGTAATCTTTAGCCGCAATTATCGTTTCAACACTTTCTTCGCCGACTTTTTCCAGAATTTTATTCAAACCCTTTTTATATAGGCTAGCTACATAAGAACTATCCGCAGCCGCTTGTTTGCGTTGTTGCATCAATTGTCCTAGATAAGCCAGAACATCGACGTGTTCTTGTGATGTCATATGTTCATGCGCTTCGGTTTTTGCAGAAGCACCATAGATCGCAGTTGGATCTTTTAGTTGTACATCTACTATTTCCCAACCTTGTGGGCTAAGCTTGCGATAAAAACAAGATTCTCTGCCTGTATGACAAGCAATTCCACCGTGCTGTTCTACTTGCAACACGATTACATCACCATCACAGTCAAGACGAATTTCATACACGGTTTGGAAATGACCTGATTCTTCGCCTTTGTGCCAGAGCTTTTGACGTGAACGTGAGAAATATACGGCCTGTTGTTTTTCTGCGGTCAAGGCGAGCGATTCACGATTCATCCATGCGACCATCAGCACTCGACCAGTTTGATGATGTTGTGCGATGGCAGGGATCAAACCTTGTTCGTTAAATTTTACTTCATCGAGCCATTGCACATTGTTCATAACATCTCACCAAAATTATGGATTAAATAAGTTCATTTGCGGTTATTCATCGCACCCTATAGTGTACGGCATCTGTTCATCGTTTCGGAAAAAAACTCATCTTTTTTGTGTTTTCAACTGATTAATCTTAACCGTATTTAGCTTAAATTTTGACTCAAAATAGCAGCCTGATGTCGAGTTTTGGCAATCTCGGCATAGTTCATGTGTCGTAGTGGTGCTGTTTTTAAGCCAGAAATAGTCAGCGCCATTTGTTTACGCAAATAAGGAATTTGGTACATCCAATAAAAACTAAAATCTCGGAATGGGCCTGCCCAAGTGGAGTCAGATTGATAGAGCGGCGTTAGTAGTCGACTTAATAATTGATAAAACTGAGTGGATGAATAGCGTAATTCATGATAATGCTGCCAGAACTTAGCCCAGTCTACCTGTCGATCTGGAAATTGTTGCATGGCTTGTGCTAGCGCCCAAGCATCCAGTAAGGCCATATTCGCACCTTGTCCCAATTGAGGGCTCATTGCATGTGCGGCATCTCCAATAACACCTATGCGACCTTGTCCAAACTTGGTCATCACTACATCACGATATTGGGCAGATAACCAGTGTCGATTTTCATCTGTTTGCATGGTCTGTTCAAGCCAATCAGCAATAGGACGCCAACGAGATGAAATCTGATGAAGTAAAAAATCATGCTTTTGAGGATTTTCTAAAAATTGTTGTAATTGTTGGGTCGGTAAACTCCAAAATACACTGGACAAACGTTGAGCTGGTGCCTGTGGAACTGCGCCTGTTGGTAAGATTCCCATCATAATGTGTGAGCGATCGTAAAATTGATGCAAAATTTGAGGATCTAAAGTTTTGCATTCTGAAACGATGCTCCACACCGCTCCCCATGGATAAGCCTTATCGACCTTTACCCAAGCTGGAGGACGTAAATGGCTACGTGCGCCATTGGCAATGATGACGGCATCAAAGCTGGATTCAAAAGATTGTCCCTGATATTGACCACGTACAATTACGCCATCGCTATGTTCATGTAACTCATCAATTTCATGAGACATTTTCCATGTTACAGAGCCTGCATATTGTTCAAGTTTTGAGCTAAGTAAATGGCAAAGCGTTGCACGATGGATCCCAACACCATAATGTTGTGGATCTACTTCATGATAATGGCTGTTGACCAGTAAGCGCTGATTCGCAAGTTGCCCTTGTAAACCGGTTACCATTGCACCGAGTTCCAAAGCTTTGTCCAACAGACCTAAATGTTCAAATACTGCTAGGCCAGCAGGTTGTAATAATAGTCCAGCACCGACGGGTTGTAGGCTCTCGACTTTTTCAAATAAGGCCACGTGAAAGTCTTGGCGAGCCAATAAAATCGCAGTGGCCAGACCTGCTGTTCCCGCTCCAATAATGGCGATATCTTTAATTTTTTTCATTGTGGTAGATCGCGTACTTTTATATATAGGTCAGGGGAGATAGAAAATTCCTCTCACCCTAGAATGATTATTTAATAATACGCCAAACGGCTAACAAGGCAGTGATGGCAATCAGGACAATTGAAATGTACCACGGCGCAATAAGGGCGATAGTTAACAGGATCAGCATAATACTGCCAAATAGCCAACTACGTTGTTGTTGTTGCTGGATTTGCATGCGTAATTGCTGAATTTCACGAACTTGACGATCATGCCATGCAGACTGGTTTTTTAACCCATTTAAACTATCAATCAATAAAGTTGGTAGGTCGTGTGCACCTAATAATAGGTCTGGAATTTGCTGACCAATTTCTTTCACATTTTTGACTGGATTCATATTGGATTTGACCCATTCGGTCAAAATCGGTTTTGCCAGTTTCCAAATATCCAGTTGTGGATAAAGATCTGTTCCCAAACCTTCCACATGCACGAGTGTTTTGAGCAATAACATGAGTTGTGGTGGAATTTCCAGACGAAAGCGTCGTGCAATATCCATCACCTGCAATAAAATACCTGCAAAATCTAGTTGATCCATTGGTTTTGAAACCATTGGCCCAACGGTACGTCGCATTTCACGGGCTAAGGCATCCTGTTCCGTACCCGGTGGAATCCAGCCAGCTTGATGAACAATCTGAATCAGTTGCATGAAATTGTTGTTCATGACGGCCAGAAGCATGCGCGCAACAGTCATCTGATCTTGTTTGGAGAGCTCACCCATGATGGCGCAATCCAGCGCGATATAACGTGGATGGCTGGGATTGATCGTTTCCACGAAGACATTACCTGGATGCATATCTGCGTGGAAAAAGTTGTCTCGGAAAACTTGGGTAAAGAAGATGATAAGCCCTTTTTCTGCCAATTCGGCCCGATCCATCCCTAGACGATCAAACGTGGCTGTATCAGAAATGGGCACGCCAATAATACGCTCTGCCACCATAACATCTGTACTGTCCATATAAACTTCAGGCACGTACATCATGCTGGAACCAGTAAAGTAGTGGCGCATACGACGAGTATTGTCAGCTTCTATACTTAAGTCCAATTCATTTAAAATGATCTGGCGATAATCCTGAATAATCTCAGTTAAATGTAAGGCACGTGCCGCTTCCAGACGGCTTTCCAGCCATTGTCCTAGCCATGTAATAATTTCAAAATCTTGCAAAATTTGCAGAAGAATATCAGGACGGGTAACTTTTACTACTACTTCACGTCCATCATGCAAAGCGGCGGTGTGCACTTGAGCAATTGAAGCTGCTGCTAAAGGCTGCTCATCAAAACGTGCAAATAAGGTATTTACGTCGGCTTTTAGTGCATCCTGAATACGCTGTTTGGCCACTTGCCCATCAAAAGGTTTAACCTGATCTTGTAATAAAACCAGTTGTGATAAGACTTCTGGTGGAATCAAGTCACGGCGTGTGGAAAGCAATTGCCCCAGTTTAATGGCTAAAGGTCCCATATCCTCTAAAGCTTGTTTAAGCTTGAGAGGATTTTTACGCTCTCGGCTAGACCATGCCGCTGGATGTAATCGGATTAGTGCTAAAGCATGGCGCGCTTTGGAAGGTAACTCTTCCGCAGGGAACAGGGTATCAAGTCGATAATGCGCGGCAATGCGCCAAAGTTCGAATAACCGTGTAACGTGCGGAATCATAATGCGATATTACCTAAGTGTTTGTCTTATTGAATTGAGAATTAAGAGATTGTAGTCTGGCTTCAAGACGATCAATTTCCTGATTAAGTTGCCGAGTGGACTGGTTCAGATCATCCATTTGCCAGCGTGGTGCAAATAGACCACTGTCTTCTTTGAGCGCATCTTCTGCAAAAAAAAGATGACTTTGCAAACTGCGTTTTAACTGTTTGGGAGCAAGACTAATTTTAGCCAGCTCATGTGCAAGGGCAGGGCTAATCCATGGACTTAAATGCGCTGCCAGATCAGGTTCAGCCTGCTGCATAATCCGCTGGATATCTTGTAGCAGATGATAATCACCAGTGAGCGGAATATTACCTATATGATCTGAATTGCCCAATAAAAGCTTAAGTAACTCCACCATATTTTTGACATGAAGGGTTGCGGTGGCTTGGCTAATTTTGACATGTTCATCAAAAGGTCGCTGTTCAAATATAGAAGGTGTCTGGCTATGACCCGTGATGGTGGGTTCGAGGCGAACTTTATTTTCATCAAAAAAAACATCAATCGAAAGCTGCGGACTATCAATAATGACCCGCAGTAACTGACCTTGTAATTGATTGAGCTGGATACGGGTAATCGCATCCAGATTGATAATATGATGAATACCGCGTTCGACTGCACCTAGCGCAAGAATCGACCACATAATCATGAACCTTTAGAGTTTAAAACCGCGGTGTACAGCGACGATACCACCGGTTAAATTATGATAGTCGCAACTTTGAAAACCTGCTTTTTCCATCATGCCTTTTAAAGTACGCTGGTCTGGATGCATACGGATTGATTCAGCCAGATATTTATAGCTTTCCGCATCATTTGCCACAATTTTACCCATGAGCGGTAATGCGGTAAAGGAGTAAAAATCGTAGAGTTTTGAAAATGGTTCAAATACAGGTTTTGAAAATTCAAGAATAAGTAAGCGGCCACCTGGTTTAAGCACACGGTACATGGATTCAAGGGCGGCATCTTTATCCGTCACATTCCGCAAACCAAAACTGATGGTGACGAGGTCGAAACTTTCATTTGCAAAAGGTTCTAATGTTTCAGCATTAGCCAGAACGAAATCAACATTGGTACACCCTGCATCTAGCAAACGATCACGGCCCACATTTAACATTGATTCATTAATATCAGATAATACGACATGGCCTTGCGGGCCTACTTCACGACTAAATACTTTGGCTAAATCACCAGTGCCACCTGCAATATCAAGCACGTGTTGAGTACGACGAACACCTGACATATTGATGGCAAAACGTTTCCAGAGACGATGAATACCAAAAGACATCAAGTCATTCATGATGTCATATTTGCTGGCGACAGAATGAAAGACTTCGGCCACTTTCTGGGCTTTATCTTCAGCATTCACAGTTTGATAGCCAAAATGTGTGGTTTCACCGACATTACCCGTTCGGCCTGCGCCACGAGGTAAGTTATATTTAGGAACAGAACCAGTGGACTGATGGTTAACCCCTTGTTGTAAGGATTGTTGCTGTCCTTGCGGAGTTCCTTGTGGAAGCGGCTCATTTAGGAATGGACTGTTACTGTCTGAACGCTCTGCCTGCTCAGTCGAAGAAGTGGGCTTTTGATTTTCGTTAGACATCTTGTCGCTCCTAAATTTAAACACATTATAAAGTGATTATGGCCGCATGCATGATGACAGAGTTTAGTATGGTTTTACAGTCATCATTATGCAATCGTTATCAATACTATACAGAAAATTATAAAAATAAGGCACTTAATGCGGATTCTTCAATCGGGTACGAATCAAGAATCAGCGAAAGGGATCTGGATGACCCGAATGCACTTTTTCGATAATATCACGTTCAACTGTACTAAAGGTTTTAATAAATTTTTCTGCGGATTTCATCGGTTTCATGGCAACAAATCCTTCCTGAATAAATTCATACATCAGGTCAAAATTGTATTTATGTGCAGCACTTTTACACATTTTAAAGGCTGCATACATCATAAATGAACGCATATATTTATCTAATGCTTCACCCAAGTCATCGAGTAGTTGTAACTGGACTAAACGCTGCTCTTTTTGATCTAGCTTGAGCAAGGTTTGACGCATCATTTCATCTGTAATGGGTGCGTTTGCTGGATAATCCTTTAATAACTGAATCGCAATTTGTTCATCTAGTTGCATCGCTAATACTGCTAGACTGACGGATTTAGTTCCAGTTTTTATGGCATTGTCTGGTAACAGCTTTTCTGCTTTGTGGGCATATTTAAGTAGACGTTCAATTTGCAAAGCCAGTGGATCAAAATCTGGACCACCATATAAACGATTGAGAAAATACTGAGCCATTAACTGATTTTCAGGCTCGTTAAAATAAGTTTGATGCGTATCTTTAATACGCTTTTTAAGCCAAATTTGAGCGTCATTCAGACGTTGTAATATCGCGGGATCCTGATGATATTCAAAGGCGTTATATTGCTGAAGTAAATCATCAAAGTGAGCAAGTTTGGACATAATCTAGTTTTTTCAAAAAATTGATAAAAGCATAAGCTGCTTAAATGCATAACACTATGACTATTATAAGGCCAAACTTTAAAAATAAGTCCAGAACGAAATCTATTTAAAATAGACTTCGTAATTTAATGTTGAACTAAATGTACCAGCAACGGCAGGTTTTGAGAAAAATAGAACTCCTGCTTCAAAGTTCTTAGACAGTGTTGAGCCATTACTGCTACCAAAGTCGAAATTGGTATCCAGCGGAATTTCCTGCGTTTCACCTTGAGGATAAATTTTAATCCCAACGACATTTTTCATACCTGTTTCAGTTGCCGTTAAGGTCGTTGAATCATAGCGTTGAGTAGACGTAAATTTGCCTAGAAATGGATATTTCGCACAGTCTTTACCTGTCGTTGTTACATTAATGGTGAAAGGCGTACGACGTAAAATGGTATTGGTGTCCTGATATGAATAATAGCTACCCAAGTCCACATTTTGTGTGTTGAGGCTGGTAATACATTCAATATAAGTGACATTTACATTGGATACTTTTTCCTGAAAGTTACCATTGGCATTACGTCCACCTTCACCATCAAGTTGAAAGACCTGATAGGTTTGTGCGCTGGATGTAAAATTACTCCCTGAACCTCGGGATTTAATATACAAAGAATAACTAATCGTAATGGTTTGAGGATCAGAACAGCTTCCTGAAGTGCGACCAATCAAGGTGCAATTAGATTTTGCCGTACTTGAGTTGGTTTGCTTATTTATTGCTGTAAAACCTGTATTAATTTTATTTTCAGTCAGCGAATCTATGGGATATTCAGTGCCATTAAAATTGATACCTATAATTAAATTTGTACTTCGAAAGGCAGTTGCCAAACTTTTAGTGGCATCATCTAAATAAAGATAGGCTTTTTCAGTACTGTTGGTTGCATAGTCGTCATAACAGGTTAGAGTCGTACTGTAAACGGGCGATTGCCACAATAAAGAACCGGCACTTTGGTTGGAACTAGTCACCTGAATGGGAGTGACGGAAGTCGTATGGGTAGTGTTGGTTGCAGTACTAATATTAAATGTTGATGTGGCTTTTTGCCCTTCTAGACAACGTGTTGCCCAGCTAGATTGTATACCAACTACACTCAGCACTAAAAAAAAACAAAGCTGTAACAGGCTTAACTTTGATATGAGGTTATTCATATTAATGTGCTCCTACCGCATGACAGGAAAGATCAATTTCATCGTAACCCATTTCCCGATTATTCAATGTTGGCAGGCTAAACTGACATTGTTCAAAGTCCGCATTGCCCCATTTTGCAACCAGTTGTTGCTGAGATTGCACACCCGTCAGATACGCTTGTCCGTTTAATCCGACCAGACCCACATTTTTTTGAGTTTTGGCATCTAAAATAGACGCACCAGTCGTTACATATTTCTCATTAAAGCGTAAGTTGGCAAGAACACTATGCCCTGATTGAACATCAAATTTAACTTTTACGATAGCAAATTTGGTCGGTACGATATCTGTGATAACAGGGTCATCGATATTCATGTTTTGCCCAAGATCTTCAGCTTTGAGTGCTACGCGATTTCGCATATAGGCGCTAGAGCCGCTCACAACAGCATAACCCGATTTATCAATTTTCAAACCTGGTTGATTGTCTATACGAACACCTTCGGCACCTTTGGCCTCGATAATAATCGGATTGCTATACATTTGTTGTCCGAAAAGAATACCGCCAGAGTGCACTAAAATACCGCCATTTACACTTGCTGAGACTTGTTGATACTGATCTGAATACGTATAACCAAAGCTAGAATTTAGCTTAGTTCCTCTATAACTGGTGTTTAAAGCCACGCTATCATTATTGTTTTGCTCAGTATGGCTGAACTGAATTTGAGCATTCAGGTTTTTATCTTCTAGGAAAGAACCTGAGAGCGCTGTTGTGGCTGTGCTGCCTGTAAGATTAGAGTATTGATAGTCATTATTCGAGATTAGATCATATTTTTTAGCGGCACGAGGACGTTCCAATGGAATACTGATGTTAAAACCGACATTATAGTCTGCGCCTTGAAACATGGATTTATTCTTTTGATAATACAACCCATACGCGATGTCTTTATAGTTTTTATTATAACCTATTTGCCAACTTTCCTGATTGTATTCTTTTTGCCAAAAGTCAGTTTTGGCTAGAGTAGCATAGACTTGTCCCCATTCACCTAGATTTTGATTAACAGAAATCTGAAACTGATTACGTTTATTGTAATAGGTCGAGGAGTAAAAATAACGGCGACGTTCTTGTTCACTTAACTGTTCATTATTCAGCGTGTTATTGTCATCATAGGTGTATTCATAACTCCCATTTTTCCATTGCGCCTTTTCCTGAACAGCATCGCTGAAGCTATAATAATCTTGGGTTGAATAGCGATACCCGACAAGACGAACATTGGTGCCTAAAGTATTCAATGATTTTGCATACAAAAATCTTAAGCTGATCCCCTCTTTTGTCAGTCCTTGGGCTGTTTTATTATGGGCATAAGTTAAATCACTAGAAAGGGCACCGAAATTTCCTAGTGACCATGCCAGACCTGCTGCTGCTGAATAGTAATCTTCTGAGGCAATAAGGCCTGCATAAGGCGTAAAATAATTATTGATACCATATGCATAAGTAAACTGACCAAAATAAGGGTGATACGTATCGGTATTGCCACTTCTATACTGACCCGCAGTTAACTGAAATTTACTTTGACCCGCACGAACCATATTGGGAACTGAGGAGTAGGGCTGAACAAATTTTCGCACACGACCATCACTTTCGATCACTGAAACTTCTAGATTTCCACTTTCGTTGGCTGCATACAAATCATCGATAGTAAAGTTTCCAGGGGCTACATTGGTACTATAAATAATGTAGCCATTTTGTCTGATTTCCACTGTAGCGTTGGTTTGGGCGACTCCACGCACGACCGGTGCATAGTTCTGTAAACCAATAGGAAGTTGAATAGCATCACTGCTGAATTGCACGCCTCTAAAATTGGTACTATCAAAAACATCGTTATTACTAAAACTGTCACCAATTTCTAAACGAGTTGGAACGCTGGTTTGCAGGTCACGTTCCAGCTTATTCGATATGTTTTGCCAGCTTCCAGATTGACCTGAGTACTGGGTAAAGTTACTTTGATTGCGATAGCGCCACGCACCCCAATTCAAACCGCCATTGAGAAACAAAGAATTGTTGTGCCTATCTTGTGAATCTTTATTATTAAAATAGTTAGAATTGGCAGAATAATTTAAAATTAAGGCATTGATTCCCTGATTAAATAAACGGGTAGGTACATAGCCTCGAGCGTATTGTTGTAAGTTGACCTGAGGAATAGACAGACTTAATTTTTGTAAGCCAATATCCTGATCAATGGATACATTTGGAATCGCAGTTAAGTCATAACACCCCTGAGCATCCTGTTTTCTTTGCTCTGGAGACAAAAATAAAATATTGTAATTATCAATAAATGCCTGATCAAAGCAGGGAACTACGGTGTTTTGTGCATTTTTATAAAATTGTACAGGACGAGTATCAACTTTTTGGTTGTTGATAAAGATCGAAAAATCATAAGTACCTGGAGCAATACTATACCCATATTTTACTGCATCAACAGAAACCTGATCGGTAACGTCCTGCAAAAATTCGGTATTAAATTCTTCATTAGCAGCATGAGCCAGTGTACAAGACATGCAAACGCATAGTGCTGTCAGTCTAAAGTACATAGCGTTTAACCTTGGGTATAAAATATGCATCCCCAAAACTCGTTACTTAAGAGATACAGGGGGCATCGGGGTGTTGCCACCGTATTCATTGATATAGGTATATTGAATCTGGTGAGTATTGGAGGGTAAACCTTTTAAAACCTCAATGGTCTCAAAGGGTGGAACCATATCTCGATTGATATTTACAACAGACTGACTTTCATTATTTAACTTTAAGTCACCAATGGTCACGAAAAGAGGGCTTTTATTCTCAAGTTTTAGAACATTGCCATCGACAAACCAGTGCAATTTCTTAACTGCATCTACAAGCTCAATATCGACCTGTGCTGGACGATAGAAAAGTTTAATTTTTGATCTGACCGCGAGTTGTAATGTGTTTTCTATTTCAGGTTTAGGGGGAATTTCCTGAATATTAATCCAGAACTGACTTTCCCGATCTGAAGCCAAGCCAGTTCCCGCATAAATGAAGCGAAGAACAGACTCTTTTTTAGGATCAAGTTTTAATAAAGGGGGAGTGACCACAAAAGGGACTTTATTATCCGCAAGGGGCGTTTCGCCAGCCTCAATCCAACTTTGTACCATATAGGGCTGAGATGAGTTATTTCGGATGCTCAATGTTGCAGCTTTCGCATTTGCATCATAAATTACACGACTTGCTAAGGCTTGAATCGCTGCATGACTGTGTGTTGTACAAAAGACCGCAGTCGTTAAACATACAGAAACTAAAAATTGATTCAAACGCATAATCATCTCAGCCCTTATAAACAAATATTACTTTTGTTGAATTGTTACACGAGCAACGGCGTTCGCTGCACCCGCAGCAACAGTTGCGCCAGTCGCTTGATAGAATGCTTGCAAATTCAATGTACCAGTTGCAGCGCCTGCACTACCTGTTGTTGTCACAACTGCATTTGAGGTACCTGTTGACGTTGTATTAATGGCAACGGGTGTTGCACCATCTGCACTTGTAATCGCAATACCTACGCCTGTTGCTGCACTCACTTTAAGCAAATTTGTGTTGGTTGTATCGGCAGTTCCAGTAAAAGCAAATTGGTAGCTACCAGGGTTACAATTAGAAACAGCAAGTGTAAAAGGTTGAGGACGAGATTTGTCACCTGTCGTTTTAAAGGTAGACGTCGGCCAATCACCTAATACAACATCAGAGGTTGAATTGCCATTTACAGCAACATCACAAGCAGCATTCACTACACTGCCTTTAAAGTTGATTGTACCAGCATCGGCAAAAACTTGAGTTGATAACGTCAACGTTGTTGCTGTAGCTGCAATAAGAGTAAGAATCGATTTCATTGGGGCAACCCTTTTTTAAATAGCTTAATAAATAACCGCTTTGCATTTTTTAAAGAATTCGCCAACTATGAAAATAAATACAATTATTCTGTGACGATATTCACGTTTTAAAATATACAACATTTATGCAAAAAGAAATCATTGTGTACAAAAAAAGTGTGATTTTTTTTGTTATTTTTAAAAATAGATTGATGTATGTTGGAGTTTATTGCAGTTGTGATAACTGTAAGGGCTTATTAAATAACAATAAATTTGGTAAAACATTCTTATAACTAGATAAATAAAATAGGGATGAAATGAGATGATTAAAAACATAAAAATTATATTAATTAGTATGATAGGTTTTGTGACTTGCTCGTTCACTTTTGCGGATGCTGCCGAGGTAAATTTTCTGGGTAAGATCGTAGAACCAGCATGTGATGTTTTGACACAAAAAGGAACCCATTGCCAAAAAATGCTTAAGGATACAGGCATGCATGAGGTCGCCCTTAACGCCCAATCTTTCACATCAAAACATCAAATAGAGCAGTTTTTAAACCAACAAACACAAAAAACAAGTTCGATGGTGTCGGTTGAATTATTGAACAATAGTGATTCAACTCATCAAAACATCGGTAATCTTTTGGTCAAGTATCGTTAAATTAAAATCAAGAAAATTGTATTTCATTGCTTAAATAGATGGATCTAACGCAAATGGAGAGGTAAAAAATTAAGATTACTGCCATGGTCTGGACTTCATTTTTTTAACTTGATAATTTGGATAAAGAATCTAAAAGAAAGCTAAGGTAAAAATAATGAGTCAATCAAACACTGTGGCGACATTACGTAATGAAAATCACCTTTCTTCAGATTTGATTGAAGCCCAGTACACCTTAAAAAATAGCTGGGGTAAAAAAAATGCCAAGAGTGTCTTGATATTAGTGAGCGGAATTGAGTTAGCAGGCAAGGGGGAGTCGGTTAAACAATTAAGAGAATGGGTCGATCCGCGATATTTAAATGTAAAAGCAGATCCACCGTATATGTTGTCAAATGATCAGGCATTTTGGCAGCCTTATGTCAATTTTATTCCCCGTGAAGGCCAAATTGCAGTGATGTTTGGCAACTGGTATAGCGATTTATTAACCACCGCCATGCACGTGTCGAAGCCGTTGGATGAAACATTATTTGATGCTTATGTTGAAAATATGCGTGCGTTTGAGCAAGACCTGAAAAATAATCATGTCGATGTAGTGAAAGTCTGGTTTGATCTGTCGTGGAAATCTTTACAGAAACGACTGGATCATATCGATGCTTCTGAACGCCACTGGCATAAATTGCATGGTCTGGACTGGCGTAATAAAAAGCAATATGACAATCTGCAAAAATTACGTCAGCGATTTACTCAGGATTGGATCATCATTGATGGGGAGGATCCCAAACGACGTGATCAAAGTTTTGCACATTCGATTTTGCAGGCTCTTAAACATTTACCTGAATATCCAACGCAGGGTGAAGGAAATTGGCCTCAGGCCTTAATTCCGCAGGAATTGCTTCATCCTGCGATTGAACCTATGCAAAAGGACAAATATAAGAAAAAACTAAAAAAACTGACCCGCCGTGTTGCTGAGGCAATGCGTTATGATGAACGTAAGGTCATGATCGTATTTGAGGGCATGGACGCTGCGGGGAAAGGAGGGTCGATCAAGCGTATTATTAAACGGCTTGATCCGCGTGAATACGATATTTTCACCATCAGTGCGCCAGAAAAATATGAGTTGCGTCATCCTTATTTATGGCGATTCTGGACCAAGCTGGAAAATTGTAGTGATATCCGTATTTTTGATCGAAGTTGGTATGGGCGAGTTTTAGTCGAACGGGTAGAAGGTTTTGCCAATGAGCTGGAATGGCAACGCGCTTACGATGAAATTAATCGTTTTGAAAAAGATTTAATGGATAGCCAGACCGTAATTATTAAATTCTGGTTATCTATTAGCAAAGATGAACAGGAACGACGTTTTCAGGCTAGAGAAAAAACACCACATAAGCGCTTTAAAATTACCGAGGATGACTGGCGTAATCGCAGCAAGTGGAATGAATATTTGAATGCTGCCGCAGATGTTTTTGAAAGAACAAGTACGGATTGTGCACCTTGGGCAGTTATTGCAACTGATGATAAATATACGGCACGTATTCAGATACTCAAAACTATTTTGAAACGACTGAAAACTGATTAAATAACCAAAGAATAAAGCAGAAGGTCTGACTTGAAACTAATGCCCAAGTCAGATGCTATCAGCATATTAATGAGAAGAACTTGAAACCAGTTGAGTTTTGATGTTTGGTGGTTGAGTAGGTTGAGATTGGCGCTGACGAAATACAATCAATGTGGCAATTAAACTCACAATTGCAGCAAACATCAACCAGAAAGCAGGCATGCTTTTACTGCCACTTTGTTCGACTAGATAAGTTGCAATCATTGGAGTTAAACCACCAAATAGAGAGGTTGCCAAACTATACGCGACCGAAAAACCAGCAATACGTACAGAGCTTGGCATCATTTCTGTTAGTGAAACGACTAAAGCACCATTATAGAAACTGTAGAGCAGTGATAGCCACAACAATGCCATGAGCATATGACTTAGACTAATATTTTGGGTCAACCAGTTAAGAAGAGGATAAGCGGTGATAAAAATAAGTGTTGTGGTGGTAATCAGTAGGGGTTTACGTCCAAATTTATCGGATAGATAACCGCCAATGGGCAATAAAATAAAATTGCTCGCACCCACCATTACTGTTGCAATTAAGCTTTCTGCAGTGGTCAGATGTAAAACTTCCTTACCGTAGGTTGGCGTATAAACCGTAATGAAATAGAACATAGTCGTGGTCGTGGCTACCATCGACATTCCAATTAACACAATTTTCCAGTTCGCTGCCAATGTCGACAAGATTTGACGAGTAGTTGGATGTTCTTTGCGTGATGTAAATGCTTCTGTTTCCTGTAATGATTTTCGTAACCAGAAAATAAAGGGAATAATGGCACAGCCCACAAAAAATGGAATTCGCCACGCCCATGCATCAACTTGTGCTTTGGTAAAGGCTAGGCTCACGATATAACCTAATACGGCTGCAAAAATAACAGCGACTTGCTGGCTGGCAGATTGCCAACTGGTCATAAAGCCACGATTATGTGGTTCTGCAATTTCAGATAGATAGACTGAAACGCCACCTAATTCCACACCTGCTGAGAACCCTTGAGCCAAACGACCAATAAAAATTAGAGCTGTTGCTGCAAAACCAAGAGTAGCGTAACCCGGTGTCAGGGCGATAAGAAGTGAACCAACGGCCATAATGCTTAACGTGACCATTAGACCTTTACGGCGACCAATCCGGTCAACATAAGGGCCTAAAACAAGTGCACCAATCGGACGCATTAAAAAACTTACTGCGAAGATCAGAAAGGTCTTCATCAATGCGGCATAGCTACTGTCCGAATGGAAAAAGGTTTCACCAATGGCTTTAGCATACAAACCAAATAAAAAGAAATCGTATTGCTCGAGAAAATTACCACTGGTTACATTGAAAATTGCGCGTAGGCGTGAAGAAGATCCATGTTGCACAACGACTCTCCATAGTTTTTGTCATCGTTGTCGCAGGGTAAAAATTGAATATTTAATAAAACTTAAAAGTAAAAAAATATTTGTACTAAAATTTAAATGAATTGTATCTCATCAACTATCAGTCACTCTAACAGAGATAAACGCACCCAAGAGAATGCAGCTCAGGAACAGTTTATCTCTTGATCCATTTTAATTTAAGCGACAATGCTTGCATTTACATTCTTTTGTTGAATACGCTTTGCCAGTTGATAGCAATCTTGTACATGAGCCTCAGCGACTTTTTTCATAACGATGTAACCAAGACTAGCAGCAACAAGTTGGCCACCTAGTGGAATAAATTTGGTGACTTGTTTGGTAATAACTTTGCCAATGATGCCATTTAATGATTTTTTAACAGCAGTTCGCGCTACGACCAAACCTGAAAATTCAAAACCACGTTTGCGTAGTTCATTCCAGTGAATTCTCTTGGTTTCAGGATCATACACACTAATATGATCTGGCGATAAGCCAAAACGAGCACTAATGTCTGGAATCAGTTGAGACAAAATCCCGATATCAATGACAACATCAAAAAAAGGAATAGGAACCACAGCGGCGCCAGCGGAAAAATAGGCACGTTTTTTTACCATTTCCAGACATTCTGTGCGGATTTGTTCCAGATTTAAATTTGGATCAATCGAGTCAGGGATATTTTCTATTTTCATCGGGTTATACTCAAGTCGGTTCCTTTCGTATCATTCAAGCATGTATTTTAAATGACGTTCACATTTTTATTTCATATCACAAACGTGACATAGTTATATTTAGATGTATAGTGACGAATGTTTATGATTTTGTGCATAAAAGCATAGCTTAGTAAGGTAAGGGGTACATGGCAATACATGTCATTCAAAGTCAACGTATCGAAGTATTATTGCAAGGTCTTGCCCAAACTTCACAATACAGCCATGAACAACCTTTTCAAGTGCTTGCTACCCAGCATTTTATTGTTCCGAATGCGGCTACGCAGCAATGGTTAGTTGAGAAGCTTTCAGAGCTTCAGGGTATTCATGCCAATTATCAGTTTCATCAGCGCATTCGCGGTTTTCAATGGTATGCCTACCAACAGGTATTAAGTGAACATAAAGATCAGGTACGTAAAGCCAATATTCCACGTCTGATTTTAAAATGGCGAATTTATCAGGCTCTGCATCCATATATTCAATCTGAACAGATACAAGTGGCGGTTGAACATCCCTTGTATTCTATTATTGCCAGAATTTATAACAGTGCCGATCGTCTAAGCAAAAATATAGAAAAACAACTCAAAAAACAAAGTATGTTGTACTGGATTGCAGAACAAGTCTCGCAATTGTTTAGCAATTACATGTTATATCGTGGTCATTGCCAAAAAAACTGTGTTGGAGAATGTCGTTGTTCAAATAATTGGTTAAGTGCGTGGGGAGAAAATCGCGCTCTGGACATTGAAAAACTGATCTTGAATCAGGATCAAGCGGTTTCATTGTTTCAATTGAAACAAGCTGAAGAACTGGAAGCTTGGCAACGTTGGTTATGGACAGAACATTTTCATCAGGATTTTTTAGAGATTGAGAAGATTGATGAGTTGTTCTGGCAGCAATTTGCTACTGAACATACACAAATCCACGCTCTAAAAAGATTACCGCAACAGGTCGTATTATTTACCTTGCTTGATTTGCCACCCAGCCAATTACAGTTCTTACGCCGTCTGGGGCAATATCTGGATGTTTATATTTTTCATTATAATCCTTCTCAGGAATATTGGGCGGATAGCGTCGATCCTCTGTGGAAACAGCGTTATGATGTGGGAGTAAAAGAGCGTTTTATCGCCAAGAATCCGAAGGCAAGTGATGTTGAAATTTCTGAGTTTTTTCAACAGTTTACTTTGCATTTTAATGCTGAAGCCCGTGAGTCACGTCACCCCTTATTAACCCGTTTGGGTAAACAGGCACGCGATCATTTTTCGTTACTCTCGAACTTATCAACGGGTGAAGAAGGGCATTGGGTTGATGCTTTTGTCGATGCTTTCCCTGCTACTTTGTTAGGACATGTACAGTCCGATATTTTACATTTGGTTGAACCTAAAGCGGGTCAATATTTGATAGATGCAAATGATGACTCAATACAAATTCATGTTTGTCATTCGGGTTTGCGTCAATTGGAAGTATTACGCGACCAGCTTATTTATTGGTTAGCTCAGGGAACAGCAGAACAGCCACGTCGACCAAGTGATATTTTGGTGTTGACCCCTAATTTGAAAGAGCTTGAACCGTTGATTCGTAGTGTTTTTCCTACAACGGCGAGTGATGATCATGTGTTTTTGCCGGTCAAAATTGCGGGCATTGCACAACTAGATGTATTGAATGCCTGGCGCGCAGTTTTAGGGCGTATTCAGCTCTTGCAAGGTCGTTTTAATTATGATGAATTTGCGGATTGGTTGAGTCTCAATGCAACGCAATTATGTTATGGGTTAGATGACAGCCAAGTATCACGCCTATTGGAATTGTTAGCCGCAGCGGGTTTTAAACGAGGCTTTGATACAGCTCATTTGCAACAGAGTTTGGCACCAGACGATCAGGATTATCGTTATAGCTTCAAATTTGCACTAGATCGGTTGGCCTTAGGTATTGCCATTCCAGATCATGTATTATTTGAAGGAGTTTTAAGTTATGCACAAGTTCAGCCCGATGATTTTGAGCTGATTGGTAAACTGATTCAGATATATGCTCATTTTGACCAGCGTCGTTACTGGCTTGTGGCCCACGAGCAAGGCGAACAATTGGCAGTTGAAGCATGGTTAAAACGTTTAATGACGGATGTCACCGAATTTGAACAAGCAGGCGTGACAGCACTGAAACCTGCGCGTGAAGCGATTAAAAAACAGGAACGGATGGTGACGTTGGCTAGCTTTTATGGTGAGGCAGAAACTCAGCATTTACGTCAAATTGCCTTACCATTACCTTATCTTATCGAAGAAATTCAGCTCACATTAGAAAATCAGACAGCACAGGCAGAACCGACGGGACAAATTACGTTTAGTCAGATTGGGCAGATACGTCCATTACCGTATCGTTTGATTGTGTTAATGAATCTGGATCAGGGACAATTTCCAAACCGTGATAGCCATACGCCGTTTGATTTGATGGACGTGCTACGACCACAACTTGGTGATCGTTCGCGTCTGGAAGATGATCAGGGCGCATTTTTGGATGCAGTATTATTGGCGCAAGACAATTTATGGCTATTTTATAATGGTTTTGATGTCAATGATGGCGAGGTACGCGAACCCTCTAGTATCGTTCAGGAATTAAAAGCGCATTTGGCTTATATTGTCAAATCTGAGATTGAGTTAGAAAAACGTGAGGGGAGTAAACGTACGCAACTCGAGCAACTTTCTATACCGCCGCATTTGGCTTCTCTTTATCGAATTCATAGTTTGCAACCATTTGATGTTTCTGGGTTTACTCAACAACCTGCATTGCAACGTTATCAGGATCATTGGTATCAGGTCGCCCAACATATTCAGCAACCTCAGGGTCAGCGTCAGCCTTGGGTGAATATTGACTATCAACGCCAGTCACAAGAGTTACAACTACTTGATAGCCAGCAATGGATTGCAGATGTGACCTTTCCTGCACGTTTATATTTAAAAACATTGGGTGTCGAAAACCTGACTGAACATAGACTGCTGGATCAGGATGAACCTTTGTTTTTAGATGGCTTAGGTCGATATAGCATTCGTGAATTTTTACATCAACATCCAGTGGATGCACCTGCTGATCTATTACTGGATCAATTGCCTGTCAGTAAAATTAAATACAGTGCATGGCAACAAAGTGTGTTTGAGCAGGAGTGTTTACAAGAGCGCTTGCAGCAATACGCCATGTCGGAAACGCCGACTACCTATCGAACATGGCGGCTGTCCTCACAGTTGCATATGAATATTCAAATTCCTGCTGAGAATGTACAGGATTGGGTGAGTCTACAAGCATCGAGTGCCCGCGCAAAACGTATTGCCAAAGTCTGGCTGGAATATCTAATCTGGTTGGCTTATTTAAATCAGGGTAGGCATGAGCAGGACAAACGTCGTATTGTGGTATTTAGTGATCAAACAGTGATTTGTGAGGGGCTTAAGCCGTCGCAGGCGCAAGAATATCTGAATGCGTGGTTGGTTGCATGGCAGTATGCTTCACAGCAACCTTTAGTGTTGCCTGCTGCATTGCTGTTACAACCTTTGGAAAAAGGGAAACAGTATCATTGGGAAGAAAGTGAGACGGCAACATCACTGGTTGAAAAAGATCGGGAAAGTATTTTAAAAGCATGGAATCAAACAGGTGCTTTTAGCGCCGTTGATGTGACCCAAGATGAAAGCAGCAAGTTCCATCAGGATTGGTCATTTATTTTACAACAACAAGATGCTCAGGCTTTGTTAAATGTGGCACTGACCAAATTTTCCCATGATTTATATGCCCCAATTTTTCAATATGTGCGCACGGAGTAAGCCCTGATGTCATCTCTTTCTGCGGTGTCTTATCAGCCGATTACTGATATTGAATTTTCAGGGCTGCATTTGATTGAAGCATCGGCTGGTACAGGTAAAACTTATACTCTGTCCAGTCTGATGGTGCGTATTTTTCTGGAAAAATATTTGCCCAATCAGGTCATTGCAACCACCTTTACCCGTGCTGCAGCAGCAGAGTTGAAAACTCGCATTCGTTTGCGTGTGCAGGATACTTATACCATCTTGCAAGGTTATCGCTCTTTGACGGAGCAGGAGATTTTGCAAAAGGCTGCTCAGGAAAATGATCCTTTACTTCAGCATGTGCTGCGTCATTTTGCAACACGAATTGGCTATGCCTGTGAACGTTTAAAACTGGTACTGGATCAACTGGATGAACTTTTTGTCGGGACGCTGGATAGCTTTAGTCAAAAACTATTACGCGAATTTGCTTTTGAAAGTGGCAAGATTGAACGAGCACAAATTACCGATGATGCCAAACGCTACACCCGCCAATTGATTCACGATGTTCTTCGAGAGTGGATTCAAGCGCAGCCACAACAACTTATCGATGGCCTATATAACGTGGGCGCGTTAAAAAGTGTTGACGCTTTTGTTGATGTAGTTGAAAGCTCTCTGAATTTTAGCTCTGCTCATTTTCAGACAGCTGCCATAACCTCAGTTGATTTTTCTGCTGTGACCCAATACCAAGCTATTGCCCAACAGTTTAATTTTCATGATCTCGAAGCGTATTATGATTTAAATGGTGAATATTCTGGCTTCATCAATGGCACTTCATTTCGTAATGGTGCTTTTCATGAATTATTCAAGATTCATTTGCCTCAGCTTTTTCAGGTTTTGGGTAGTGAAAATGGATTATTGATTTATGATCGTCCACTAGCCAATGCGCGCGAAGCAGCGTTTAAATTTTTGGAAAAATTTGAACAAGCTAAAATCTTTAAAAAATGCCCTGCTGAGGTCAGTGATGGCTTTTATCAGCATGCTTTAATACAACAATTAGTCAGTATCATCCGTGATTTGAGTATGGTTCAGGAGCAACTTGAGCAATTACAACAACATTTAAAAGCGTATCTTTGTCTTGAGGTTAAACAGCGGCTGCCACAATTACTTCAGCAAAAAGGCGAAACTACTTTTTCGCAACAGATTCGCACGCTTGCGGAAGCCTTACACGGTGAACACGGACAGCGATTTGCCATTTTTGTACAAGCGCGCTATCCCCTAATTTTGGTTGATGAATTTCAGGATACCAATCAGGATCAGGATGATATGTTAGCCAGCATTTGGCGACATCCTCAGCGTTATCAAAAGGGATGCATGATTATGGTCGGTGACCGTAAACAGGCAATTTATGGTTTTCGCGGTGGCGATATGCTGACGTTTTTAAATGCTTATCAAGATATTAAAGCTAAACAGGGACGCGAATATAAGCTGGGTTTCAATCATCGCTCGGTCAAGGAACTAGTGGAGGTGGTCGACCATCTGTTTCAGCAGCAGTCTGACTTTGGGGAACATGTGATTTATGATCCGATTCAGGCAGGTTCACGGATGCATCCTGCCTTAATTGATCAAGGACAGTCCAATGCTGCACCTTTACGTTGGATCCTGCTGCAAGATAAAACCAAAGAAGCCGAGCAAGTGGCTTGGAAAATTAGAGCCTTACTGAATCAATCTCAGTTAGGTGAGCTATATTTACATGCAGAACAGCCGCAGCGATTCATTGAAGATGATATTGCGGTGCTTTCCAAAAACCATGCGGGGCTGGATGCGGTACAGTCTGCACTGGAATATTTGGGAATTCGGGTCAATCGCCCGTCACGTTCGAGTGTATTTGACCATCCGCTCGCGCAAGATGTAGCGGCTTTACTCACCGCAGTTCTACATCCTTTTGATGAAGCAAAAATAAAACGTGCTCTATTAAGTCGTCTGATCGGACTAAATCTTAAACAATTGATCGAACTTGAGCAAACTGTCGAAGGTTTGAGTCGTTATATCACTGAGTTTGATCATGTACGTGAACTTTGGTTGCAACAGGGCTTTTTAGCCGCATGGCAAGCATGTATGAGTCAGTTTAATGTCTGGCAAAATTTAGTCGCACAACACAGTAAAGACAATGAACGCAATGTCGTCAATCTGCGTCATCTAAGCGAAATTTTAAGTCAACACAGTGAGCATTATCAGGGTGCACAAAACCTATATCACTGGTATTTAAAACAACTTCAATCGCCGAGCCAGCGTGATTGGGAGATGGAACGTAAACTTTCCAGTGACGCAGGCATTCAACTGATGACTATTCACCAGTCCAAGGGACTGGAGTTTAAAGTCGTATTTTTATTGGGTGCTGATAAGCCTTTTAAAGATCAAAATACAGCATTAAATTTTTCAACAAAAGAAGTGATTCATCCTGAAAATGGCCAAAGCAAAATTGAACGGGTCATCGCAATTAAGGATAAAACACGTTTAAGTCCAGAAGCACTTGAGCAGAATGATCAACGTAGCAAGGCTGAACAAAACCGATTGTGGTATGTAGCACTCACCCGTGCCAGCCATCGAGTTTATGCCATGATGCAGGATCAACAACAAAAATCACGGGATGCATTGGCGTTTTGGAGGTATCAAAGTGGTGTGTTTCAACATCATTATAGTGCTGAAGAAGGTGAGCTAACGCAATGCCCGCCCCCTTTTCAATCAACGCAAAACAGTCAAAGTTGGAACTTATCTGCACAACCTTTGCCAACGCAACGGTTTTATCCGCGTGGCAAAACTAGTTTTAGTTATCTGGCACATCATTTAAAGCCTCGTCAGGTTGCCAGTGATGCATTGGCTGCACTGGAGCAAACATTTGAGCAAGCAGAAGATGAACAGGATCAATTGAGATTTGAGATTTCTAGTTCGACACAGCCGCTTTTTTGGATTCAGCAAAACTTCCCTAAGGGCACATTGGCGGGTAATTTTTTACATGAAATTTTTGAACATTTAAATTTTCAGGATCAAAGCGAGTGGATCGCTGAAATTCGGCGTCGTTTCAAAAATGATTATGGCAGTTTATGGGAGCAGCTTTATACAATTTATCAGCAGGATTTTCCAGAACAAAAACAGGATGAAAGCTTACTTTATCAATGGTTAGCCGACTGGTTTAAGCAAGTTTTAGTGACCCCCTTACATCAGGGTTTCCAGTTGCAACAATTGCAGGCAGGTCAATTTTTGTCTGAATGTCCGTTTTATCTGGCTTTGTCTGACCGAGTGCTCGCAATGCGCCGGATCCAGCAACTATTTTCAGAATATCAGATCGAAATGCCGGACTTTCTAGATGCTTATTCTGCCCGTTATTTAAATGGTTCAATTGATTTGATGTATTTTGATGGTTCACGCTTTCATATCGCTGATTATAAAAGTAACTATCTCGGACATGATTTTAATGATTATCAGCCCGAGTCAATCCAGCAAAATATGTGTCAATCTAGCTATTGGTTACAGGCCGCGTTATATCTGGTTGCTTTACATCGGTATTTAAAAGTGAAATTGCAAAATTATCAGATTGAACAGCATTTGGGCGGGGCAACTTATCTGTATTTACGAGGAATGAATGGGCAGACCCAGCAAGGTTATTATTACTGGAAACCTGAAATAGAGTTTATTTTGCGGTTAGATGCTATTTTGGGCTACTTTGCTGAGGATAAATGAGGTCAAGGAATGCGGATAATTTATATAAAGCAATAATAATCAAATGCTTAATTTGTGGATAAATGTGTTAATAAGCTTGTGGAAAAACTTGAGGATAACCGTGTGGAAAAGCAAAAGCTCGCTGAAAATGCAGAATTAACATGGCTTAAAGACTGGAGTGAATATCTGACTCAAGCACCATTCAATCTCAGGGAGCGCAATTCTGCCCAAATTGCGGCGCTGTTGCAAGCATTAATTGAAGCGAGTTTACAAGGCGATAGCGGTTTGGCGATTTCTTCAGCAATGCTTTCAGAAATGGGGGATTTTATCCTCCATGAACAGCAGGCTGAAACACAGATTGCCCCCATGATTTATGATGGCGAATTATTGGCTCTATATCGTTATTGGTCACTTGAACACCGCCTGTCTAACCAGATCGCACGCTTAAGTAAACAGTTTATTGAGGCGGTTGCGATTGAAGCTTATCAGGATTTATTAACCGATCCCTATCAGCAGGCAGCCTTGGCAATGGTGGCTAGCCAAACTTTGAATATTATTACGGGTGGGCCAGGTACGGGAAAAACCTATACGCTGGCACGAATTATTGCAGTTCTTAATCAAGCGATTCCAGACATTCGGATTGCGATGGCCGCACCGACAGGTAAGGCTGCCCAGCGGATGCAGGAGGCTTTACAAGCCTCTTTTAATGATGAAAAGCTTGTAGCTTCAGGATTAGTGACGGCAAGCTTGAAGCAGCAAAGTACACAAACCCTACATCGATTATTGGGCGTGGGAAATCGTCAGGTTCCGCGATTTCATAGTCGACAGCCTTTACCGTATGATGTGATTGTGATCGATGAAGCTTCTATGTTGGATTTAAATCTGGCCACTTTATTACTAGAAGCGATTCCACTGCATTGCAGAGTGATCTTATTAGGAGATGCAAAACAGTTAGCCTCAGTTGATGTAGGTTCAGTTCTGGCTGATTTACAGCTGATCCCTGAACTTGCCAAGCATCGGATTAACTTGCAGAATAGCCGTCGTTTTAGTGCGGATGCCAAAATTGGACAATTGGCACGTTTTATTCAATCTGTAGATAATGAATTACCAGCAGCACAGGTTTTACAACAGTTTGAACAAGAGATCGTTGTATCTGCTCCCTTACAGAACATTGAACTGACATCTTCTATGAGCGATGTGGTACAGCTTGAATACATACCTGAAGCCGTAACTGACGTTATCTCTTATTATGAAAGATTGATGTTGGGATTTCGCCCGTTCCTAGAACAGCTCAAAGCCTATCAACAGATGGACTATGCTCAGGAAAATATAGAAGCTGTGATTCAGGCATTTGATCAATATCGTATTTTGGTGGCTATTCGGTTTGGCAATTTTGGTCTTGAACAGATGAATCGTTATGCCGAACAATGGCTAACCGAACATTTATCCGTCCTACCTGTGGGCGGGTGGTATGTTGGGCGCCCAGTCATGATGACATATAACGACTATCAACTCGGTATCTCCAATGGAGATATCGGCTTATGTTTCCGACATCGTATACAACCTGAACTGTATGAGGTTTATTTTCCGAGTCTGAATAAATGGGTTGCTGCACATCGTTTACCCAAAAATATTCAGACGGCATTTGCCTTAACCATCCATAAATCACAAGGTTCAGAATTTGCGCATACTGCTGTGGTATTTGACCATTCTGCGGAAAAATTGCTCAGCCAAGAACTGATTTATACAGCGATTACCCGAGCGAAAAAGGTGATCAGCTTGTTAGTTGATCGCGGTGCATTGGCTCAAGCTTTAACGGTTCAAACGACACGAAAAAGTGGATTGGTTAGAAAAATTAATAAAAAAATTGGTTTGTTAAGTTGACTTGTGCAGTAGACAGATCTGTACGAAAATGCTTACAAAGATTCGAGAAATTTGCTCATAGAGTAAATAACTTTTTTTTGAGATCATAGTCATGCACAAAAAGCTCAGTAAGGAATGCTGAGGAAATCGCAAAACAATAACGATAAAGTTGAAAAACAGCGAACTTACAGTGAAGTAAGTGATAAGCGAGGAAATTTACAGCCGCTAAGCCTTGTAGTTTTGGGAGAGACTACAGGGCTTTTTTATTGTTATTAAGTTATTTTAATACGTTTAGAATTTAACCAAAAAGTAAAAAATATAAACTAAATTTAAAATAATCGATTAAATATCAATGAACTAATGAATATGTAGGTTTTAACTTACATATCGATACGAAAAATACTACTTTTCTACATAATTACTTGTGGCAGAATGGCAAGGGTAAGAACTCATTATAGATGTATATCTTGCCTCTATAATGTAGAAAAGGGTGGATAAACCTTTATACAACAATAAAATAAAACAATAATGACCCAAAATAAAAATACAGCGCAAAAGAGCCCAAGTTATGCTTGGGCTTCTTTTTGTTTATATTGTTTGTACCCATTCATTTTCAGCCTGATCTGAACCAAAAAGTGAACGACGTGACTGTTTCGGAATTCGAGGACATTGCTTGGAGATTTGATAGAGCACATTTCCAAGCGCAGGTAGATGTGTACCAATCACGGATTTTCCTGTCGTTAAAAATGCCACGCTAATGTCACGTTGTGGATCCGCCCAACACAAAATATTAGAGAATCCGATATGTCCAAAGGCTTGCCCAGTTTGAGGGCCAAATAAACCCACCGGATTACTTCCCAGCATTGGACCCAGTGCGTAACGCATCGGGGCAAGTAAGGTTCGATCTAAACTGGTCACCGAGGTAGGCAAGGTGGCACGAAATACTGTACGTGAACTCATAATCCGTTGACCATTATATTGCCCACCGCTCAGCAACATTTCAGAAAAGCGACTTGCTTGTTCCGCAGAGGTGTAAATATTACCAGCAGGACAAATTGTATCCATAAAACGGGTGTCATTGGTGACATCGACTGCTAATTGTAACCCGCCACCGAGAACGTGATTCAGATAATGATCAGTGCCCAAACGAGGATGTAAACCCGTTGGGTAATTTAGGGCGACCTGCTCTCGATATTCTGGTTTCAAACCATAATTGAAATATGGCATATTCATTGGTTTTTCAATGGTTTCATGCAGGAATGTGCGCAGATCCTGACCAGTAACACGTTCAATCAATTCACCTAAAATATAACCAGCAGTCACGGCATGATAGGCCAGTCGTGAACCAGATACTGAGATGGGTTTCGCTGCATAAAGCCGATTTAAAATTTCATTTTTATCAAACAATAATTCAGGCGTGACTTCACCATCGATTTTTGGAATACCTCCACGGTGTGAAAGTAGGTGAAATATGGTAGTACGGCGCTTACCATAGGCTGCATATTCAGGAATATAGTAACTAATGGGATCAAGTAAATTGATTTCGCCCTGTTCATCCAACATATGAATTAACATGGCAGTTACCATTTTTGAAGCAGAAAACAAACAAACAGGAGTATCTGGCGCACCTATTTTTGCCGCAGGGCTTAGACCTTGTGTTGAATTACCCGATGCATAGCCTAGACTACGATTAAGTAAAACTTTTCCTTGACGACGTAAACAAAAACTGATGAATGGATAATTCCCAGTTTTGTAAGCACCTTCTACGCTTTTCCAGATTTTTTGCAATTGTGGCTCAGTCATGCCCCCTAGTTCAGGGCTGACTTCATCCTGACTGCGTGTGACCGAAGCCAGATCAGTTGGGACAAAACAAGTATTGGTGGATAATAATTTCACAGTGCGTCCATTTCTTTTCTTTTTATATCAGACTAGTGTGCAGCGCTGTGAAGTAAATGTCAGTGTCTTAAATGACGGTCATGTCGATGTAATAATGTCATGAAATAGTACGGATGGATAAGCTGCATCATTTAAGAATTGTCAATTCAGCTTGAATCCTTTAAAATACGCACTGCTGTAGTGATGCACGGCAGTCAATAGATTTAAGATTTGATCTTGAATTTATTGATCAGTATCAATTTATTTTACGTAAGCATCTCGGAGAAATCGAATGGCTTTAACTACTACAGATCGCGCAGAAATCATCGCTAAATTTGCTCGTGCTGAAAACGACACTGGTTCACCAGAAGTACAAGTTGCTTTATTGACTGCACAAATCAATGATTTGCAAGGTCACTTTAAAGAGCATAAACACGACCATCATAGCCGTCGCGGTCTTATCCGTATGGTTAACCAACGTCGTAAATTACTTGACTACTTAAATGGTAAAGACCATGGTCGTTATGTAAGTCTAATTAGCGAATTAGGTTTACGTCGTTAATTCGATTCAGGCTTGATTTTCGGTATTCGTATGACATTGTGTCGTCTCAGTGCTGAAAGGAAAGTATCGTTTGGTGTGTGTCACTAAATGATTTTAGAAGGGGCGATTATTCGCTCCTTCTTTGTGTTTATTCTCTAGTGAGGTCGGCTTCTAAGCTTTGTCATTGATCATTGCTTGTACTCATTTGATAGCAATGGTTTGAATGCCAAACCTTAGGGGTCTCCACTAGAATAACTGTTCAAAAAGAACCAGGAAAATATAATACATGTCAATGTTTAATATCGTTCGTAAAGAATTTCAGTTTGGTCAACATCAAGTTGTTTTAGAAACTGGCCGTGTGGCGCGTCAGGCAAATACAGTATTAGTGACAATGGGCGGTGTGACTGTCCTTGTTGCCGTGGTTGCACAGCCAAAAGCAAAAGCAGGTCAGGACTTCTTCCCACTTACTGTTAATTATCAAGAAAAACAATATGCTGCTGGTCGTATCCCAGGAGGATATGGTAAGCGTGAAGGACGTGCATCTGAAGCTGAAACGTTGATTTCACGCTTGATTGACCGTCCAATTCGCCCATTGTTCCCAGAAGGCTATTTCAATGAAATTCAGGTAACAGCCACGGTTGTTTCTTCTGATAAGACCATGGATGCAGACATTGCTGCAATGCTGGGTACTTCAGCTGCATTGTCAATCGCAGGTACGCCATTTAGAGGGCCAATTGGTGGTGCACGTGTAGGCTTAATCAATGGTGAATACGTTCTTAACCCGAATTTTGAACAACTTGCACAATCAGATCTTGATCTTGTTGTTGCTGGTACAGAATCAGCAGTACTGATGGTTGAATCTGAAGCTAAAGAGCTTTCAGAAGATCAAATGTTAGGTGCTGTACTTTTCGGTCATGATGAAATGCAAATTGCAATTCAGGCGATCAAAGAGTTTGCAGCAGCAGCCGGTGCTGTTGAATCGACTTGGGTTGCTCCAAGCAAAAACGAAACATTGCTTGAGCAATTAAAAGCAGCTTTCGAGGCTAAAATTTCAGAAGCATATACCATTGCGGTGAAACAAGATCGTTATGCTGCACTTGATGCATTGTATGCGGAAGCGGTTGCCCAATTTGTTCCTGAAAATGACGAAACAGGTATTGCAGACGAAGTAAACGAATTATTTGAAGACCTGAAATACCGTACTGTACGTGACAATATCCTGTCAGGTAAGCCGCGTATTGATGGACGTGATACTAAAACAGTTCGTGGTATCGATGTGCAAGTTGGCGTATTGGAACGTGCGCATGGTTCAGCACTGTTCACACGTGGTGAAACTCAGGCATTGGTAACCACCACGTTAGGTAACACTCGTGATGCGCTTATGGTTGATACGCTTGCAGGAACGAAAACTGACAACTTTATGTTGCATTATAACTTCCCAGCGTATTCTGTAGGTGAAACAGGCCGTGAATCTGGTCCTAAACGTCGTGAAATTGGTCATGGTCGTTTGGCTCGCCGTGGTGTACAGGCTGTATTGCCAGCAGCAGATCGCTTCCCATATGTGATTCGTATCGTATCTGACATTACTGAATCAAATGGTTCATCTTCAATGGCGTCAGTATGTGGTGCTTCATTGTCACTTATGGATGCCGGTGTGCCTTTAAAAGCACCAGTTGCTGGTATTGCAATGGGTCTGGTTAAAGAAGGTGAGCGTTTTGCAGTTCTGTCAGACATCTTGGGTGATGAAGATCATTTGGGTGATATGGACTTTAAAGTTGCAGGTTCTGCCAATGGTATTACTGCATTGCAAATGGACATTAAAATCGAAGGGATTACCGAAGAGATTATGGAAGTTGCATTGAATCAGGCTTATGCAGGTCGTATGCACATCCTGAATGAAATGAACAAAGTGATTTCTCGTGCGCGTCCAGAAATTTCAATGTTTGCACCAACATTTGAAGTCATTACCATTAATCCTGATAAGATCCGTGATGTCATTGGGAAAGGTGGTGCGACTATTCGTCAAATCACTGAAGAAACCAAAGCTGCAATTGATATTGAAGACAACGGTACTGTGCGCGTATTTGGTGAATCGAAAGCAGCGGCACGTGCTGCAATTGCTAAGATTCAAGCTCTTACTGCTGAAGTTGAACCGGGTAAAATCTATGACGGTAAAGTAATCCGTATCGTTGAATTTGGTGCATTTGTGAACATTATGCCGGGTACAGATGGTTTACTTCACATCTCTCAAATTTCAAATGAACGTGTTGCCAACGTAACTGACGTGCTTAAAGAAGGTCAAGAAGTCAAGGTTCAAGTTGCTGATGTGGACAACCGTGGCCGTATTAAACTAACAATGAAAGATATTGAACAGGCATAATAAAGCCTAATTAATATTTCATAAAAAATCCGCCTCGGCGGATTTTTTATTTCAATCAGAAAATTATTGTTCGGCCTGTTTCAGCATTTTATACAGTTCATCTTTGAGTTTTAGTTTCTGGCGTTTTAAGTCCTCAATTTCCTCTAGACCATTGGTAACTGGATTCTGTTCTAAACGAATAATCTTATGATCTAGCACATTGTGTTCTTCAAAAACTTTGGAAAAATGAGCATCATCTTGTTTGAGCTGACTGATTAGAGCGCGGTATTCTGGGAACATAAATTCACCTTTTTATTTCATGTTTAAATGCATTTCTCTAATTTGAGTATGCTTAAAATTGACTAAAAATGATTTCAAAAAAGATAGGCGAGTGATACAGATTTAATCCTTAAAAATAGTAGGACTTTATGCTAAAATATGGCAGTTTTCTTTCGTAAATATTTTGTAAGTTATGTAATATTTCCATACCATCCATTAAGATGAGTGCCTTTTAAGGGCGATTATGTATAGAGATAAGTGGGATAAAAATACTTAAATACTCTATAGGAAATTGTGGTTTAGTTAAGATTTTATCCAATCAAATATGCTAAAAATAACAATAGAGATTAAGAGACATTGTTATGCAGATTTATTATTTTTATCGGCACTCTACAGAACAATATGTATTTTTAAGTCATGAACATCAAGCTGATCATCCATTGATTTTTCAATGGGTGGATTGCTTGCGTGAAGATGTCGTCAACCATGCTGAAGAATGGCAACAAAAAATTAGAGCAATGACAGAACTCACGATTAATGAGTTTCATATTCGTGATATTTTAAATATTGACCATCCCTGTGATTTTGACACGATGGAAGATTATGATGTTCTCATCTTTAGAAAAATTATTACACCAGATGATCATATTGAAAACAATAATGGTTTAGGCGAGCAACATGAGAGTATTTTTGGATTGGCGACGACTCCCATTAGCTTTATCGTAAGTCAACATATTCTCGTCAGTGTCAGAGAGCAGGGCAACAAAGCTGTAGATAATTATGTACAACGCTTTCAGAGTATTTTACAGCGTAATATACAAGAACAAAATAAACCCAGAAAACTTCCCCAAAGCCCCATTGATTTAAGCTTGAGGTTACTCAACACCATCATTGATGGCTATCTGGAGTTACGAACTCCATTAACCCGCCGTGTTGAACACTGGCAACGAGAATTATTACAGGGAAGAAAACGTTTTAATCAATGGCCCCAGCTATTTCAGGAAAATATGGCATTTCAGCAAGTTGAAAATCTATGTGAAGAACAGATTGAAACTTTGCAAGAATTACGAGATGAATTGGTTGAGAATTATCATCATTTAATGGGGGAGCATGCCACAGAGTCACCTGATCTGTTATTAGTGCGCATGAATGATTTGGTTAGCCACTTGGAACGTACCCAGAAACATACGTCACGATTACGCATGGCGATTCAGTCGGCGATAGATTTGCATTTTAACGCGATTGCTAATCAGACCAATGAAAATATGCGTATTTTAGCCATTATTACTGCGGTTTTTGCACCATTAACGTTGTTAACGGGTGTGTATGGGATGAACTTTGAATTTATTCCCGGTCTAAAATCTCCCCTTGGCTTTTGGATGATGCTCGGGGTTATGCTTTTGTGTACGGTATTGTTGCTTTATTATTTTTATCGACAACATTTAGTGGGTCGTGGTGAAAAGAGCGTGATTGAACTCTTGGCACAGCAAAAACGCCAGCATAATGTTAATTTATTCTGGTTTTTAGAGTATGAACCCTTGAAGCAGACGCTAAAAGAGGTTGAAAAAATGACCAAGTTCAAATAGAACCTAAGGTAAGTGAACTTCACATTTAAATTTTGCTGAGTTAGACTTGAGTTACAGGAGATGGCATTCCTCCTGCTACAAACCGCCCTTATACGGGCTAATGATGCCTACGACCCTTTCATTCGACAGGGAGCGTAGGCGTACGTGCTCTGTTTGATAAAAATGATTTTGGAGCATGTGGTTATTATGTATTATTCACTTCTTTCTATTGCCCTAGGTTCTATATTAGGGGCTTGGTCCCGCTGGTTTCTCGGCTTAAAATTTAATGCAACGTTTGAAAATATACCACTAGGGACTTTATTGGCCAATTTAATTGGTGGTTTTATCATTGGTTTCGCCATCGCGTTTTTTGCCAACAGTAGTTTGAGCCCCAATTATAAATTATTTATTATTACTGGCTTTTGTGGTGCGCTCACGACCTTTTCGACCTTTTCGGCAGAAGTGGTAGGTTTATTACAGCAGCAAAAAATTTCAGTTGCGATTTTCATGATTTGTATTCATTTACTGGGTTCCTTGATTTGTACCATTTTAGGCTTATTGTCTTATCAATGGATGACCCAACACTAAATCGAAGAAAAGTCAGTTCGCGATCAGTGAGATGATCGCGAGGAATGGAGTGATTAGGATTGATTGGGGCGAATTTTTCGGCGTAGATGATGAACTTCATCAATCAAATCCAACATGACTGCAACTGCTGAAAGACTGGCATCGAAATCTCGTTGTAACCGATAGGCTCGTCGAGCGCGGATAACATCGGTGCTAGAAAAACGATACTGCTGTGGCTGACCCGAGGCTGATAGAATGTCATAGTCGATCAGTTGTAAAATCCATTCGGGACTTTGACCACTGATTTGAGCAAAATGAGTCAAATCAAATGTACATTGTTCATCAATGATTTCTGCTTCATTCAATCCGCTATATACGATTTCACGATAATGAATTGTGGGCATCATTCAGCTCCTTATGAACGGGGTGTAAAGGATGAAAAGGCTACAGCAAAATTTTCATAGGCTTGCTGTTGTTCTTCGGTCGTGGCCTGAGGCAGTACTATATTCAGCACCAAATAAAGATTGCCGGGTACTTTATTCGGAATTCCTTTATCTTTCAGGCGAAGTTGTTGACCTGTTTTTGCATTTTTAGGTAAATTAACACCGAGTTTACCTGCCGGGGTGTTGACTTCAATTTTTTGTCCCAGTGCAGCTTCCCAAGGTGTAACATCCACCGTTGCATAAACGTCCGCGCCTTCTACACGCACGCGATCGGTATCTTTATATTGAATTTCAATATAGAGATCACCATTTTCACCCCCATTGATTCCACTTTGGCCTTGTCCACTTAGGCGAATTTGCTGGCCTTCTTTCATGCCTTTTGGGATTTTTACCTGTAAAGTTTTACGTTGAACCTCAGGCTCGCCATAAGCATTGACAGTTGGAATTTGAAGCGTGATATTTTGAGTTGTTCCATGATATGCAATCTCCACATCTACTTCGATGCTAGCATGTTGATCTTCACCACGATGACTCCGTTTTTGGCGTTGATATTGGTAATCGCCCCCACCAAAACCTGAGCCAAAACGACCGAATAGATCTTCAAAGCCCTGAAAGTCAGAAGCATTACCCTGACGGTAAAATTGCGCACCATCAAAACCACTCGCCGCACCCTGACCATTTTGTCCAAACCCTGCAAAGCCTTGAGGATGATCTAGCATTTGATCATATTCCGCTTTTTTTTCTGGATTGCTTAAGGTGTCATAGGCGACATTGATCGCTTGCATTTTTGCTTCTGAATCAGATTCTTTACTGACATCAGGATGATATTTTCGTGCAAGTTTTCGATAGCTTTTCTTAATTTCATCTGGAGTTGCATTACGTGAAACCCCAAGTTCTTCATAGTAATTTTTTGCCATAAAAGCTCTTTTAAAATTGGGTTTTATTTCTTTTAATTATGGTGATGAACTGAGCAATTACAAGACGGTAAATATACTAAAATGTTGATATTTGGAAAACAAATTTTTAAATGGATAAAGTTTTTAGGTGATTCATTTAAAACTTTATCCACTATGGATGAGCTACTGAAATTATTTTTTTAGTATCATTTTTTCAATTTTATTATTGATATTTAATCCATGTCACACTACGTCCTACCACTGAAATTCCAACATAGCCTCGTAAGGTCAAATGTTTGCCTGATGCGTTAATTTTGGCTTTGGCTTGGTAGACTTTGCCGCTAATTGGATCAAGTACATGGCCTTGAATATATTCATAAGGGTTATTGGGATTTTGTTTGAAGTCATAAACAAAAGGTAAACCAATAAACGGTTTTCCTTTTAACGCGCCAGGGCATTGTTCACATATTTCCATTTTAGGCCGTCCTGGAATTGCACGCGTTTCAATAATAATTCCAGTATAGGTACCATTTGGATTTTTCTTCACTTCTACATCGGCACGTGAGTAACCACTCCGATCATCAATCGTTTTCCATTTTCCTACAATTGGATCAGGCTGCTCAGCATGCGTATAGGCTGTCAGTATTGTCATTGTGAGCAGTAAAATTCCCTTAAGTTTCATTTTTTGTACATCCCCCGATGTATGAATTAAATTTGTTTTAGAATAAAAACTCTATTTTAAAGGGGTGTTTTATATAAATACAAATAGAAACAAATATTTATAGTTTAAATGCATCACATATTTTTTTAAAAATGTCAGAATAAAAATCAATTTTTCACATAAAATAAAGACTTTGTGTAATCATCAAAGTTTATAAAATTTAGAGAATAAAAAGCCCCGTATAACTACAGGGCATATTTAAAATAAATGCTGTTGAAGGTTTAGCTTAAATGTTCACCAAATAAACCTAATGCTTCTTCCGCGGTAAAGCTATATTGAGTATTACAGAACTGACAATCCATACAAATAGGGTTTTGCTCTGCAAGCGTTTCACGTACCGATTCGACACCAATCTGGATTAAAGCTTCGGCACAGCGTTCTTTCGAGCAGGTGCAGCCAAATTTGAGGTGCTCAACTTCAGGCAATCGCACTTGTTCTTCATTGTAAAGACGATACAAAATTTCATTGGCAGAAAGTTCAGTCAATTCCTCTGCCTTCAATGTTTCAGTCAGCATAGTCAAACGAGGCCAGATATCTTCATCCACTAGTTTTTGTTCTTCTTCATTATTTCGTGGCAATAATTGAATGAGTAAACCACCAGAGCGTTTTGCCGTGGTTGCCAGTACAATGTGAGTCGGAATCTGTGCAGATAAATCATAATACTGCATTAAGCAACCTGCCAGTGTCGGCTGATCTAGTGGGACAATGCCCTGATAACGTTCACCAAATTCGGGTTCAATATTAATAAATAACACAGGGTTGTGCAGATGACGCAGTACTACACTGCTATCACTACCTTCCTGAAAATGAGGATCTTCTTCATAATCTGCTAGTGCACGTACTTCACCCAAGTGATTACATTCTGCCATTGCCCATTTAAAGGTACCTGAAGCCTGTATCTGTAAGCTAATTCGCCCTTTAATTTTTAAGGTACTGGCAAGTAATGCAGTGGCACTTAACATTTCTCCGAGTAACGCTTTGACGGCGGGCATATAGTTGCGTTGCGCCAGAATAGTTTGCAAGGCTTCCTCAAGATGAACGACTTCTCCACGAACAGGGCAGTCCTCAATATAAAAACGTTGGCGTAGATCAGACATATTTTTCTCCATAACCCTGTCTTAATGGTGTCTGTATTGTAAAACACAAGTCATTGTGGATCATCCCGTGTCACATCAATACGATGATTTTGTGTAGCGTTTTCTAAACTGCGTTTTAGATTTACACCTGTACTGACGGGTTGATCACGAGCATCACTTTCAAATAAATGTTCCAGTTCGGCAAGCATATCACGGTGAGTTTCAACGATTTTTTGTTCATCGGTATAGATGCTTTGCTGCCTTGCCAGCAATTTTTCATCATAATCCCGAAAAGTTTCGATATTTTCATAGGCTTGTTGAGCTGGAATACCTAAATCACACAAGACTCGATAAGCCATGCCGAGTGAGGATAAATAGGTTTCACGCCAGATATATTCGATGCCTAAATCGCGCAGTAAATGAACATGATGTCGATCTCTTGCTCGTACAAATAGTCTAAGTTCAGGATAATTCAGGCGAATGTGTCGTGCCACATTCATATTGTCTTCAACATCGTCAATCGATAAAACAAAGATTCTGGCTTTTTCAATCCCTGCCGCGCGTAGAATATCGGGTTGAGTCACATCACCATAATACAGAGTTCCACCGTAGCGACGTACGAAATCAATGCGCTGCATATTGTTATCAATGGCGGTAAAACTAAAATGATGCAACCGTGCGATACGCGCAATAATTTGTCCAAAACGACCAAACCCCGCAATAATAATAGGGTGATCATGGGCAGGGATATCATCGTACTCGGGTATTTTATCCTTAAAAATAACAGGAATAATTTTAGAAGTAATTAACCAATATAAAACTGGAGTTAGCATCATGGATAATGTGACGATCAGGGTGACGGGTTCCACCAGCGCTTGAGTCAGCACTTTTTCACTTTTGGCTGCACTAAGTACAACAAAGGCAAATTCACCACCTTGTGCTAAACAGGTTCCCATCAGCAGGCTATTTTTCCAACTATACTGATTAAATCGTGCAATTACCGTTAAAACGATCAGCTTTATGAGCATTAAACTGATCGCACCCCCAATAATCAGCCACGGCATATCGACAAAAAGTGAAATCTGGGTGGTCATCCCAACAGTCATAAAAAATAGACCAAGCAGTAATCCCTTGAAGGGCGCTATGCTGGCTTCAAGCTCATGACGAAACTCAGAATCTGCCAGTAGTACACCTGTTAAAAATGCGCCCAGTGTGGTGCTGATTCCTAATAAATCCATCAGTAGAACCACAGCCATTACAATAAATAAGCCCACTGCGGTAATCAGTTCATTTGCACCGCTACGGGCAACGAAGCGGAAAAAATAACGCAAAATATAACGACTAAAGAGGAATAAACCCGTAAACATTGCAATAATAGCCGCAAAATAAGCTATTCCATGATGCGTGGTCTGTGTGCCAGCGAGGAGTGGAATTAGGGCCAAAAGCGGAATTGCCGCAATGTCCTGAAACAATAGAATGGAAAAAGAAGATTGCCCATAAGTCGTATTGAGTTGTTGCTTTTCACTAAGCAATTGCAAGATAAAGGCGGTGGATGAAAGAGCCAGAGCAAAACCAATGACAAAACTGCTAACAGGACTTTGTTTGAACAGCAACAGAAGAATTGCCATTAAGACCACGCCTGTAATCACAACTTGCATGCTCCCCATAACGAAAATGGAATGCCGCATTTCCCATAAGCGTTGTGGACGCAGTTCTAGGCCAATAATAAACATCAGCAAAATCACACCAAAATCAGCCAGATGCATAATCGCATTGGCATCGCTGGCGATATTTAAAACACTTGGCCCAAGTAAAATACCAGTAAAGAGATAACCTAGAACTGTGGCGATCCCAAAGCGTTTACCTAATGGTACCAAGAGTAAAGCTGCGCCTAAAAAAATCGTGATTTGTAGTAATAACGACATGAATTACCCTGATCGTTTAGAGTCTGGTTTCTTTTCTTCAACCAGTATAAACATCATTTTAAAGATTATAGATGTATGGTGTTGAGCGTTTTAGTTAAACTCTTGCGGATCAACATCGATCGATAAACGTAATTGATGTTGCTTCGGCAGATGTACCACATGCGCCCACCATTGTCGTAAAAAGAAATGCATCCGTGCGCGATCTTGCGACAATATCACCATATGTGCGCGATAACGTCCAGCTTTGCGTTCCATTGGTGCGGGAATAGGCCCCCAGATATCAATGCTTTGTTGTGCAAGCGTTTGTAATTGTACCGCAATTTCAGCTAAAAACTGCTGACTATAGTCACGATTTCTGGACTCTGAACGAATTAGCACAGCGTAACGATAGGGTGGAAAAAGTGCTGTTTTACGCTCTTGCAGCATATGTTTGGCCACAGCACGATAGTCTTTCTCGATTAATGTCGTTAGCATTGGGTGGTCAGGTCTTAATGTTTGTAAGTAAACTTCACCTTTATGTTCACCACGGCCCGCACGACCCGAGACTTGTACGATCAATTGTGCGGTACGTTCTGGCGCACGAATATCAACAGACAGTAAGCCTGCATCAATATCTAATATTGCAACGAGCGTGACATAGGGAAAATGATGGCCTTTAGCCAACATTTGAGTTCCTAGTAAGATGACTGGTTTATTCTGCTGAATCCGGTCATAAATTTTCTGCCAGCTTCCCACTCGACTGGTACTGTCACGATCCACTCGAATAACATCATAATCTGGAAAGAGTTCATTCAGATGTTCTTCAACCTTGCCTGTTCCCATGCCGAGGGTTTTTAGAGTCTGATGCTGGCATTCGGGGCATTGATCAGGCAAGCGCTGAATCGTCCCGCAGTGGTGACAATGCAGATAAGAATAAGGTTGGGTGTGCAACGTGAAGTGTGCATCACAATGTGGGCAATTGGCTTGCCAGCCACAACTCTCACACACCAAGACCGGCGCATATCCACGTCGATTCAAAAAAATTAACACCTGTTCTTTTTTATCGAGCGTTCTTTGTATTTGTTCAAGTAGCGGCTGACTTAAACCATGCTTTTTCTTTGCAACTTTTAAATCAATGACATGCATTTTGGGCATAAGTGCTATGCCTGCACGTTGATTGAGTTGTAGCAGTTTTAATTTTTCTTGTTCGACCAGATGATAACTGTCAATACTTGGTGTGGCTGATCCTAGAATAACAGGGCAGTTTTCCAGATGTCCCCGATACAAAGCAACGTCCCGTGCATGATAACGAAAGCCTTCTTGTTGCTTATAGGAAATATCGTGCTCTTCATCGAGAATAATCAGACCAAGATTGTGTAAGGGAGTATAAATTGCAGAACGAGTCCCTAAAATAATCGAAGCTTTGCCCATTTTTGCTTGTTGCCATGCTTGCAGGCGTTTTGATTCGTTTAAGCCAGAATGCATCATCACTACATCCCCATGAAAACGCGATTTAAAACGCGCAATGGTTTGTGGAGTCAGTCCAATTTCGGGTACTAAAACCAGTACTTGTTGTCCTCGTTTCAGTACCTCATGCATAATTTGTAAATAAACTTCAGTTTTACCGCTACCTGTTAAACCGTCCAGTAAGTAAGCTTGATAATGATTAAGCGAATGAACAACTTGCTCGATGGCTTTTTTCTGATCATCATTGGGCTTAAGAGGCATTTGTGCCAATTGCACGGGAGTGGGCTTAAAATCTTGTGGTTCTAAATGGCATTCCACTAAATCTTTCTTTGCCAAAGATTTTAATGTTGCTGTTTCCACACCACTTAAATTTAAAATATTTTCAGTTGTTCCAGCGGGATGAAGTTTTAAAATTTGGTACGCTTCAAACTGTTTTTGTGAACGTTTAAGCTTGGCTTCTGCATCATCACAGGGTTTGATTTTCCAGATATGCGCCAATATATCCAAAGCTTTGCCTTGTCGTAACAATGCTGGCAATGCGGCTGGTATGACTTCACCGATTGGAAATTGATAATACTGAGCCGACCATGTCAATAAAGTTAAAACTTTCTCGTCTAGAATCGCGTCATCATCAAGAAGTTCAGAAATGGCTTTGAGCTGAAAACGAGGGTCAAGCGGAGTATCTGGACTGATTTTCTCAATAATGATGCCGATCAATTTTTGCCGACCAAAAGAAATAGCCACACGTGCACCAATTTGAGCGTGTTGATATTGAGCTGGACTTAGACTGTAGTCAAAGCTCTCATACAGATGAACGGGTACAGCGACCCGAACACGGTAAATCTCTGCTTGAGGTGGCGGCATATTTGGCATAAATCTGTTTCGTCACTATTTTTTAAGATGATTCTTTTTCGGATGATAGGGGCTGTGCTAAAGTGTGCAAAGCTGTAATGCTCCGAAATATGAAGGATTCTGTAGGAAAGATGCAACAGCTAGTCGATTATTTTTTGGAAAAAATTAGAAAAGATCATGCCTGCCTATCAATTTACTGCTATTGACGCTTCGGGAAAACAGCAAAAAGGGGTGCTGGAAGGGGACTCTGCACGACAAATTCGCCAGCAATTAAGGGATAAAACCTGGACTCCGATTGCAGTCGAGCCTGTGGAGCAAAAAGATAAACATCAACAACGTTCATGGTTTCAAAAAAAGTTTAGTGCTTATGATCTGGCGCTTATGACGCGACAACTTTCTGTATTGGTTGCAGCAGCGATTCCGCTTGAAGAAGCATTACGAGCAGTTGCCAAACAAAATGAAAAACCACATGTACAAAATCTATTACTTTCGGTGCGTTCTAAAGTACTTGAAGGGCATTCGCTAGCTCAGGGCATGCAGCAATCAGGTCGTTTCCCGGACTTATATATTGCAACCATTGCGGCGGGGGAGCGTTCAGGTCATTTGGATCTAATTCTGGACCAACTTTCCGACTACACCGAAAACCGCTTTGCTATGCAAAAGAAAATTCAGGGCGCGATGATCTATCCGATTATTTTATTGCTTATGTCTTTTGCGATTGTGATGGGGCTGATGACGTATGTCGTACCAGATATTGTTAAAACCTTTGATCAAAGTAAACAGGCATTACCTTGGATTACAGTGGCATTGATGAAAGCCAGTGATCTGATTCGTCATGCATGGCCATTTTTATTGGTGATCAGTATTATCAGCATTATTGCTTTCATCCGGTTTTTAAAAACTACAGCAGGGCATTATGCATTTGATCGTTTAACACTCAGGTTGCCATTATTTGGTAAATTATCGCGTGGTATAAACTCAGCACGTTTCGCTAGCACCTTATCGATTTTGACTCAGTCTGGTGTGCCTTTAGTCGATGCACTTAAAATTGGCGCTGCGGTGAGCAGTAACTGGGTAATACGTGATGCAATTAATGTAGCTGCTGAGAAAGTGACGGAAGGGGGAAATTTGGCAACCCAGCTTGAGCGTTGTGGTTATTTCCCGCCAATGATGGTACAAATGATACGCAGTGGTGAAGCCTCTGGCGAGCTGGATCGAATGTTGAAGCGAGCATCCGATATGCAGGATCGTGAAGTCACAACATTTATTTCCACCTTGCTGGCTTTGCTTGAGCCGTTAATGTTGGTGTTTATGGCGGCTATTGTATTGGTGATTGTGATTGCGGTAATGCTGCCAATTGTAAATATGAATAATATGATTTAATGAGTTGTATGTTAGAGATGGACATGAATAAGCAAAAAATTCAGAGCAAAATGATGAACAAACAATCTGGCTTTACACTCATTGAAGTAATGGTTGTGATTGTAATTTTAGGTGTTTTAGCGGCCTTAATCGTGCCGAATGTAATGGGACGTGGTGAAAAAGCCAAAGTGGATACCACGCAAATTACTCTGAAAGGCGTAGCAGGAGCTTTGGATCAATATAAACTGGACAATGGTCATTATCCTTCTATGCAGGAAGGTGGTTTAGATGCCTTGGTGAATCAGCCTGCGACGGCGAAGAATTGGTTGCCAGGCGGTTATGTCAAAGGTGGTTATCCTAAAGATAGCTGGGAAAATGACATTCAGTATGTTATTCCTGGTACAGAAGGTCATGCTTATGACTTATATTCCTTTGGTGCAGATGGAAAATCTGGTGGCGAAGGGAACGATGCAGATATTTATTACAAACCTTAAAATCTGCTCTTAAAATTAATTTCAGAAATAGATAACGTTTTTAAATAAGAGCGTTATCTATGTAAAATAATGAAGTGATGATATGGAAATTATCTGTTTATATTATCGGATTAAAAATAAAAACCGTAGAATGATAATACATCTCAATTTGAAAATTTAATTTATTGCATTGATTTTAATGTATATATTAAAAATATAAAGATATGAGATTTATAATAAGAACGATTTCCATATTTACCGATTACAAGATATATAAATTATGGATAAAAATAGACTTTTTATTTAATTAAAACCTTGCATAATAGCTTTTAAGTCAGTCATTTTACTGTCGGAGGATAGCATGAAAGCATTATTTTTTTCGGATGAAATTAATCAATTTCATGGGGCAATGCTCAAATCTGTTCTCTTGATTTTGAGTTTATTGCCTATTAGTCAGGGTATTTTGGCGGTTTGGCAGATGTCAGATGCCAGTAGTCAAATTATGGTTGGATTTGTTGCACTCAGTTTATTTAGCGCTCTCCTCATTTTAAGTTTTTATTCGGCCTTGAAAGCGACTGTATTGAAAGTCGTAATCGACGAAAAGATTTCAAATGTCGAACAAATGATGGTGTCAGTTTATCGTTATGTTCCGATGTTGAGTCTGGCTGCCATGGTTTCATATCTTACTGCCACATTATAAATAGATAATGTGATTAAAACGGGGCTTTAGCCTCGTTTTTTTATTATCCCGTTTCTAACATCTGCTTGTAACTGCATCATAGTTTTAGAAGCAAATAAGATGGAAAATATACATGAGGGAGTTAATTTGAAGGGGTGCCTACAGGTTTTCATAATGTTGTCATGTTCAAAATCGTGTCTTGAGTATCGGGTTTGGATGCATTGTTAGGAATTGGATGGCTTTAAAATATTTATAAAAAAACCGAGATTGTTGAGAAATCTCGGTTTAACTAAAGTGAACAATACCACTTAACGTCTTGACTTAAAGCTCACATTGACTTGCTTGGGGCGATAAAACCAACCCATCATCAAAAGTAACAGAGAAAAGATGAGAATTGGCCAGTCACTTAAACGGGTATACAATGTTTCGCCTTGCATAGCAGGCAAATCCCCACGCAGAACTGCTTCTTTATCAATGGGGGCTTGTTTAACGATGTGCCCATGTTGATCAATAAAAGCAGTCACCCCTGTATTGGTCGCACGAATAAACCATCGCCCATTTTCTTTGGCACGCATCTGCACCATTTGTAAATGCTGCATGGGACCTGCGGTTCCAGTAAACCATGCATCATTTGAAACAGTCACTAAAAAGTCACTATTCTCGGCATTACGTCGGGTTAGGTTTGGATAAGCAATTTCATAGCAAATGGCAGCTGCGAGTGGGTGGCCTTTAATCATTAAAGGTTTTTGATTGTTCGACCCTTGACTGAAACCGCTCATCGAAGGGTCATTTTGTAAGGCAGGCAATACCCAACTTAATAAACCCGAAAGCGGAATATATTCACCAAACGGCACCAAACGCTGTTTTTTATACAGTCCTGAAGAATCACTTCCCGATGCCATAATACTATTGTAATACTGAGGTATCCCAACCTGTTGAGAGGCTTGCATGTCCCAATATGGAATGCCTGTAACCCAGGCTGAACCTGTTTTTTGAGCTTGCTGCTGCATAGCATTTAAAAAAGGTTCAATATCAGTTTGGAACATAGGAATGGAGGATTCGGGCCACACGATTAAATCCCGTCCCCATTCTGTACGCGTTAAATTGGCATAGATCATCAAGGTCTTTACCTGATATTCGGTTAGCCATTTTAAATCTTGTGGAATGTTGCCTTGAATGAGGGATACGGATAATGGTTTGCTGTCTTTTGCATGTACAAATTCAAGTTTTGACGCTCCCCATGCACCCAACACTAATAAGGCCGATGGAAAAACCCAGTAAATACGGCGTTGGAGAATTTCAACCAATGCACAGGCCAAGACAATAACGACAAAAGAAACTCCAAAGATCCCAAACAGCGGGGCATAGCCATCCAGCAACCGTTCAGTGAATGCATAACCTGCGAAAAGCCACGGAAAGCCTGTAAAAACCCATGTTTTTGCCCATTCAAAGAATACCCAAAGTGGGGCAAAAGTGAGAGGAGTTTCTGGAAAAAAACGTCGATACAGCCAAGTCTGAACTGCGGTAAAGAGCCCCATGACCAGTGCCATAAAAGCGATCATAAGCACGCTCAAAACGGCATTGGTATCACCATAAACATGTATGGAGGTGTAAAGCCAAAATGCACCGACAAACCACAAACCAAAGCCATATGCCCAACCAATCCCAAAGGCCTGTTTAGCAGAACGCTTTTTGAGTGAAGCATATAATAACGCTGGCGATAAAATAGCCAACCACCAGTAATAATAAGGTGCGAGTGCTAAACTAAAAATAGCGCCTGCGCATAATGAAATGAGCAGGGGAATAATAAAAGGCAATTGTTTTTGTTGCTGGGAGGATCCTAACAATTTATCAAAGTATGTTCTCATTTACGAACAGCTCGAATCAGATGAATAGTACGTGCATCTGCTTCAACAATGGTAAATTCCCAATTTTCAAGTTCTACGACCTGACCTTGCAAATCACTCACTAAACCAATTTCCTGAAGCAATAAACCGCCCATAGTTTCTACTTCATCGTCAGAAAAATCAGCATCTAAAATCGTATTAAAGTGTTCAATTGGTGTAAGTGCTTGTACCAACCAGCTATTTGCTTTGTTATGTGTGTGATCGGGCACAATATATTGTGCTTCTTCATCGGCATTGTCGTGTTCATCTTCAATTTCACCAACAATTTCTTCGAGAATATCCTCAAGAGTAACCAGACCTGAAGTCGTACCGTATTCGTCAATCACAATAGCAATATGCGTTTGTGTATGTTTTAGCATACGAAATACTTGATCAGAGCGAGCGCTTTCTGGAACAAAAAGTGGCTGTCTCATCAATGCGCGCACATCGACTTTAGTCCCTTGTTCGGTGAGAAAAGGCAACAAATCTTTAGCGAGTAGAATTCCTACCACATTATCTGGTTGATCAGATGAAAAGACAGGGAAGCGCGAATGTGCAGACTCAACCAGTACATGCAAAATATCCAGTAACTCGTCGTCTTCTTGTAGACTGATCATGGCAGTACGAGGCGTCATAACTTCACGAATTTTAGTTGCAGGAAGATCCAGTACACCTTCTAGCATAGCCACGGTGTCGGGCTCTAAAAAACGTTGTGAATCCTGAACGAGTTTTAACAGTTCGTCACGTGTTTCTGGTGCAGTGCCTAACCATTTTCTTAAGCCACGCATACCCCACGATGGGCCTGATTCCTCTTGCATGATCTTTCCTAAAGACTCTTGATTTGCTAATAAATGATTTTTAATCATACCGAAGAAAAATGGCTTATGCATTACTAAAACGATTGGAAAGCGTAAATGATTCAAATTGATGAGTCGTGATTTTCTCATTTCTCTTGTGAGGTTAAGTTTATGTTAGACTATGGCCCTATTTTTTGAGCTCAAGTATAGGCATGTCCTCATTAGATTTAACTCCTTCGATTCAACTAAATACTCGCGGTTTGCGCTGTCCCGAACCTGTCATGATGTTGCATCAAGCTATTCGAAAATCAAAATCAGGTGATATCGTAGAAATAGTTGCAACTGATCCTTCTACTTCGTGGGATATTCCAAAGTTTTGTATGCATTTGGGGCATGAATTATTAGCTCAGGAAGAAACTCAGGATGAGAACGGTTTAAAAGAATATCGTTATCTGGTGAAAAAAGGCTGATAAAGATAATGATATCAACTTATCTGGCCGGATTGCTGCTCGGATTTTCTTTAATTTTAGCCATTGGTGCACAAAATGCTTTTGTATTAAAGCAAGGGTTACTGAAGCAACATATCTTTTGGGTATGTCTGATTTGTGCAACATCGGATGCCTTGTTGATCTCACTCGGTATTTTTGGATTTGCTGGTTTATTGAGTCAACAGCAATGGTTGATTCATGCCATGAAATGGTTCGGTGCAATTTTCCTGTTTGCTTACGGGTTACGCAGTTTTTATAGTGCCTATACCGCGAAAGATGGTTTACATGCATCTGAACAGAAAGTAAATTCATTGGCACAAACCCTAATTTTATGTTTAAGTTTTTCTTGGCTAAATCCGCATGTTTATCTGGATACGGTAATTTTATTAGGCTCTATTTCTTCTCAATATAGCAACAAAGCTGCTTTCGCTGCAGGGGCAGTTACTGCATCCGTGGTATTCTTTTTTAGTTTAGGCTATGGAGCAAGATTGCTGGAGCCAATTTTTGAAAAACCCAAAGCATGGAAAATTTTAGATATTCTTATCGGTGTAGTGATGTGGTTGATTGCTTATTCTTTGCTAGTTTGATATTTAAATGAATATAAATAAATGATGTTTTCTATAAACAGCTAGACCAAAAGCATATATTATTTTTAACGACAATAATCAAAAAGCTTAAAAAGAGGGAAATTCATCATGTCTAAAAAGTTAATCAATGCTGTCATTTTGTCATCTCTTTCATTGGGAGCAACCAGCGTTTATGCAGATGAGAGTGTCACGGTTACGCCTAAAAACTTTGTACGAGCTGAGAGCGATTTATATCTTAGTGCGCAGGTGAAAGATGGTGGTTTAGGTAAATTATATAACCGTAGAGATGTGGCTTCGGTACAAAATCAGACCATTATTCGTTTAAACCGCGATACCCTCTATTCTTCAGGTGTTTATGATCTGGATGCGGGGCCTGTAAAAATCACAATGCCTGATACAAAAGGGCGATTTCAATCCTTGCAAGTCATTTCTGAAGATCATTACACGCCTTTTGTGATTTATGACAAAGGCACTTATGTGTTTAATAAGGAAAATATTGGAACACGGTATGTTTTATTTGGATTTAGAACTCTGGTTAATCCAAATGATCCTAAAGATGTGAACGCTGCACATGCCGTGCAAGATCAAATCAAAATTGAACAAGCCAATGGCCCTGGAAAATTTGAGATTCCAAAGTGGGACCTAGTCAGCCAAAAGAAAGTCCGAGATGCGTTGCTTGTCTTAAGCGAAACATTATCGGATACCAATGGGATGTTTGGTAAGAAAAATGAGGTCGATCCTGTTTTACATTTAATCGGTTCAGCCTCGGCATGGGGAGGCAATCCAGAAACAGAAGCGACTTATTTGAATATCACCCCAAAACAAAATGATGGTAAAACGGTTTATAAACTTTCGGTGAAAGATGTACCCGTAGATGAGTTCTGGTCGGTGAGTGTTTATAACGAACAGGGATATTATCAACCTAATGAATTGAACAGCTATAACCTTAACAGTGTCACTGCTCAAAAGGCCAAAGATGGTTCGATTACGATTCAGTTTGGCGCATGTAATAAAACCACCGTCAATTGCATTCCTATTGTAAAAGGCTGGAACTATATGGTTCGCCTATATCGGCCACAAGCATCTATTTTAAATGGAACATGGCATTTTCCAGAAGCTCAACCTATTAAATAACATTGCCATTTTGTATAAACAATGATGTATTCAGTTTTCATGATCTGAATACATCATTTTAATTTTACAAGGCATAACGGCTCAGTAAGGTGATAGGTGTTTTTCCATTTAAATAGGCTTCTGGCAAAAATACAATATGACCGCCATGTGTTTGTGCAGCATCGATCACATGATTAATCACATCAACTGGAGAAGTATCTTCTTCTGGTGCAGCACTAAACTCAATACGTTGTTGTTCAATATTTACAAACCCATTCACACGATACCCTTGCTGTACATAAAGAGTATCCACATTGCCCTGTAAAGCTGCCTGATAAATATTCTGCAAATCTGTAATTACACGATCACTGCCATAAATCTGATCTAGTTGATGGGCATTGTTTTGATGAATTTTAATTTGATAGTCACTTAATGCATTTTGAATACTTTCAACAATATGTCTTGGTTCACTGTCTTCAAGTTGAGTGACATTATCAACGCAAAAAATAATTTGATTGGGTTGATCACAGATCGATTCATAAAAACTGATATTACGACGATCACCTACAAGAACAATTGGGAGCGGCTTTTGCGCATGTACCACTTGTACATTTTTATCGACTCGATTTAAAAACTCTTTGAGATAACGATCTTCTTGTGCCGCAGCGGAACGTTCTGTTGCGGTCAGACTATATAACGTTTCATTTTTGACGGGAAAAGCGCCGTGTGGCAAAAGGGGATTGAGATCTTGATCCAATTCTGAAAATTCATGAATAACGGTGCTATTTGAAGCCTGAATCAAACGACCTTTTTCGCGTGTCACCACCACAATATAATAATCCAATGCATAAGACAGTTCGCGGATAAAATCACGCAGTACAAATTGGCTATCAATGATGATTCTGGTCTGAGTTTTAAAAGGTAAACGAATCACTTCAACCTGATCGGGTGTGGCAAAAATTGCTAATGTATCCAGATGATAGTTTGGATTTAAGTCGTCTGTTTTTTGATGAATTTGCTTTAAAAGTTGTGCCACAAAAACTTTGTCATAGGATTTCGATAATTGTTCTTCGAGTTGTTTCAACTGGTTTTTGAGGGCAATATGATCTTGTTGATTGTCTGGAAAAGTGCGATGAGTAGGGACAAAAATAGAAACAGCAGGTGTAGCACGTATAGGCTGAAGTGATTGAAGTGTTTGTTTTAAATCGAGCATTATTCTCATCCTTTTCAAAGTATTATGATGAAACTATCTATTGCTCAAGATTTGCCATGAATTGTTCTTCATATGCGATGACTTGAGTGAATTGCTTAAAAGGTTTGACCAGCAATTAACAACAGATCGAGATAGAATTAAAAATGTTTAAAATTTAGTCTAAGCGCTTCTGAACGGAAGTTAAGTAACAAAGATCGATAGAAATGTAAGCGTGATGAGGTGAGGCAAAATAAGCTAAAAACTGAAATAAAAATGCACCGTAATTTTAATTACAGTGCATTGGATATGAGACACAACAACGTAATGAAGACATCTTCTGTTATGAAGAGCGACTAAAGCTCTGCCAAAACTATTCTGGCATTACATATTTGGATAGTTCGGCCCACCGCCGCCTTCTGGTGTTATCCAAGTAATATTCTGTGATGGATCTTTAATATCACAGGTCTTACAGTGTACACAGTTGGCTGCATTGATTTGGAAGCGCTTGTTGCCTTCACCTTCGTCTACAATTTCATAAACACCAGCAGGACAATAACGCTGTGCAGGCTCATCCCATTTCGGTAAATTTACATTGACTGGAATGGTTGGATCGGTCAGTTTCAAATGTGAAGGCTGATTTTCTTCATGCACAGTATTAGATACGAATACCGAAGACAAACGATCAAAAGTCAATTTACCATCCGGTTTTGGATAAGTTGGCTTGAAGGTCACTTTGTCTTGGGTTTTAAGTGCGCTATAGTCTGGCTGCAAATCATGTAAAGTAAATGGCACTTTAAAAATATTTTGATCAACAAAGTTAAACGCACCACCGATCCACAAACCAAATTTGTGCATCGCAGGGCCAAAGTTACGGCTACGATGTAACTCTTCTTTCAGCCAGCTATTATCAAACTTTTGCGTATAAGCATTCAGTTCTTTATCAAAGAAGTCTTCACCTTCGAGCACACGGGCAATGGCTAAATCACCCCCTTTTTCTACTCCACGCGCAATCGCTTCAAATACTGCTTCACCACACAGCATGCCTGATTTCATTGCGGTGTGAGATCCCTTGATTTTGGCAAAGTTTAGGAAACCTGCATCGTCACCAATCAGACAGCCACCCGGGAAAGTCAGTTTCGGTAAGGAGTTTAAACCGCCTTTTACAACTGCACGTGCACCGTAGGAAATACGCTTACCACCTTCCAGATATTGTTTGATAAGCGGATGAGTTTTCCAGCGCTGCATTTCCATAAATGGGAACATATGTGGATTTTCATAAGATAAATCCACGATCATGCCCAAAGTCACCTGATTATTTTCAGCGTGATATAACCACCAGCCACCAGAAGAACCAGTTTCACTCAGCGGCCAGCCTGAACCATGCATCACCAGACCTTCTTTGTGTTTGGCTGGATCAATTTCCCACAGTTCTTTAATCCCGATACCATAATGCTGCGGGTCAGCATTTTGATCCAGATTAAACTTGCTGATCAAGCGTTTACCTAAATGACCGCGGCAGCCTTCAGCAAATAGGGTATATTTGGCATGTAGTTCATAACCCGGTGCAAAGTTATGCGTTGGTTCACCATCTTTACCTATGCCCATATCACCCGTTTGTACGCCTTTAACTGTACCATCTTCATGATACAGAATTTCAGCGGCAGCAAAGCCAGGGAAAATCGACACTTCCAGTTCTTCGGCCTTTTGACCTAACCAGCGCACGACATTACCTAATGAGATGACATAATTGCCATCGTTATGCATGGTTTTAGGTACCATCCAGTGGGGTGCTTCCTGAGATTTTTCATCAGAAAGCAAGAAGTAGGTTTTATCCTCAGTTACAGGGACATTTAAAGGTGCACCTTCTTCTTTCCAGTTCGGGAATAGCTCATTGATGGCACGAGGCTCAAGCACTGCACCAGACAGAATATGAGCGCCTACTTCAGAACCTTTTTCGACGACGCAGACGGACAGATCGGGTAAATTATTTTCAATCGCAAGTTGGCGAATTTTAATCGCAGCCGATAGACCCGCAGGCCCAGCACCAACGATCACTACGTCAAACTCCATCGCTTCGCGTTCGATGTGCTCCATGTAGGACTCCTCATATTGCTAAGGGTGGCAACCGTAACATTACTGCTTCGGTGCTGCCATGAGTGTTCTTTAATGTCTAGACACAAACAGACAATCGTGTCTTAAATAGTTTGTGGCTAGTATAGTTTCAAACCCTGATCTAGCCAATTGGCTGAGTCGTTATATTTTCTCGTCAGCAAGGGCATAAACCATGGTAAATCAAAATCATTCATCTCAAGAGACGAAGCAGACAACATCGTTAGATGATAAAAACTTAATGAGTATCGCACAATATCTAAAACATGCACAGCAAAGTCACAAAAGGTCAATTCCCCCTCTTGACCAATGGCACCCAAAGCATTGCGGCAAAATGGATCTGCTGGTAAAAGCCAATGGAGAATGGTGGCACGAAGGTCAATTGATCAGACGACAGGCACTTTTAGACCTATTTTCTAAAGTGCTTTGGAAAGAAGAGGGAAAGTTTTATTTAAAAACACCTGTTGAGCAGATTGAAATTGAAGTCGAAGACGAACCTTTACTGGTCAGTCAGGTTGAACAAATTGAGATTGAGTCTAAATCTTTTATCCAATTAACCACAACCAATCAGGATGTAGTGATTGTCGATGAATCCCATCCAATTTTTATGCGTGGTTATCCAAATGAAGCAGGAGAGAGCGAATTACGTCCTTATGTTCATGTGCGTTTTGGTATTAATGCCTTGATCCAGCGTGCGGCTTTTTATCACTTAATTGAATTGGGTAATTTGACTGAAAATTCAGATGGCGACACTATTTTAACGTTAAAAAGTGGTGATTTGCTCTTGCATTTAAGCAGTTGAGGTTTAAGCTTAATCTTGAATCTGAGACGATGGATTTACTCGCAGAAATGACCGCCATACAACCTATTTATTCTGAACTTGATCCAAGACCTAAAGCATCTAAAGATGCGCCGATTGGTATTTTTGATTCAGGAGTCGGCGGCTTAACTATTGCGCAGGAAATCGTCCAGCATTTACCCAATGAACAAATTATTTATTTTGCTGATACTGCGCATGTGCCTTATGGTTCGCGTTCAGATCAGGAGATCCGACAGTTAACTGCACAAGCGATTGAATGGTTATATCGTCGTGGGTGTAAAATGGCAGTCGTAGCGTGTAATACAGCCTCTGCGTTTAGTCTGGATTATTTGCGTGAACATTATGGAGAGTCTTTTCCGATAGTGGGCTTAGTGCCTGCATTGAAACCTGCCGTATTGCAGAGTCAGTCTAAAGTGGTTGCGGTACTCGCCACCCCTGCAACATTTCGCGGACAACTGATTAAAGATGTAATCCAGAACTTTGCTCATCCAGCAGGTGTAAAAGTATTACCTGTGACCTCTTTGCAACTCGTTCCATTCATTGAGGCAGGACAACAGTTGAGTCCAGCTTGCTTAAATGTTTTACATCAATGTCTGCAACCTGTGATTGATCAACATGCTGATTTTTTAGTATTAGGTTGTACCCATTATCCATTTTTAAAAGAAGCGATCACCCGCCTTTTTGGGGAAAAACTGACATTAATTGACTCTGGATTGGCTGTGGCGCGCCAAACTGCCCGTATTTTGATTAAAAATGAGTTATTATTTGACGAAATTCGTCAGAATCATTTGCAAATTGAATGTTTTGTCAGCGGAAATAATGCAGATGAGCTAAAGTTTGTGTTAAAACATATGATTACTGAGCATATTATTTGGCGTATTCAAAATATCGACCGCTAAATGTATGTGAGTCTGATGTAAATGCTTGTGTTTTAAATTTAATTTGGGGATGTGTATATTCATTGCATCGCAGGGAACGTGATGAGGAATATAATGTTTTAGGGGATAACCATGCTGGATAAGCGTTATCAGGTCTTTATTTCAACTTCTGGTGCAGATATGCAACCAGAACGTATGGTGTTAGCACAAACACTGATTGGAATGGGATTTTTTTCATGGGGGCTAGAGCAGCGCACGCCACTGAGCACGGCTATTGCACGTCGTCAGATTGACGATTGTGATTATGTGGTCTTGCTATTGGGCAGTCAGTATGGGGAACAATCTGTTTCAGGTGTAAGTTATATGCACCTCGAATATATTTATGCAGTAACTAAGCAAAAACCGATTATTGTATTTATGCATGAGGCTCCTGAAAGCCGGGATGCTGCATTACAAGATACTAAATCTGAATTAAAAGAAAAATTTAGTGAGTTTCGTAAACAACTTCAACAGGAAGTTGATCAGGTTTTTTGTTATCGCAGCTTACGGGATTTGGAGTTGGCTGTACGCTTTAATATGTCGCAAATGCTTGAGCGTTATCCTGTATCGGGTTGGGTGAGACCACAAAACACACAGGTTTTGCAAGATGAAATTGATAGCCTGCGAGCCAAAGTCACCCGTTTGGAAACTGAGCTGGGTAAGCGAGAAAATGACCCACTTGTTGTCATGCCAAAAGTTTATACCAACGAAATCTATTCTTTTGAATATCGAGTTCATGCTTATCAGGATGGTAATTTTCAGGAACTTAAACCTGAACGTAAGTTGAGCTGGTTGCAAATATTATCCATATTAAGTGTGGTTTTTAAAATCCCAACGCCAGAGGAATATTTTTCCAAACGAATTAATGATTATCTCAACGAAACAGGGCTAGAAGATGCGCGATTGGTGTTGCCTCGTGCCCATGCGGTAGCACGATCACAAATCAATATTCGCGCTTTGCATCATATTAAAATGCAGATGCGTCAAAATGACTGGATTGTTCCCACAGGTCGAGACGAAAGACAACGGTTATTATGGCAAATGACTCCAAAAGCTTTAAAATTACTAGAGAGTTATGCGACTGAAAACAATCGTGCTTCTCAGGTAAAAACAAACTGAACATTCATTTATCCATACGCGTAAAACTGTTAAAGTAAGACATTCGAGATATTTTCTTCATGATGGAAACATAAATGTCTGTTGCTGCATCCAAGCCAAAAGTGACCGTTATTTTAGCCAATTTGGGAACACCTGATGCAGCCACTATTCCCGCCGTACGAGAGTTTTTAAAGCAATTCTTGTCCGATCAGCGTGTGATCGAAATTCCTAAACTGTTGTGGCAGATTATTTTGCGCTGTTTTGTTTTACCTTTTCGCCCTAGGCGTGTGGCACATGCGTATGCGAGTGTATGGCGTGCCGACTCTCCGATGCGGGAAATCCTATTCGCACAAACAGCAGCTTTAAAGCATGAATTGATAGAAAGATATCCTCAATTTGATGTGAGTGTGGTTCCAGCGATGACTTATGGCCAACCTGGCATTACGTCTTTATTGCAAAAACTCGCACAAACCCCTCAGGATCATATTATTTTACTGCCATTATTCCCGCAATATTCTGCTACCTCCACAGCCCCTCTTTATGATGCTTTTGCCAGATGGATTCCTGAGCAACGTAACCTACCTGGCTTAACGATTGTTAAAGAATACTATCGTCATCCTTTATTTATTCAGGCTTTGGTGCAGAGTATTCAGGATTTTCAAGCTCAACATGGAGTACCTGAAAAACTGCTGATGTCCTTTCATGGCATTCCCCAGCCTTATGCAGATAAAGGGGATCCTTATGCTGATCAATGTCGGGAAACCGCTCGCTTGGTTGCTCAAGCGATGGGACTAGCGCCCGATCAGTGGGCAATTAGTTTTCAGTCACGTTTTGGCAAGCAGGAGTGGGTTAAGCCTTATACTGATGAATTGCTTTCACAATGGGCAGAGCAAGGCGTAAAATCTGTACAGATTCTGAGTCCAGCCTTTTCCGCAGATTGTCTGGAAACCTTAGAAGAGCTTGCCATTCAAAATGCCGAATTGTTCTTAAAAGCTGGTGGAGAGTCTTACCAATATATTCCTGCGTTGAATGATTCAAATGCACATTTACAGTTGCTTCGCCAATTACTCCAAGCACATTTGAATGCGCTTGAAATTACCTTAGCCCATTAAGCCATTTTTCTGCCAGAGGTTGTTTATGCTGCAAGTTAAAATCGTTCCTGTGACTGCTTTTGCTCAAAACTGTTCTATTCTTTGGGACAGTGAAACTAAAGAAGCAGTTTTGATTGATGCAGGCGGCGATGCAGATAAGCTCAAACAAGAAGTGGATGCTTTAGGGCTGCAAGTTAAAGCTCTTTGGTTGACACACGGACATCTGGATCATGCCGGTGCGGTGGGTGAGTTATCCAGAATCTGGGATATTCCAGTGATTGGGCCACATCAGGAGGATAAATTCTGGTTAGACATGATTCAGGAGGTTTCCGCACGTTACGGTTTTCCTATTCCAGAACCTGTACATGTTAATCAATGGCTGGAAGGTGGCGAAGTTTTGGCATTAGGTACGCACCAGTTTGAAGTACGTTTTGCACCTGGACATACACCAGGTCACGTGATGTTTTATAATCCCCAACATGCTTTGTTATGGACAGGGGACGTGTTGTTTAAAGGTTCGATTGGTCGTACTGATTTTCCGAAAGGAAATCACCAGCAATTATTAGATTCGATCCAGCGTGAATGTTTTAGCTTACCTGATGATACCCAGTTCATTTCAGGGCATGGGCCTATGAGCAGCATCGGTTATGAAAAACAGTTTAATCCTTTTGTTGCGGGTAAGGCGGGTTAGAGGATACTAAATAAATAGGACAATGACTGAACTTGCAATCATTGTCCTATGGGTCAGGAATGAAATAAACTATGAAATCGTTGTTTGGCTTCCCATGCGACTAAACCACTTGCAGCAGCAAACAGTAAAGCAATCACAAATAAAACGCCGTCCGAAGCGATAAGGCCTAAAACAAGGAAGATCAAACAGCAAATAGCAAAAGCGCCAAAAAGTATTCTCAATAAAATCATCCAAATTCTCCTATAAAGAGAAGATTTGTATTATTGACAAGTATTTTAGGCGCTGTATGTTTAATTTTGTTTACAAATCACACGATTTTAGAAGAATTTTGCAACTAAATATAATAGATAGTGATTGAAATTTAACTTAGTCATCGTAATCATCAGGACGGCCATTTCCTGAGCTAGGCGCATCTTGAGTTTGTAATTTATAGTCTTCGTTTGCCCAAGCACCTAGATCAATCAGTTTGCAACGCTCTGAACAAAAGGGACGAAACTCATTATCTTCCCATACAGATGGTTCGCCGCAACGTGGACAGGGAAATGTGCGTGGCATAGTAAAATCCTCAAATTCGTTATCAAGATATTAGGCAAAGCTTAAATCACTTGTTAGACTTAGCCTGATTTCAATACCTAGTTTGAATAGTTTGCTGTGATTATTTCGATTCGTCAATTTCAAGCCCAGCGTATGCAGGCACCTCGTGACTTTAATCCAATTGAAAATACACCGATTTGTGTAGAAATTGGGGCGGGTAAGGGTAAACATGCATTGCTATTTAGTGAACAACATCCAGAACAAACATTATTTGCAATCGAGCGAACCAAAGAAAAATTTTTGGCGATGCAGAAACAACAAGAATTGGAACGACGAGATAATTTATGTCCGATTCATGCAGATGCTTTACCGTGGATGGTACATGCGCTTTATCCGCAGCAAGTACAACAGTTTTTTATTCTTTACCCTAATCCTGAGCCGCATAACCCTGCCCAGCGCTGGTTAAATATGCCTTTTTTTGAGTTTTTACTGTCACGTTTAACGCCACGAGGTACGATTACTTTAGCCAGTAATATTCCAGATTATATTGATGAAGCAGAACAACAAGTGCAGCAACTTTGGCACTTGCCTTATGTAAAACAACAAATTGAATCTAATTCGGCACGGACACATTTTGAGATCAAATATCTTGAACGTGGTGAGTTATGCCAACAAGTATTGATAACCAAACCTGTCGACTATTGCACCCGTTTTGATGGATTTATGCCATTACTAGGACACAATCATGCCGAATAAGCAGATCGTAATTGTTGGAGCAGGTCCCGCAGGTCTGGCATGTGCCGAGATTTTATCCGAACTGGGTGATTACGACATTACTGTTTACGAACAAAAACCATCAGCGGCGCGTAAGTTTTTAATGGCAGGCAAAACCGGTCTAAATATTAGTCATGTTGAAGATTTAGACATTTTTATTTCGCGTTACGACCATGCTGAATGGTTACGCCCGATGATTGAACTTTGCAATGCTGAGACGATTCAGGCATGGATGAAAGGTTTGGGGATTGAATCCTATATAGGTAGTTCAGGGCGGATTTTTCCCAATGAAATGAAAGCTGCGCCATTGTTACGCGCATGGCTCAAACGTTTACAGCAACGTGGCGTTAAGTTTTTCTATCGCCATCAAGTAATGAGGATGAACTCACTTGAATTAACCGTATTAGACCTATCACATCAGCAGCAACATACATTAAAAGCTGATGCGATCATACTGGCTTGTGGTGCTGTTTCATGGCCGCAATTGGGCAGTGATGGTCAATGGCAACACTGGCTTGATCCTTGTGTTATTCAACCATTTAGCGCAAGTAATGTCGGTGTTCTGGTTAAGTGGTCAAGGTATTTGCAGCCAATTTTTGGACAGCCCTTGAAGCGTATCAAGGCATGGGCTGAGGGGCAAACCCCGCAGTATGGTGAAATGGTCATCAGCCATTATGGACTTGAAGGCGGTTTGGTTTATCGGTGTAATCGTGATTTGCGTGAAACCATGAAAACTCAGAAATCAACGATTTTATATCTGGATTTACTTCCTGATTGGGATCAAACCCAGATTCTACACAAATTACAACAAGGCAAAAAACAGTCTTTAAATACGTTATGGCAAAAGATCGGTTTGGATAAAACCAAAATTGCCTTAATCCGTGATGTAGTAAGCAAAGCAGACTGGAATGATGCGCTAAAAATGGCTCAACATATCAAACAACTTGTTATTCAGATACACGGCTTGCGTCCTGTTGAAGAAGCAATTAGCTGTGTAGGAGGAGTTCGGTTAGAGGCACTTGATAAAGATCTGATGCTAAAAAACAGTCCTCATATTTTTGCTTGTGGTGAAATGCTGGATTGGGATGCGCCGACAGGGGGATATTTGTTGACGGCCTGCTTAGCGACAGGCCGATGGGCAGGCGCGGGTGTACATCAAAGACTTAATGCACCTGAAAAAAGTTGAGCATGTTTTTTAGGGCATCTGGTGCATGCATGCGTTCACCATTTTCCAAAGAATACTTTGCCATTTCTGCTGCTCGCATACGCATTTCGTCTTCATAGGCAGCAATCGCCACTTGCAGCGAAGAGAATTGCCCCGAACATAAATACTCACTCAGGTTTAAAGCATCTAGCATCGCAACATTTACGCCTTCGCCCGCAAAAGGTGGCATCACATGTGCGGCATCGCCAATGAGTGTTAAATTTGATTTCGTCTGCCAAGTCTGGTCCAGAGGCATACAATAAATAGGACGAGGAATCAGGGGAAGGGAAGTATGTTCAAACAGCTCAGACCAGATCGGATCCCATTCTAGATAAAAATGATTGAACCATTGTTTGATTTGGATTTGATCTGAATACATTGCTTGATGAACGTTTGTCCATGTTTGATCCGCTTTAAAGCTGGCATAAAAGCCAATCTCATGATGGGCTTTTTGTCCCATTAATAGATTTTTCTGATTGCCAAAAGCCATGATTTTGCCGCCATTTAGCAATTGATTTATTTGTGGTGCAGTTTGCTCAGCATTGGCAATATAGCCTTCTAGCATCGTGATACCCGTATAAAAAGCCTGAATATCTGTAAGGTAAGGGCGAACTTTAGAGTTTGCACCATCAGCAGCAATGACTAGATCTGCATAAACAGGACGTTTATTGTTAAAGTTTAATAACCAGCCTTCTGCTTGTGTTTGCATGGAAATGAATTGATGATCCCATTGCACTGTGTTGGGTAATAAAGACTCGAGTAAGATTTTTCTTAAAGCTCCACGGTCGATTTCAGGTCGAAAATCAGGATCGCCAAACTTTGGCTGATGTTGATCATCATGGTCGCTTAGAAAAACGTTGGCCTGTTCATTCATGATCTTTTTACGATCTGCCTGAGGCATAAAATGTTGTTTAAATTGGTCGAGTAACCCTGATTTTTGCAGTGCTTTTAATCCTGAGTCTTGATGTAAATCCAGAGGAGAACCCTGTACACGGGCATGCTGATTTAAATCCCGTTCAAATACTGTCACGTGCATATTTTGAAGTTGTAATAAACGTGCAAGCGTCAATCCCGCCGGTCCACCGCCAATAATGGCTATTTTTTTGTTTTTTAAAAGCATATTTTTCTCTGATAAATATTTAAATATAGAGAAATTTTACTCGGAGGGTAACACTAAGAATTGTACAAATCGGTCATTTTGATTGAGTTTAAGTTGTTTGGGGGATACGCCTGAAAATTTCTTAATATGTTTTATGAAATGCGATTGATCAGCAAAATGCTGTTCAGGAAATAATCGTCCATTTCGGATGGATTCAAAAGACGCCTTAAAGCGCAGAATATCACAATAAGTTTTTAAAGAAATTCCAAACTTTTCAGTAAAATAGCGATGAATCTGGCGACGACTCCAGTGAACCTGCTCTGAAAGTTCGGCCACGCTCAAACCACCACGAGATTGATAAAGTAACTGAAATAATTTCTGTTTTCTCGAATCAATATGTTGAGGTAAAAGAGAGCTTATTTTTTTCGATGCTTTTTTACAAAATAGATCGAAGTCCAACAAATCTAGGGGTTCAAAATCCCAGAATTGGGCAGGCAGATATTCTGCATAATTGAGCAAATTAGAAATGGATTTTCCTAAGAGATATTCCACAGCCAATAGCTTAAAACTGATAGAAAAGATTAAAGCATTACCTTGTAAGATAACGGCTTGAGGTTTGGTTTCTAATCCTGAACAGACAATTTGAAAGGACTGCGTAGACGATTGAGATAAAGTTAAATCCATGCGACCATCTGGTAAGACAATGATTTCTTTAGCTTCATCAGAGCAATTATGCAACATCCAAAAACTTTCTACATAATGTGATAAAGCGGGGTCGGCTTCGATGAGTTTAAATTTCAGATCATTATTCATATTGTGATTTGTAGTTGATTCATCTATAGGATAAGGTGGGATAGGATCAGATTTTATTGAAAGATTTTTTCTTAGGTGATGACTGATTATATGATAGCTGAAATCGAAATTTGATGGCCAGTATGATCCATCATTTTCAATGAATTGAGTATACATATAGAACTGCAAGGATATTAAGGATGTCGCAAGCTACAATTTTGTCTGGAAGCTGTTTATGCCAAGGTATTCGTTATGAAATCTCGGGGCAAGGACTTGGTGATATTATTCAGTGTCATTGCCAGCGTTGTCGCAAAGCCAACGGTACAGCTTATGCTACGAACACGCCTGTGCATGTGAATGATTTTAAGATTGTGCAAGGTGAACATCTCCTCAAGAAATATCAGTCTACCCCGACCACAGAACGCTGTTTTTGTAGTGAATGTGGCTCACCGATCATGAGCATTAAACTGGATACGCCAGAATTTTATCGTTTGCGTATCGGTACTTTAGACAGCAAAATCGAGCAGAAACCGAGCATGCATATTTTTGCTGCACATAAAGCAGAGTGGGATACGATTTGTGATGATTTGCCGCAGTATGCGGAGCGACCTTAGCAGAGGCGCTAAAATTTATTGATTAACTCCCTCATAAAAATGTAAATACTGAATCCTATAAATTATTCATAGTCCATGATTCTTCAGGGTTTATTTCAAGATCATCTATCTAGTACATGCCTGCTTAATCCGTTCTCAATATAAACGAAATTCAAAAGATGAATTTGGCTCATCTTTTGTTGAAACAAAATCGTTTTTATTCATGTAGCAATTTAGGTATAAATTGCAGCATAGAGATAGGGTAGCAGATCAAAATGAGCCAAGACTTTACATTTGCGCTTAAGCGCATTCGTTTCGATGAAAATTATCATCCTTCAGACAATACACGTATCACCACCAACTTTGCGAATTTGGCCAGAGGGGCAAGTCGCCAAGAGAATTTGCGTAATACTTTAAGAATGATTGACAATCGTTTCAATGCATTGGCACATTGGGATAATCCAAAGGCGGATCGTTATTCTGTTGAACTCGACATTATTTCGGTTGATATTGACGTTGAAGGTAATGGTGAAACTTTCCCGACGATTGAAATCTTAAAAACCAATATTATTGATCACAAAACTCAGCAACGTATTGAAGGTATTGTTGGAAATAATTTTTCCTCCTATGTACGCGATTATGATTTTAGTGTGTTACTGCTTGAACATAATAAAGATCAAGCCAAATTTAGTACGCCAGAAAACTATGGTGAGTTACATGGGAAAATTTTTAAATCTTTTGTAGATTCAAATACCTTTAAAGAAAACTTTAGTAAGCAACCTGTTATTTGTCTTAGTGTTTCAACGACTAAAACTTATCATCGGACAACGAATGAACATCCAGTCCTGGGTGTTGAATATCAGCAAGATGCATATTCTTTAACTGATGAGTATTTCGCAAAAATGGGTTTACAGGTACGTTACTTCATGCCAGCAAATAGCGTCGCACCTTTGGCATTTTATTTTCGTGGTGATTTACTGAACGACTACACTGACCTTGAGTTGATCGGCACGATTAGTACCATGGAAACGTTCCAAAAGATTTATCGTCCTGAGATTTACAATGCCAACTCTGCGGCTGGAGAAGTGTATCAGCCAAGTCTTAAGCATCAAGATTATTCATTAACCCGAATTGTTTATGATCGTGAAGAACGCGGTCAGTTAGCAGTTAAACAAGGTAAATGGACAGAAGAGAACTTTATCAAGCCTTACCAAGCGATTTTGGATCAATGGGCTGCCAATTACGCTGACAAACACTACGCTGCTGTGTAACCTCAAGATAGAAGATTATTAATTATGAAACGATTATTACCGACGTCAACTGCTGGCAGTTTACCAAAACCCTCTTGGATTGCAGAACCTGAAAAACTCTGGTCACCGTGGAAATTGCAAGGTGATGAATTAGTACAAGGCAAACGGGATGCTTTACTTGTGTCACTGCAAGAACAACTTCATGCGGGGATTGATATTGTTAGTGATGGTGAACAAACGCGCCAACATTTTGTTACCACATTCATTGAGCATCTGGATGGCGTTGACTTTGAAAAACGTGAAACGGTTCGGATTCGTAACCGTTATGATGCAAGTGTTCCTACAGTAGTGGGTGCAGTATCTCGCCAAAAGCCAGTTTTTGTGGAAGATGCCAAATTTTTACGCCAGCAAACCCAGCAACCGATTAAATGGGCGCTGCCTGGTCCAATGACCATGATCGATACATTGTATGATGCTCATTATAAAAGTCGTGAAAAATTAGCTTGGGAATTTGCTAAAATTCTAAATCAGGAAGCCAGAGAATTAGAGGCTGCGGGGATCGATATTATCCAATTTGATGAACCTGCATTTAACGTATTTTTTGACGAAGTAAATGATTGGGGCGTTGCAACCTTAGAGCGAGCGCTTGAAGGTCTTAAATGTGAAACAGCCGTACATATTTGCTATGGTTATGGAATCAAAGCCAATACAGACTGGAAAAAGACTTTAGGGTCAGAATGGCGCCAATACGAAGAAGCTTTTCCAAAATTACAACAATCTAAAATCGACATTATTTCACTGGAATGCCACAACTCCCGTGTGCCAATGGATTTGATTGAACTAATTCGTGGTAAAAAAGTGATGGTAGGTGCCATTGACGTCGCAACCAATACGATTGAAAGTCCTGAAGAAGTGGCAGATACATTACGTAAAGCGCTACAGTTTGTTGATGCAGATAAGCTTTATCCATCAACCAATTGTGGTATGACACCTTTATCTCGCGAAGTGGCGAGAGGAAAATTGCAAGCGCTTAGTGCAGGTGCAGAAATCATCCGAAAAGAACTCTCAAACGGGTAATCAAGGGTATAGTCAGATGTAACGGGTGGGTGGTTTGATCTCAAGATCAAACTACGAACCTTGGTGAGGAATAAAATGATGATTGAAGCAGCAGACTTTAGAAATGCAATGTCTTTGTTAACAAGTGCTGTCAGTGTCGTGACTACAGCAGGCTTGTCGGGTCGCTATGGTTTCACTGCCTCTGCTGTATGTAGTGTAACGGATACCCCTCCGACATTATTAGTCTGTATGAATAAAGCCTCTAGTTCTCACTTACATTTTTTAGAAAATAAAATCTTAACTGTAAACGTGTTAGGTGCCCATCATCAGGAAATTTCTAAAGCATTTTCGTCAAAATTAACTCCAGAGCAAAGATTCGAGTATGGATTTTGGACAGAACTTGAAACAGGCGCGCCTGTTTTAGAAGATGCTTTAGTGAATTTCGATTGTGAAGTGGATCAAATTCAGGAAGTTGGAACGCATACGATTTTTATGTGCCGAATTGTGGCGATTCAGCAAAGCCAGCATGACCAAAGTTTGGTGTATTTTAATCGTGGCTACCATCATGTGGGACGTCGTGTGGATCAGACTGAAAGCGCATAAGCTTGGATTTTCCAAATTATTCTGCGAACTTGTATGCTATTTTATCTCGCATCGATATGAATAAACTTCTAAAATTTCTTCAGTTATCGCTGTGTAAGTCATGGCTTACATCGATTCAGGAAAATTGCCAATAGCCGGCTCAGTACTAATTTCCTATGATGAACCCATACAGAACAGGATGTTCGAAGACATAAAACAACCATAATAAGTTAATCATCAGGATCGTGAGGGATGACAGGAGTTGACCCTAAGACGTAAATACGAAAAACCCGGACAGGATGTCTGGGTTTTTTTATTTTGGTCTTATCTTATTTGGCAGTGAGTGCCTGACCTTCAAAGGTTATACCTTCCCAACCATGTTGCATGAACTGACGAATATTTTGATGGTCGGTACCTTCTGGTGTCGCAAGAACTGCTGCATAGTGTTCTGCAAATAAACTTAAGGTTTGTGCTTGATCCAAACCTTCAACTTTAGCAAAAGAAAATACTTTGGCACTGCCTTGATTTTCAGTTGCGGCATTTTGTTGCTGACCATTTTTAAACGCTGTTGGGGTATGTTCAAAACGTGACTCAATATGCGCCAAAACATCCGCAAACTTGGCTTCGCCGTTTTGAAGCTGTTTCAATAGTTCCTGTATCATGATTTTCCGTGATTCAATAACATGTCAAAAGTAGGCTCAAGCATAGCATTGAATCCACAGATGTCAGTAGGGCATCGAGAAAATAAGACTGGAAAAAAGAATCAGTTTGAATAAATGGTAGTGCAAAATTGTGGATAACTTTGTGTTTATACACAAGGCCGAAATTCTGGCCAAAAAAAGAAGCCTAAGTGGAGGAGATAGTTGCTTAGGCTTCGAATAAAGTCAGTATAAAATGAAAAACTTAAAGCAAGATTAACGTTTAAAGCGAGAAAAACGTTTATTAAAGCTTGCTACACGCCCTTCATTACTGGCTTGACGTACTTCGCCTGTATAAAACGGATGCGACGCACTAGAAATATCCAAAGTTACATAAGGATAAGTCTTACCTTCATATTCACGTGTTTGCTTCGTTTGTATAGTACTACCAATGACAAAATAAGCATCTGCATTGGTGTCATGAAACAGCACTTCTTTATATTCAGGATGTATACCGTTACGCATAGGGAAACCCTCCAATTGAGTTATTATGATATGTTATAATATTTCATAAAATAAGTCAAATGTAGTAAATATTCAAATTAATTAAAAGCCTAATGTCTTAAATTAGTTGGGAACTAACTCTTCGAATAGATCATTTAGGTTATCATCAACTTTTAAATGAATCAGATTCCAATAATGTCCTGAAATAGTTCGATTGACCATTAAAGTGTCTGGCGATGGTTTAAATACATCCCAGTATTTTAAAGATTTTTTTACTAAAATGACGCCATCATGATGTGCAGAATTTTGAGCGAAGTCATATTGAGTAGTGAGTGGACGTAGTAACACTTCTAGCCATTGCAGATATAAATCCTGCGGAAATAGCCCTTTACCAGATAAGGCATGCAAAGCATACAAATGGTTCTCAATCGCAGCAATATCCTGTTGGCGCGCGGCTTGTACAAGCTGTTTAAAATGTTCAACAATCTCAATATTCAGAGTTTTTACGCCACCAAAGTCATAAATAATCACACTACCATCTTCACGAAAAGCAAAATTGCCCGGATGAGGATCACAATGAAAACGCTTTAAGTAAAAAATTTCCTGACCCAAAGCTTGAATCAGGCGACGACCAATTTCATTACGAATCTCCACAGGCCATGTACTGGCTGTTTCAATCGATTCACCACGTTCTAGACTTAAGGTTAAAATACGGCGTGAAGAATGGTCTTTATAAACGCTTGGAATAATAATTTTATTGTCTAGTTGTTGATGAAATATTTTAAACACTTCCAGATTTTGTGCTTCAATCTCATAATTTAATTCGGCAGAAAGACTGTCGTGAATCTCTGCAAATAATTGATCTTGTAGTTTTTTATCAATTTTTAGTACTCCCATCAGGCGTAACGCTAAACGGACTTGTTTTAGATCACTCTCACAAGCTTCATCCACACCCGGATATTGTACCTTAACCACAACTTCTTGACCGCTTGGCAGGACCGCACGGTGCACCTGACCAATAGATGCAGCGGCAAAAGGTTCAGGTTCAAACGACTGAAAAGCCGTCAGTAAAGGTTGACCTAACTCTTTTTCAACTTGTTGTTGAATGGCACTAAAGGGAACGGCAGGCGCTTGACGTTGTAGTTTGGCAATGGCTTTGGCGACTTCAGGTGGAAAAATATCCTTATATTGCGAGGCGATTTGTCCAACCTTCATCACCGCGCCTTTCATCTCACCCAGCGTATCGGCAATTTGAATCCCGATATCCTGAAACAGTTTGGTTTTCGCCGCGATTTTTTGTTCATCATCTGCGGTTAAATTCCGAATCGAGCTCGAGACTGTTTTGGTGGCAATACTGGCAGTCATTCCCGCAAGTTTCATAAAGCGTCGACCCGGAGAACTCGTATTTTTAGCCATATCTATTTTACCTTTCTTCGCGCGCTGGATTCAGTCTTGATCATAGGTGACAAAGCTCGCATTGCCTACTTCAAATTGTTAATAAAAGACAATCTAATCTAAAAACAATTGCTTAAATATATTGCATTTTTTATGCAAAGTATTTCAAAAATCAATTCATAAACAATGCGTTAATCTCTATAACAAGCCTTTTTTTTTGGTGCTATGTTGATCTGCATACTCGAAGAACAATGATGAGATTTCCTATTATGAGTCAACTCAATACTGCTGCTTACGCCAATTCTGCCCCTGCTCATCGAGCAAATTCTGTGCCATTGCAGGTGTTTGAACAGCTACAAAGTGCGCATATCATTCAAACTGATGCAGAAGCGATTCAAATCGCTAAACAATTGGCCAGTGAATTTGCTAAAGAAGCGTCCTTGCGTGATCAGGAACGCCGTTTACCTTTCAATGAAATCCAGCAATATTCACAGAGTGGATTATGGGGCATTACGATTCCCAAAGCATTTGGGGGTGCGCAAGTCAAATACCGTACTTTGGCAGAGGTGGTGAAGATCATTTCCAGTGTGGATTCTTCATTGGGACAATTACCGCAGAATCATTGGGCGTTTTTAGAACATTTACGTCTGGATGCAAGTTTAGAACAGCAGCATTTCTTCTTTGAGTTGGTGTTAAAGGGGATTCGATTTGGCAATGCTTTTTCAGAAAAGGGCAGTAAAACGGTGGCAGATCTCACCACCACCATTCATAAAACTGCAACAGGTTATGAAATTAATGGAAAAAAATTCTTTGCTACAGGAGCTTTACTGGCGCACTGGATCCCGATTGTGGCTATTAATGAATCAGGTCAACCGTATGCCGCTTTGGTGCCACGTGAAACTGAAGGAGTCAATATTATTAATGACTGGTCTGGGTTTGGGCAGCGTACAACAGCGAGTGGGACGGTTGAATTAAAAAAAGTACCTGTACGTGAAGAATATGTGGTTCCTATTTACCAAGCCTTTGAGCGGCCAACTGCGGCAGGTGCGATTTCACAGTTTATACAAGCGGCAGTAGATGCGGGAATTGCCCGTGGTGCAATAGAAGAAACCATTCAATATGTCAAAAAATATAGTCGTCCGTGGATCGATTCTGGTTTGGAGCGTGCCACAGATGATCCATATACCATTGCCAGTATTGGGGACCTGAAAATTAAACTTCGTGCGGCCGAAGCTGTATTGGATCTGGCTGCCGATCAAATTGATCTAGCAATTGATGAACCGACGGAAGAGCATGTTTCTCAAGCGACTTTACTGGTTGCGGAAGCAAAAGTGCTGACGACTGAAGTCGCTATTCTTGCAGCCAATAAATTATTTGAGTTGTCTGGAACTCGTTCAACCTTATCCGAGTTAAATCTGGATCGGCATTGGCGCAATGCACGTACCCACACGCTACATGATCCAGTGCGCTGGAAATATCACATTGTTGGAAATTATTACCTAAATGGTGTGCAACCTCCACGTCATGCGTGGAGTTAAGTAAATCACAACAAAAAATTGAGGAGAAAGAGATGAGTCAGTTTGAACAGATTAAAGATCAACTTTCATTGGGCGCAGATTATGAGCTGATTGCTGCAAAGTATCGCCCTATTTTTAAGAAAATTGAAGCGGGAGCATTAGAACGTGAACAACGTCGTCAGTTGCCCTACGAACAAATCCAATGGCTAAAACAAGCGAGTTTTGGGGCGTTACGTGTTCCTGTAGCCTACGGCGGTGCAGGTGTATCATTGCCCCAGTTATTTCAATTACTGACGGAATTGGCAAAAGTGGACTCTAATATCGTACAAGCATTACGGGGGCACTTTGCTTTTGTAGAAGACCGTTTGGTTGCGCATAATACACAGCAACAAAATGATTGGTTTGAACGTTTTGTTTCGGGTGATATCGTTGGCAATGCATGGACAGAAGTGGGGGCAGTTCAGATAGGCGATGTGATTACCCGAATTACGCAGGAGGAAGCGACTGGTAAATTATTGGTGAATGGGGAAAAGTATTATTCTACTGGAAGTATTTTTGCAGATTGGATCGATTTATTTGCTTATGATGACGTTAGTCAGCAGCATGTGATTGCAGCGATTGATCGTCATGCTTCGGGAGTGCAGATCGATGATGACTGGGATGGTTTTGGGCAAAAAACTACAGGTAGTGGAACTCTACGTTTACAGCAAGTTGAATTACCGTCGGTGCATATCATCCCTTTTGACCAACGCTTTAAATATCAAACTGCTTTTTATCAGGTCATCCATTTAGCGACCTTATCGGGTATTGCTCAAGCAGCAGTCGAGACTTTTAGTCACGAAGTTCGTGAGCGTAAACGTATTTTTAGCCATGCCAATGCTGATTTGGCACGACATGATCCACAAGTATTACAGGTGATTGGTCAGGCATCTGCCAAGGCTTATGCCAGTGAAGCGATTACACAACGTACAGCTGAAGCTTTACAAAAAGCTTATCTCAGTCATTTTTCCGAGTCGGATATTAAAGAGCATCAGGCTAATATAGATGCAGAACTGGAATCAGCACAGGGTCAAGTCGTGATTGCGGATCTGGTACTGGATCTTACCAGTAAACTATTCAATGCTCTGAGTGCATCAGCTAGCAGTACCACCAAGCAATTAGACCGTTTCTGGCGAAATGCCCGAACGGTTTCATCGCACAATCCACTTATTTATAAGGAAAAAGCAATAGGAGATTGGGTGGTGAATCAGACAGAGTTGCCTTTCGTCTGGCAAATTGGTGCAAGTCCAAAAGCAAAATCTGCCTAAAACATTAAAATATATAAAAATATAGAAATAAAAAATGCCAATCTAAATGGATTGGCATTTTTTAAATTAAATAATTTTTTTAATTATTGCTGGGCAGCCAGTTTACGATTATTACTATATAAACGTGCCAAAAGCAGTACACAAGCAATAGTTAAACCAATAATCAAACCAAGCCACACACCTGCTGGCCCCATTTTTGCGATACGTGCCAGATAAATCCCCACAGGAAATGCGATTACCCAATAGGCAATCAGGGTAATCCACATGGGGCCTTTAGTATCTTGCATTCCTCTTAGACAACCTGCAGCACCAACTTGCCATGCATCCATCAATTGATACGCCATCGCAAATAGCAATAAATATAAAGCGACATTAAATACAGCAGGATCTTGAGTATAAATTGCTACAATTTGTGGGCGAGCAAGCCAGATTAAACTCATCGTACAAAGAGCAAAAAAAGTCGCGGTCGCTAATCCCAGTTTTTGTACATGACGCATTGCCACCCAGTTTTTTTCCCCATAATACATCCCCACCCGAATGGTTAAGGCAATGGCAAGAGACATCGGGATCATAAATAGTTGTGACGTGACCGACATCGCAATTTGATGCGCGGCGACAAGTGTATCGCCTAATGGACTTAAGACAATTGCACCCGTACTAAAAATACTGACTTCAAAAAACACTGCTAAACCAATAGGTAAGCCTAATTTTAAAATACGTTTTACAAGGGCAGGATTGATTTTTTCCCAATGTGAAAACACTTGAGTCGATTGATAGGCTTTGGCACGATAAATATAATTGGCCAAGGTAATTAACATTAGCCATTGTAGAATTGCTGTCGCAAAACCACAGCCTGCACTCCCTAAGTGTGGAACAGGGCCGATGCCATACATAAAAATATAATTGAGCGGAACCAATACCACCAGTGCGATCAAGCTAATGGCAGTCACAGGGCGTGGGTAGCCCAATGCCTCAGAATAACCACGCAATGCTGCATACATGGTGACTGCTGGCATACCAAAACCGATAGCGTGTAAAAATAATCCTGCTTTGGGTTGCAAGCTTGCAGGAACCCCGAGCAGTGGCAACAAAAATGGCATGGCCTGTAAAATCAGCATGGCAATCAGGCCAAGAATAAATGCCACCCACAAAGACTGCCTTACAATCACTGGAATATTTTCAGGCGTTCTCGCCCCTTTGGCTTCTGCAACCAGCGGTGTTGTGGCAATCATGATCGCGCTAAACAGTAGCATGACGGGCATCCATAATCCCACACCTACGGCAATGGCTGCCAAATCATTAGCAGATAAATGTCCTGCCATAATAGTATCAATAAGCCCCAATCCTGCTTGGGCAAATTGCGTGATCAGAATTGGCCACATTAAGTGAAACAGTTGTTTTAGTTCAAAGCGGAAACCCGCGACATTTGACACAAAAAATACTCATCTATAAAAGAAAATTATCGCTGTAAGGTCAAAATAACCCCAACGAAAATGATGATCGCCCCAAGTAGGCGTTGCCAGTTGACAGGCATTTTCTCTGTCCCAAGCCAGCCAAAATGATCCAGCAATAAGGACATTGCCAGTTGGCCAAAAATAATCAATCCTGATAAGGTGAGAAAACCCAATTTGGGTGCAGTATAAATGCTCAGGCTAATCGCATAAACCCCTAAAAAACCACCTAACCATAAAAACCATGGGATTTGACCGAGTTGTTGTAATGATGGTTTCGGATGACTTTGCAGTAAAACCAACAGTGCCAGTAAAATTGTACCGACTAGAAAAGATAGAAAAGCCGCTTGTAACGGAGAGTAGAGATAATTTCGTAACTGTGTATTTAGGGCCGTTTGTATGGACATAGCAACGCCAATCCCTAACGCCAAGGGTAAAAATAATAAAAGTTGTGAACTTATTTTTAGCATTGTTTTCCTAAATCGTTATTATTTATTGCACTCCAGTCTAAATCAATTCAATGGGCTTGAGCACAATGTATTGCTGTAGTCATGTTAAACTAATAGGGTTGTGTTGCCTGAGCGCTATTCTTGACTGTTTTACTTGATCCTTCTGAAATCCCACTTTCTTTATATATTCATATGCCGTGGTGCGTGCGTAAATGTCCTTATTGTGACTTCAATTCTCATGCCGTCCCCAACGGTGCCTTGTCGCTGGAATTGGAACAGCAATACTTACATGCATTGGTCGCTGACTTTCAAACGCAGGTTGAGTTTGCACAGGGACGTAAAATTCACAGTGTTTTTATTGGGGGAGGAACACCCTCTCTAATTTCGGCACAAGGCTATCAATGGTTATTTACCCAATTACGATCTTTGCTTGAATTTGAACAGGGGTGTGAAATTACCTTGGAAGCCAATCCGGGCACAGTGGAACATGATCCTTTTGCGGATTATTTAGGTGTAGGGATTAATCGTTTATCCATAGGGGTACAAAGTTTTAATCAGGAGCATTTACAGCGATTAGGACGCATTCATAGTCCAGATAATGCCATCGAGGCGATCCATTTGGCAAAACAGGCGGATTTTGAACGTGTCAATGTCGATTTAATGCATGGACTACCTGAACAAACTCTGGAGCAAGCCTTATTCGATTTAAAACTTGCAGTTGAAAATGGCGCAACGCATATCAGTTGGTATCAACTGACCATTGAACCCAACACCGTTTTTTTTAGAACTCAGCCCGTATTGCCACATGATGAAACCCTTGAACAGATTCAACTGCAAGGTGAGCAATATTTAAAAGCACAGGGTTTCATCAATTATGAAGTTTCAGCATGGCGTAAAGAACGTCCATCCGCACATAATTTAAATTATTGGCAATTTGGCGATTATCTTGCGATTGGCGCGGGTGCACATGGCAAAGTTACTCAATCTGACGGCATTTATCGTTTTCAGAAAACACGCTTACCGAAAGATTATCTAGCCAAAATCCCTGCTGATCATCTCCAGATGAAAAAGATTGAAGCAGATGAGTTACCATTTGAATTTATGATGAATGTGCTGCGCTTAAATGATGGCGTGGCGACTCAGTTATATGAACAACGTACAGGCTTATCTTTGGCTGATCTTGAGCTGATACTCAACAAGTTACGGCAAAAAAAGTTGCTGATCAATGATGCTGAGCGAATAGCCTGTACTGAGCAAGGGCATGTGTTTTTAAATTCAGTGTTGGAAGCGTTTTTGTAATTAATTTGATATTTAGACCCTCACCGAATGCATGTTTGTACTCGGCGAGGGGGATCTTAGTATTTTGCGCTTAGGGTCAACATAAAATTACGGGGAGCACCGTAAATATTATAAAAGATAGAATTGCCTGGATAATTAAAATAAGTTTTATCAAATAGATTGTTGATTTGTAAAGATGCTTGCCAGTGGCTGTCAATTTGATAGCCCACTCGTGCAGAAACGATGCTAAAACCGCTTTGCTTAAGTGAGCTATTATATAAACCAGATTGAGCCTGCATTCCAAGTCCCATATCTAGGCCATCAAATACCCCTGAAAATTGCTGTTGGTCAAATTTATATAAAGACCAGAGTTTAAAAAGTTGTTTAGGAATCGTGTCGGGCGAATAACGTTGTCCAACATTTGCAGGGTCAGTATCACTTAGGTATTTAATATCATTATAGGTATAGCCTGTTGTGATATTCAGATGTGGTGTTACTTTACCCGTAATTTCAAATTCAAAACCACGCGCCTGAACCTCTCCAGCAGCGCGATAACATTCTCCCGTATCCGTATTGCATCCGATATGGTCCTGATCCAGTGTGGCACGATTTTTATCCCGAATTTGAAAGATGGCTGTTGTCGCATTAACTGCTCCATCAAAGAGCTCTGCTTTGAGACCTGTCTCAATTTGCCAGCCTACTCGTGGGTCAAGTATCTTACCTGTAATCCAGTTCAGACTGTGGGACAAATGAATCAGCATAACTGGCGTACCAACTCCATTCAGGATTAATATCCCATATCAGTCCAGCATAAGGTGTAAATTCATTATTGGCTTTAAGGGCTTGACTCTGATTGGTATAGTCCGTCCAGCGGCCACCTAAAGTTAAAGTCAAGGGATCAAGTAATTTGATTTTTGCGGCAGTATAAAAACCTGATTGTTTGGTAACGGTACGATTTTTATCACTTATATTCGTGTTCACATACGCCCCGAAATCATGGTTATGTAACACATCCCAATTAGGAACAGCAACATATTTGAAACCAGAGAGTGAATCATTTTCCCATTGATTATAGCCGAGCAATAACTGGTGTTCTCGATTAAGAAAATGAAAGGGGCCAGAAAGATTGATATCGAAAGATGTATTGGTAAAGGTCTGTTGAATATGGCCAACGCCTGCGGTGGTTAATCTATTTTCATCCAGAGGAGCATAAGAGTACATACCAAAATTTTTATGGTCGACTTCATTATGATTATAAGCTGCTTTGGCAACCCAGCCATCATCAAATTGGTATTTAAAGTCAGCTGAAAATTGTTTTTGATCTCTTTTGGAGGGGACATTATAGCCTACAAAAGATTTGCGGCTTGGAACATGGCCATTTTGATCTAGTGGTAACCCCCAGAAATTAATATAGTTCTCATTAATATATGTGCCAGAAACTCCGAAAGTTGCTCTATCAGTCAGATCATAGTCAAATGCTGCATAGACGGTTGCTTTATCATCATCTTTTTCAGCATCCCGAAATTTTCCAGTGGTATTTTGGACGGCAATCAATCGTCCTCTTAAACTTCCACTTTCATTGAGTTTATTGCTGACATCAAATTCTTCACGATGACTGCCCCATGATCCTCCCGAAATTGCAAATGAACCATACGGTTCCAACGTGGGGCGTTTACGAATAAAGTTGATTGAGCCACTGGGATCACCACTTCCTGTTAATAAGCCAGAAGGCCCTCTTAATACTTCAATGGTTTCATACAGAGCAGGGTCTTCATTTGAAATATTATCTGCTTGAGGAACACCATTAATTTGTATGTTGGCGGCTGAAAAACGTATTTGGTAATTTTCAGAACCGCTATATCCATAAGCAGTTACCCCCGTGGCCTGATTTAATGTTTCAGCAATGGTGGTAAAGCCTTGATCCTTAATTTGCTGTTGGGTAATAACAGAAACAGATTGTGGAATTTCTTTTATGGATTGTTCCGTTTTACCAATGCTGACTCTTTTTGCAGCATAACTGCTTTTATCTTCGGAACTTAATTGAATCACAGGCAATTGTGCAACTTGATGATTCTTTTTTATAGAATTACTGGCCGTCGAATTAATCGAAGGCAATTGACCCACTTCACGAAGTTGATTATTAGAGTCAATAATGCCCCATGTACCATCCTGACGTTTAATTAAAGTTAAGCCTGTTCCTTTTAACAATTGGGTAATACCCTGTTCAAACGTATATTGGCCATTTAAACCTTGAGTTTTTTTACCTTTAACAAGAGCTGGATCATAAGAAAGTTCTGAACCTGTTTGACCTGCAAATAGTGCCAGAGCTTGATCTAGACTCCCCCCATGAATCTGGATTTGTTGTGTTTTTTCGATAGTGGATTTTATTTCTACGGCAAGCACTGTATGGCCCATTCCGCTCAGTACCGTACCCAATAAGACTGATTTTATCGCAATACTTAAATTACTCTTTATTTGAAAGGGTATTTTGGCTGCCGCTTGCATGATGCATTCCCCACAGGAAATTAGAGATGATAAAAATAATGATTTGGTCATAGCGTTATCACCTGAGAATTTAGAACAGCTCATAAAATTTTTAATGTTTTAGTAAATTTTTGAAAAATATAGGTTTAAAAATTAAAGGGATTAAGTTGTTTACAAACTTTGACATTGTAATGATAATTATTATTATTTTTCCTTTGGTTTGGTGCAATGCTTTCAAATCAGACATTGACAAAACAACAAGTCAATCAACACATTGATGGTTTATATCGCGAACATAAACCATGGCTATATGCTTGGCTATGTAAAAAAATGGGTAGCCACTGTGATGCAGCGGATCTGACTCAGGATACCTTTGTCAAAATAATGACCCGTTATGCTGATTATTATTATTATGAACCCCGGGCATTACTAACCACCATTGCTAAAAGCCTGATGTTTAATTTGTATCGGCGTAAAAGAGTTGAGCAGGCTTATTTGAGTGTCTTGGCTGAGACTTATCCTGAACATTCGATTTCTCTGGAAGAACAAATATTATGGATAGAGACCTTATGTGAGCTATGTGACATTATCGAAGCTCTGCCAGAACGGCAAAAGCAGGTGTTTATGTTGTCACAGTTACAGAGTTTAAATTATGTACAAATTTCAGAGCAACTGAATATTTCGATTTCAACTATTAAGCGTGATTTGACCTGTGCCATGGCTGCCTGTTTTATGGCAATGGAATAATAAAAAATAGATCATGATGTATTAAATGAACAAACAACCTCGAAAAGATAATGCAAAGCATGTTCGCCAGCAGGCCTATTATGAAGCCGCTGAATGGTATATGCAGATGCAGGAACAGACTTTGGACGTAAAGCAAAAAGCATGCTTTGAACAATGGTTGGCTGAGGATGCATTGCATCAAGAGGTTTGGGCAAATGTCATTATGTTTGATGAAAAGTTGGGTCGAGTACCAAAGACAGTCATGGCTCAAACGATGCATCAACTCAAACCTAAACCGCAATTTGCAACAAAATTTAGTCTTATCCTATTTGCTCTATGTACCGCATTTTATACGGTTCAGGGAATTCGTCAGCAAGATTATGCGCCTGATCTATTGAGTTTTGAGCCTATTGATGTTTATAAAACTCAGATCGGAGAGCAGCAGCAAGTGAGTTTAGCTGATGGCAGTCAAATTTGGCTGAATAGTGAGAGTAAGATTCGGGTGAAATACAATGCCAATCAGCGGCGTATTGAATTGGCACGTGGTGAAATTTATATTGAAACGCATAAAGATATCAAACAGCGGCCATTTACAGTACAGACCGCAGATGGAGACTTGTTGGCATTAGGCACGGTATTTAATGTCCGCCATTTTCCAACACAAACAGAACTAATTGTAAAGCAGGGCACTGTTCGTACTCAGCCTCAGTACTCAAAAACGTATCAGGATATTACTGCACAACATACTGTTAGATTTGATGCACAACAGATTTATCATGGTGCATATAGTGATATGCCTTTATTATGGCGCCAACAGCTTTTGGTAGTGCATAGTATGCCATTGCAGAAATTCATCACAGAGTTATCACGCTATCATCAACAGAGTATTAATATTGATCCAAGCTTGTACAACGTTCTGGTGTCTGGCGCGTATTCTACTCAGGATTTATCGAGAACATTGCATATGTTGCAAGTAACCTACCATTTTAAGGTTGTACATACTGAACAGAATGGTATTGATCTGCAGCCTTAAATAAAAAAGTGGGGATGAGAACATCCCCAGCTTAACTTGAATTAACGAGTGGTATAACCACCATTGGCAAAAATAGTTTGGCCTGTAATCCACCAGCCTTCTGTCACCAGAAAACGAACCAAGGGTTCAATATCTTCAATTTTGGTTAGTCCACCAAGTGCAGAGGCAGATTTATGATAGGCTACGGCCTGAGGGGCTTCCTGACCGTAGAAAAAAGGTGTGTCCATTGGGCCAGGTGCTACAGCGGTCACCGAAATCCCTCGCTCACCAAACTCTTTGGACGCTGCACGAGTATAATGCTCGACGGGTGCTTTTAAACCTTCATAAGTCGAATAAAGCCCTGTATATGCAGCCAATAATGAAGTGACGATGGTACAAATTTTGCCGCCATTATTCAAATGGCGCCCTGCTGACTGAATGAAGAAATAAGCAATTTTGGAGTTGATGTCGCTCATTGAATCAAATTCAGCTTCTGTAGTTTCAACAATGGGCTTTTTAAGCACGCGGCCTACAGTATTGATAGCAATATCTAGACTACCGAAGTGTTCTTTGGCTTTGACAAAAAGTTCTTCAATCCGATCAATTGAACTCAGATCAGCCTGTAGCAAAATGGCATCTGCACCCAGTGCTTGCACATCAGCCAGTGTTTTTTCAGCCTCTGCTCTGGTCGATTCGCTATTATAATGAATCGCCAATTTCGCGCCTTGTTGAGCAAATTTTCTTGAAATCAATCCCCCTAGATTTTTTGCGCCGCCTGTAATTAATACAACTTTATCTTTTAAGGTATATGCCGCCATGATGTTCTTTCCTTTCCAAGGATCTATTTTTGCATATTGATTAGTCTAGATTTGAATTATGTAACCATCAATTATGCTAATTTAGTTTCACTATTCAGAAATTACGAACAATGCTATGGATCGTTTACAGCAGTTTGCGATATTTGTTGAGGTCGCCAAACGCGAGAGTTTTAGTGAGGCTGCACTGCGTCTGGATTTACCTCGCTCCACGGTTACCTCTGCAATTCAAAGTCTGGAGACCTATTACAAAGTCAGGTTATTTCAACGTACGACAAGGCGTGTCAGTCTGACACAGGATGGGAAGCGAGTTCTACCAGATTGTCAGAATTTACTGATGGACTATCAATTGCTTGAGCAGATGATTCAAACACATAATCAGGATTATCAGGGAATTTTGAAGGTCGATATGCCTAGTCGTATTTCTCATCAAATTGTGGTGCCCGCATTGCATGATTTTTTTCGACAATACCCCAATATTCAGATTCAACTGCATAGCTCGGATCATTTAACTAATCTGGTTGAGCAGGAAGTTGATTGTGTGGTGCGTGTTGGCACGCTCGAAAATAGTAGTTTAATTGCCAAATCCATAGGGCGTTTAGAAATGGTCAATTGTGCCAGCCCAGACTATTTACAGCATTTTGGAATCCCCCATGGACTTGAGGATTTACCACAGCATTATATGGTGAATTATCCAAATGGGGTCGGAGAGCAGCAGGGGATATTCTTTTATGGGCAAGAACGGATCAAATTAAATGCCAGATTGAGTGTGAATAACACTGAAGCTTATATTCAGGCAGCGCGTTCGGGATTGGGAATGATTCAGATCCCTTATTATGATGTTCGTGAAGATCTGGCAAAGGGAAGTTTGATTGAAATTCTGGACTCGTATAAATGTTCAGCATTACCATTAAATATGCTGTATCCCAATCGACAATATATCCCGCGTCGCCTAGACGTGTTTATGAGTTGGTTAATTCCTTTACTGCAACAACACTGTTGTTTAGCACGTTAAAATAAAAAACCACTTCCTTTGTAGAAAGTGGTTTAGAGAGATTGAATTTAAGAATTCGATATTTCTAGCTTAGATTTTTCCAACAAGATCAATCGATGGCGCAAGTGTTGCATCGCCTTCTTTCCATTTTGCAGGGCAAACTTCACCAGGATGATTATAGACATAAACTGCTGCTTTGACTTTGCGTAGTAATTCCTGTCCATCACGACCTATGCCACCCGCATTAATTTCTACGATCTGAATTTTTCCATCAGGATCGATAACGAATGTACCACGATCTGCCAAGCCTTCACCTTCAATGAGGACTTCAAAATTCTTAGAAATCGTCCAGGTTGGATCACCAATCATGGCATACTGGATTTTACCAATTGCATCAGAAGTATCGTGCCATGCTTTGTGGGTGAAATGGGTATCTGTTGAAACAGAGTAGATATCAACCCCGAGTTTTTGAAACTCAGCATATTGGTCCGCAAGGTCTTCAAGTTCAGTTGGACAAACAAAGGTAAAGTCAGCAGGATAGAAAAATACAACCGACCATTTACCCTTTAAATTAGCTTCAGTGATATCAAAGAATTGACCATTTTGATACGCAGTTGCTTTAAACGGTTTGATTTCAGTATTGATTAAACTCATGCTTTGATCCTCTGGGTTGAATGAGAAAGTTTCTTAACTTGAGAACAAAGATAACGCATTTTTAATCATCGTAAAAATAGTAAATATTTATAAATTTAATCGAATATTTAGATTTTAAAATAATTTTACCGTCATATCTGTGTCATAGACGGTGTTTATGATTTCCATAAAAAAAAGCCTTAACATTACATGCTAAGGCTTTTTTAGAATTTGGTGGGTCGTCCGCGACTCGAACGCGGGACCAACGGATTAAAAGTCCGCTGCTCTACCAACTGAGCTAACGACCCTGAACGAAATATTCAAGTATTTCTTGAATATGAAGTGCAAGAAAAGAAATTATTTTCTAACACCGCCGTTGTTTTGATGGAGCGTATTTTAGCAAGATCTTCAACTAACACAAGAGAAAATTTAAAAACAATCGCATAACTGTTTATAAAAAGCACGATTTCTTCCTGTTTAGTTAAAAAATATGCTAAAAACGATATTTATATGCCTGAATGTCTTCAAAAAGCTCAGACGTTACATCGCAGTAAGCATTGGTATTCGGTAAAAGCACCATCAAGCGTTCATCTGTTTTACTTGGGTCAAATGCTTGCTCCTTAAGTTTGTTTTTCTGATATTTAAATGTTCCCGTCGTTTCAACGACTTGCTGAATGCGTAAAAATACAGGAATAGCATAAGCAGGCAGATTCTTTTTAAAACTGCTTACCATCTCGTTCAAGTCTTGTTCATTTAGATCGGCTCCATCCGCTAACGTGATCGCAGCCATACCTGCACGACCATTGGTATTTGGAATTTCAACCCCATACACAACAGCTTCTATAATTTTGTCGTATTCACAAATCATATTTTCAACTTCAGTCGTCGATACATTTTCACCTTTCCAACGGAATGTATCGCCTAGACGGTCAACAAATTGTGCATGACGGAAACCAATATCACGCACTAAATCACCCGTATTAAAGTAAGAATCGCCTTTCTTAAAGACATTCTTTAGGATGACGGATTTATTTTTTTCTGGATCAGTATAGCCATCAAATGGTGAGCGGCGGGTAATTTTCCCAATCAGCAGCCCTACATCGCCTGTCTCTACTTTTATACAATCGCCTTTTTTATCGCGTACAACTTCATTTTTTTCTTTGTCATATTGCACAATTGCATAGGGTGTTGGCGAGAAGCCGACAGTGTTGTCAAAGTTAAAAATATTACTAAAACCAACATTACCTTCGCTTGATGCATAAAGTTCAAGGACTTCCTTGACGCCAAAACGTTGTTTGAACTTATCCCAGATATTTGGGCGCATACCGTTGCCAATCATTTTGGTGACACGATGAGCACGATCAATTTCGGAAGGAGGAGCATCCATAAGATAACGACAAAGCTCGCCAACATAGCCAATCGCCGAGGCATTAAATTTTTGTACGTCTTTCCAGAAAGCACTGGTTGAGTATTTACGACGAATAGCAAGTGTGGCGCTTCCTGCAATCACTCCACACCAGCACACCACAATACCCGTTGCGTGATAAAGAGGCAAAGTGACATACATGACATCATCAGGTTTCAGATCAAGTATATGTCCATAAGTTCCATACGCTAGAGTCCAGCGACTATGCGTGAAAATTACAGCTTTAGGGAGCCCAGTTGTGCCCGAAGTATAGATATAAAATAATCCATCTTTACCTTGAACTGTGTGCGTCGTTGGCGGGTTGAACTTGGCAAAATGATCAATTTTTTCTGCCAGATTGATATAACCTGATGGGGCAGAACCGACATTTTGACGAGTCGCCTGATCTGCAAACCAATGAAAACGATCTTGAGGAAGTTTGATGTCATTACGAATCTCGTCAATACAAGATTGCACTTCTTCACCCAAAATAAGAGCAATGGGTTTCACGAGATTGATGCTATGAGTCAGTACTTTCCCTGTTTGTGACGTATTGACCAACGCAATAGTGACACCAATTTTAGCCAGCCCCACAACTGTCGCCACTAGCTCGGAACGATTCTCTAGCATAACGGCAATGACATCACCTTTACGTGCGCCTATAGAGAGATAATAGTGCGCAATCTGATTTGCCCATTCATTCAAGGCCTGATAGCTGTAGCGCTGATCTTCAAATAATAATGCATCACCTAGCGGATTGCGTTTGACCGCCTTTTCAAATGCAATGCCCAAGCCTGCTGGGGTCGATGAAGTTCGTAAATAGGCTTGTTTTAAACCCGCTAAAATATGCGGTACTTTGGGCAGAAAAGCAGGTAGGCGTGAAGCAACATTTCCAAGCGTAATAATATCGGGTTGTGCAGTCTGGCTCATATACATCCTATTATTTTTCGATCTATCCAATACAGTTTCATGTTTACGAAGACGTAGACATTAAAGTGACGCAGATGTTGTTTTAAAGGTTTTGCACTAGTGCAATCAACCTAATCTGACATAAAGTATCAAAAAAAGCCTAGTCACCGAAATGACTAGGCTCTCATAACTTACAAGCAATTGTGCAAATTATTCTGTGGGTGTGCTGGCCTTTTTAGGTGGACGACCACGTGGGCGACGCGGACGACTTGGTTTATCCGCATCGGCAACAGCTTCTTGAGTTGCTGTTTTCTCTGCTGTTTCATCATTTGCTTTAGCTTCAGATGCCTGCTGTGAAGCAGAAACTTCATTGAGCTCAGCTTGTACAGGTTGAGCTGCTGTTGTTACTTTCTCTGCTTTAGCATTCACCGGAACTTGTGCTGTCGCCGCAGGAGCAGCGGTTTCTTTTTCAGCGCTAGCTTCCTCCTTTTTAGCGGATTCATCCGTTGATTCTACAGTTTGTGCAACGTCAGAAACTGTAGGTTCGGCTTGTACTGAATCACTTGCTTTCGTTTCAGGGATTTTTTCACTGACCGTTTCAGCTTTAGGCTCAGCTTGCGCTTGCTCGACAGTTTGTTTTGCCTGCTCATGCGCTTGTTCTGCTGCAAGTTTGGCTAAACGACGGCGCTCACGTGGATCGTTTGCCACACGGTTTGCAGGTGCTTCTGGCGGTGTTAAAGGCAGTACTTCGGCGGGTTCGCTTTCTTCTGCCGTTTTAACGCTAGGAAGTTGCGCATCACGTGTTACAGGTTTTTTATTTTCCTGAACACTTTTTACCTCTTGAACCTGAGTACTGGCATATTGCTCAGTAAACTTGACTAGAGCACGATTGAAGGTTGGAACAAGACCAAATTGTTCAATCAGCACCGTGCAATCTTCACCATAAATATGGCGAATGAGACTGCCTAGCGTATAGTTTGCCAGTTCTGGGATCTGTGATGGCTGTACTTTAGGTTGAGCGATCGCCTTAGCTTGTTGTGCCCCACGTTGTTGACGACGACGCGTACGTGGATCATTACTGGCACGTGTAACTTGTGAGCGAGTTTGCTCAGTCACAACCTCAGTTGGTTTAGACGACACTTCAGAAGGCTGGGCATCAGTCACGACTGCTTCTTCAACTGGGTTAGCAATTGGATTTTCAGCCTGCTTAGGTGGTTCCTGCGGTACAACTTGTGGATTCAATGCCACAATTTCACTTTGCCCTTGATCGACATTAATCACCAGTGCTGTCGTCATCATATCGTTACGTGGTGTATCAATAACGTCGACTTTGACCTGTTTTGCATCATTCACTACAGGTTTATTTGCACTGTGATTGGCATTGTCTAAAACGCTTTGGTCGCGATTACGATTTGGGCGATTTGGACGTTGCTGGTTATTACGGTCGCGGCGTGGAACAGCTTCCTCTGCTTGTGCTTCAGTTTGCACATGCGTTTGTTCTTGTGGTTGCTGACGCTTTTGTTGGCGTTTTAATTCACGTTGTTCATGACGTGAAAGTTGAACCACTTCTTCATGAACTTGAGTAGGTTGTTGCTCTTGGTTTGACTCACGTTGTTGTGGTTCACGATCAGTACGTTCGCGTTGCTCTTTATGCTTGCGCTTTTTATTGTTGTTTGGACGATTATTTTTATCGTCACGTTCGGCTGTATCACGCGCTTCCTGTTTAGCAGCAGGCGCTTGAGACATATAAGCATTGTTAGCTGGGGTCGCAGTAGCTACATTTTCTGTAACGCTGGCAATACTCACTTGACCAAATTGACCACGGCTTACTGCACCGCCATTAACCATTTGCTCAATTGCTGATGCAGCATTTTGTGCAGAACGAGATTGATCAATAGTTTGTGCCTGTTTTTGTACAAACAGATTTTCTAACCATGCGCATGGACTTGCTACTTTATTGGCAACAGTTGCTTGTGTCGCAGGAGTAGAGGCTTGAGCTACAGCTTTACGTTTATTTTGCTCAGACTGAACAGGAGCAGCAGTATGTACATGATCCGCTTCTTCAAGATGCCATTCAGATGACTCGTAACCGAGTTCTTTTTCACTGGAACGTGTTGCTTCAGTACGTTCATAGCTAGAAGGCGCAAAACCTTCGGGATTATATTGAATTTCGTAATGTGGTGTTTCCAAGTGAGGGTGTGGTAATACTGTTACACGTACACCTGAAGTTTGTTCTAAATACACTAAACTATGACGCTTTTCATTCAGCAGGAATGCAGCAATTTCGACAGGCACTTCAACTTGTACTTCGCCATGACGTTCACGTAGTGCAATTTCTTCCACTTTACGCATAATCGAAAGTGATAAAGAGCGCAGGTCACGTACCATGCCTGTGCCATGACAGCGTGGGCAGACATAACCCGTTGCTTCTTCTAGCGATGGGCGTAAGCGCTGACGGCTCATTTCCATCAAGCCAAAACGTGATAATTGACCAAACTGAATTCGTGCGCGGTCACTTTGAGTCGCTTCACGCAATTTAGCTTCTACCATGCGTTGGTTACGGTCTTTAGTCATGTCGATAAAATCGATAACTACTAAACCACCAATATCACGTAAGCGTAACTGACGTGCAATTTCTTCGGCCGCTTCAAGGTTGGTATTTAGCGCAGTCTCTTCAACATCGTGACCACGGGTTGATTTGGCGGAGTTAATATCAATGGATACCAAAGCTTCAGTCTGGTCAATGACAATTGAACCACCTGATGGAAGTTTAACTTCACGTTCATAAGCCGTTTGAATTTGGCTTTCAATACCAAAATGAGCAAATAAAGGCTCGTTCAACGTATATGTTTTTAGTTTATCTAATTGACGTGGCATGACTGCTTTGACGAAGTTATAAGCTTCGTTATAAGCCTGTTCGCTATCAATCAGGATTTCAGAGACATCATCACGGAGATAGTCACGAATGGCACGAGTTACAACACCTGCCTCCTGATGCACCAACATTGGTGATGGGCCTGAACTTGCAGTACTTTGGATTTGACTCCATAAATCCAGTAGATGTTGCAAATCAAGCTGCAATTCTTCCTGAGAACGACCAATTCCAGCAGTACGTACGATCACGCTCATACCACGAGGCACATTCAGAGAAGCCAGCATTTCCTTAAGCTCTTCACGAACTGAACCTGAAATCTGACGGCTGATGCCACCACCTTTGGGGTTATTTGGCATCAAAACCAGATAACGACCCGCAAGGGAAATAAAGGTCGAAAGTGCAGCACCTTTATTCCCACGTTCTTCTTTTTCCACTTGTACCAAAAGCTCAGTGCCTTCAGTAATCAGTTCACGGATATTTGAAGTTTGACGTGGGTCAGCCTTAAAGTAAGTATTGGCGATTTCGCGCATGGACAAGAAGCCCTGACGCTGTGCACCATATTCAACAAATACGGCTTCGAGAGAAGGTTCTACGCGAGTAACATGACCTTTGTAGATGTTGGATTTTTTTTGTTCGCGGGTACGATTTTCGAGGTCAAAATCGTAAAGACGATTACCAGTGATAAGTGCAACGCGTACTTCTTCAGCATGAGTTGCATTAATCAACATACGTTTCATGGGTGTGACACCTAATAGTGACTCACTCAGACAAAATGCGAACATCGATAAAGCGGACAACTGTCGGCAATCATCATGCATCTTATTTAACCCAGATCACAAAATATTTTTGCTCTGGCTGCTAAAATTCCCTGATCTCACATGTAGCTTCGGTGAATGATGCTTGTGATGATGTCAGCAGTAGCGTATTCATCCCGTTTCGATTAACGATAAATCCTGACTTTTCACTGGCGGGTGAGCGGTGCATTGGATGATGACTTTCACTGTCACGGAGCTTGAAGACTTATCTTGTAAAGTCTTGATACGGAATGATCATCGTATCGGTGCTCGGCAGTTCCAATGCATCAACGCTTGAGCCTGAAAGGTCATGATGACGCAACGTGTCTGATGTGCATCAGTTTACGTTTAATAACCAACATTAACGGTTGGCGACATATATTTTTCAACAAACTGCATATGCAAAAGCATAATTAAACGCAACAGTTTGTCATTTTGCCGATATAATAAGCCTTCGGCGTCGGCATATTCTTTGGGGACCTTTCCGAGCTTTTGGTGAAATCTTGAACGAAAATGAATTTCACAAACATTGAAATATTTTTCGTTTTTGTTCACTTACGGCGGTATCCGTGCGCTGACTATATCAAACCTTGCAGCATCTGCCTATGGGCTAAATAGATGTTTCTTGTGAAATCAACTGTCTAAGTGGTTATTTTTCACTCAAATTTAATAAATAATCGGGTTTCAAATACTGTATGAATTCTACACAGCAATGGCAAAGTGTCACTTGGTTTGACGTGGACGAGCATCAAGCAGGGCAGCGCATTGATAATTTTTTATTTAGTCGTTTAAAAGGTGTACCTAAAAGTCGGATTTATCGGCTGATTCGTGAGGGTCAGGTACGAGTCAATAAAAAACGGATTAAAGCAGAAAGTAAACTCAATATTGGTGATCAGATTCGTGTCGCTCCTATTCGTTATGAACAAAAAGACGAAACTGCAGCACCTGTAAGTGATCAAGTTGCAAAAAGTTTACTAAAGCGTGTGATCTACGAAGATGAAGGTTTGTTGGTAGTAAATAAACCAGCAGGTATTGCGGTACATGGTGGCAGTGGAATGACGTATGGTTTGATTGAGGCGTTGCGCGCTGCGACAGGTAAAAAGTATTTGGAACTGATTCATCGCATTGACCGAGATACTTCAGGTTTGGTTATGATCAGCAAAAAACGCAGCACCTTAAAGCATCTTCAGGATTTATTACGCGAACATAAAATTCGTAAGACTTACGCTGCTTTGGTTAAGGGGCAGGTGAGTCTGGATAAGCAGTTAATTGATGCGCCATTATTACGTTATGAGCTGGCGAATGGCGAGCGTCGTGTCCGTGTTTCCAAAGATGGCAAGCCGAGTAAAACTGAATGGGTGATTGCAGAACGCTTTAAGGAAGCAACTTTGGTTTATGCTTCACCGTTGTCTGGACGGACGCATCAGATTCGGGTACATGGTTTAAGTATTGGCCATCCTTTGGTGGGAGATGACAAATATGGTCATCAAACTGTTTATGCAGGACCAGAAGCCCGGCGCTTATGTTTACATGCTATGCGTTTGGAAATACCAGGTTATCCTGTAATAGAAGCACCACTTCCTGAGGATATTCAAAGTGTTGTAGCACAATTGAGAGCGCAAAAATGAATCGACCTGAACTGATTATATTTGACTGGGATGGCACGCTATTTAATTCAGTGGGACAGATTGTTGAAAGTCTTAAATTTGCCGCCTCAAAATACGAACAACCTTTAACTGATGAAGCTGCACAAAGTATCATTGGCTTGGGCTTGCCTGAGGTAATGCAAACTTTGTTTCCGCAAGTTCCACATTTGCAACAGGATATTTTGGTGAGCTATGGCGAGCATTATGTGGAAAATTCCAGACATGATGCATGGTTTGATGGCGTGGCTGAACTTTTGCAAGATTTAAAAGCTCAAGGCATGAAATTGGCAGTAGCGACAGGTAAAAGTCGTCGCGGGCTGGATCGGGTGCTTATCCAGACGCAAAGTCACGCAATATTTGATATTACCCGTGCTGCAAGTGAAACCATGTCAAAACCCCATCCTTTAATGCTTGAGGAAATTTTAGAGTTTACGGGTGTGAATGTTCAAAATGCCGTTATGGTAGGGGACAGTAGCTATGATCTTGAAATGGCAATGAATATTAAGATGCCAAGAATTGGTGTGAGCTATGGAGTACATGATATTGAAATACTCAAAAAATATCAGCCTCTTACCATCGTCCATGACATTACTAGTTTGCATCGTTATTTGCATCAAATGATTCAAATACAAACAGAAGCATGACACCTAAAAGCCAAGTTTATATCGCATTGATTTTAGAGAGCGTACAGCCTTCTCTTTTAACCAGATATAAAACTTGCTGCGATATTAATACAAATTGCCAAGATCGTGGTGTTAAACCCAAATGCCAACATCGCATGAAAAATACTTAAGAGCCGCATATGTTGTGAAGTAATTGAAACATCTGCGGTTTGTGCTGAAGTACCTATGATATAACTGAAATAAATAAAATCTGGATACATGGGATCCTGTGTCTTTGGGAAATCCAGACCATCATCTTTTCCATAAGAACGAGCCATATAAAAATCATGGGCATAGTGCAATGCAAAGGCGGTATGCATAAATAGCCATGCTGAAATAATAGTTAATAACGCTAAACCTAAATGCCAGTATTGAAAATGAGTGTTTTTCGTGATGGAAGAAAGTTGCATCACAATGGCGATGAGACACATCAGGAGCGCCAAAATGACCAGCAACATAATGACCCATTTACTTTCATCCTGTTTTTTTGCTTGAGTTTGCATGGCTGAATGATCGGCTTGCCACATCATCTTTTTCACATGGATGAGATATATTCCTACAGAAATATTCCAGCTCAACAGAATAATTGTTGACCAGTGCCAAAAAGTGGTAAAGGTCAAGACGATGCAGATGACGATGCCAATCAATAGAGCAATAAAAAACTGGGGACGATTATAGATACCACTTTTGAGCCGATGTAAAAAGAACAGCATGATCAGGTTTCTCCTGAAGTATCATAATGTTAGTGGTTAGAATTAAAATCACCGATCAATGAGCTATGGAATCAGCATTTAAGATAGTCGTTATGATTTACTTTAATCAGGATTTATTCATAACAAAATACTTTTGATAGTCGTTGTATAAATTTTTTTGTATTCATTGAATCTTGCTGTGTATTAAAATTTACAAAAAGTGATAAATCTGGCAAATCAATGGCTAATGCTCGCACGACCAGATCAGGCGCTAACATGGTTTTTGCATAGAAAGGTAAAATCGTACACCAATTATCATGTTCCATTTCATTGATATTAAGCAGCAGATGATCCATTTTATGGAGCTGTAAGGTTAAATGATGTTGTTGTATCAATTTTAAAATGAGCGCATGTAACGCGGGAAAATCCTCTTCGTTTGGCAATAGAAAATCAACGTAGCCCAACATGTGCAAGGGAATAACAGGCTGCTGTGCGAGTGGATGAGTTTCAGGAATCACAAAAATTAAAGCTTCATCAACTATTTTTTGACTTTGAATGTGGTCTGCATTTAGGTTTTGATAGGTAAAGGCAACATCGAGCTCGTTATTTTTTAATGCTGTAATTTGTTGGCATTCATTCAGATGAATTAATTCAACGATCAATTCAGGGTTTTGAATGCGTAATTGTGGAAGTACGTGTGGAAAAATATTAATCTCTGCTGTCGGCACGAACCCAATTCGTAGGCGTTGTTGTTTTGCTTTCGCAATTTGCCTTGCGATTGCTACAGCTTTATCCGCTTGAACCAATATTAAACGCGCCTGTTCTAAAAACGCAGCACCTTCTTCAGTCAGTTCAACTTTACGTTTCGTTCGATTTAATAATTTGACCCCTACATCTACTTCTAAATCTTTAATTTGTTGGCTTAAAGAGGGTTGGGCCGTGTAAAGTTTGAGCGCAGCTTTACTAAAATTTAATTCTTCTGCAACAGTGACAAAATAACGAAGATGCCTTAACTCCATAAATGAGTCCACAAAATATTAAAAATAGCTTTGAAACCCAGTATAAAACATAAATAAGTCAGGCAGGAAGTTCGGTTGAGTCGTTAAATTATAAATGGCGGGATCTACAAGCTGGATTATTTTAAAATAAAGAGGTGGATATATAATTATTTATATATATCAATATTTTGTATTAATTTTATCTAGTTTAATTTTTTTATTTAGATTCATTCATAAAACCCAACGTATAACTACGCGGAAAGTTGCGGCAAAGAAAGCTCATAAAACAACAAATGACAACATGAAAATTCTTTGTAAATAAACCGATTATCGCTATAACAACTAGTTAATGAAAAATAAAAATAGGGTTTTGATATGGCAGAATCAAATAAAATTGTGGTTTATGCTGCATTATTTGGCAATCTGATGATTGCTTTGGTTAAGTTTATCGCTGCCTATATCACCAATAGTTCTGCCATGCTCAGTGAAGCGGTGCATTCTGTGGTGGACACACTCAATGAAATTTTGCTGTTACATGGTTTAAAGCAATCGCAAAAACCTGCTAATTTTCGACATCCTTTTGGATATGGACGTGAGCTTTATTTTTGGGCTTTTATTGTATCTTTGCTGGTTTTTGCATTGGGTTCAATTGTTTCAATTTATCAGGGAATACAACATATACGTCAGCCTGAAGAAATGGTTTCGCCCATGATTAATTATATTGTGTTGGCAATTGCGATCGTCTGTGAAGGCATTTCATGGCGTGTAGCGCTTAAGAGTTTTCGTAAAGAAAAAGGTTCACTGGGATATTTTGAGGCATTTCGACGTAGTAAAGATCCCACGACATTCACGGTCTTGTTTGAAGACTCCGCTGCATTGATTGGATTGTTCATTGCATTGGTTGGAATTACAGCAGCACATTATCTGGATATGCCAATATTGGATGGAGTTGCTTCAATTTTGATCGGTGTTGTATTGGCGATTTCTGCATTTTTATTGGCGCGTGAGACTAAAGGATTATTAACTGGTGAAACTGCTAATCCTGAACTGCGTGAAAATTTATTATCGATTGCACAACAAGATGTCTCTGTATTTTCGGCAAATGGTGTATTGACTGAACAAATGGGCGCGCATCAGGTAATTGCATCTTTAAGTCTTGAATTTAAAGATAATTTAACTTCAGACGATATTGAAATCTGTGTCAATCGTATTGAAACTCAAGCCAGACAGATTCATCCTGAAATCGTCGCTTTATTTATTAAACCTCAATCCAGACAGGTCTGGTTGCAACGAATGAAAGGTCGGTTACAAGAGAAATAAATTGAGGAGTAGCATAATTTGATTTAATCGTTAAGATGGATAAACACCCTGCCCCTAAACTATTGCTGCATAACCGAATTGCCCTATGAAAGAGAAGCCGACATTAACATATCAATTGCCGACTCAATCCTGCTGGACACACACATGGAGTAAACCGCCATTTCGTTATGCAGATTCCGAACATGCCAGTGCGAGTCGCTTTCAAAATCAGATCAAACGTTCTGGTACAAAAGGATCAAAAGAACTATTACGATGGTTAGCCACTCGTGAGTCGTTTACATGGCAAGTCGATATTCAGCAGGAATATGAAAACCGAATCAATACTCCGATCGCATTGCCTAAAAATCGCCCAGATGCAGATATGGATGATTGGCAAGTCTGGTTTGTTGGACATGCAACAGTACTCATTCAAATCGGGCCATTTAATTTTTTGACTGATCCCGTGTGGTGTGAATATGCGAGTCCACAGCAGGGACGTGGCCCACGGCGTGTCTGTCCAGCGGGTATTGCGCTGGAACAGTTACCCATGATTCATGGCGTATTACTCAGTCATAATCATTATGACCATATGGATCTGGCAACATTACACTGGTTACACCAAAAATTTGCGATGCCTATTTATACGGGTTTAGGCAATAGCTACTATCTTCATAAAGACTTTCATGTGATTGAAATGGATTGGTGGCAGATGATTCCATTCCATGATGAAGTCACAATTGCTTATACACCTGCACAACATCGTTCTGGACGTGGCTTGCGTGATCAAAATAAAGCGCTTTGGGGTGGTTTTTCACTGGTTACCCGTAATGGTCATTGTTTTTTTGCCGGTGATACAGGCTATTCGCCACATTTCAAAGAAATTCATGAACGATTTGGCGATGCAAGAATCGCATTATTACCTATCGGTGCTTATGAGCCGCGTAATTTGATGCAGTATGCGCACATGAATCCGCAAGATGCTTTACATGCGCATTTAGATTTGCAGGCACATCGTTCTATGGCGATTCATTATCGAACCTTTCAACTGACAGATGAAAGTCGTGATGAGCCAGAACACGAGTTGAGCCACTTGCTTAAAACGTCATCCAAGTTTGTCAATCCGTTTTATTGCATTAAAGAAGGGCATAAGTTAACTGTTTAATCTGCTGCTATAAGAGATAAAAACTATTATCGCAGTCTTTTCCTCCGAAAATGGAGAGATAAACGCAGTTGAATTAAAAATGCCACACTCTGGGTTGCTATGCGAGTATTCTGAATATTTGTATAGTAGAAATTTGAATATTTTCGCATGAGCAATTTCCACTTTTATACTCAGATAACGTAAGCACAAAGATCTGTAGAAAGCGTGCCCCCATAATGAATGATTTTTTATTGATACTGAGTTTTTTTGAAAATAGCAAAAGACAAAATTAAACAGGGCGATATTCCTGTCGCCCTTAAACTCATGATCAGTGAAGTTCAGGAATAACAAATTTTTAAAATTTGGGTTTGCAACTCAAATTCTATAATAATCCCGGATTGCCTTGTGCAGGATCAGTTGCACGTGCAGCCTGTGCATCCGCAACAGTTTTGCCCAATGCTTTTGCTACACCTTCGCCATAAGCAGGATCACAGGCATAACAGTTACGAATATGACGATATTGAATAAAGTCTAATGCGCCACCCACATTTCGTGCAGTATTATCAAATAAAGCCTGTTTTTGTTCAACATTCATTAAATTGAACAAGGCTCGTGGTTGGCTGAAATAATCGCTATCATCTTTACGATAATCCCAGAAATCCGCATCGCCATTAATCTTTAATGGAGGTTCGCGGTATTGAGGTTGTTCTTGCCATTGATGGAAACTGTTTGGTTCATAGTGTGGAAGACCGCCATAGTTTCCATCCATACGGCCCTGACCATCACGACGGTTACTGTGAACTGGGCAACGTGGTGCATTGACTGGAACCTGAATATGGTTGACCCCAACACGATAACGATGTGCATCTGCATAGTTCACTAAACGTGCCTGCAACATACGGTCAGGTGAATAGCTAATACCTGGTACTAGATTGCTAGGAGCAAAAGTTGCTTGTTCTACATCCTGGAAATAATTTTCAGGATTACGATTGAGCTCAAATTCACCCACATCAATGAGTGGATAGTCGCCATGCGGCCAGACTTTGGTGAGGTCAAACGGATGGTATGGAACTTTTTCTGCATCAGTTTCAGGCATGATTTGAATGCATAATTTCCATTTTGGAAAATCACCACGTTCAATAGCATTAAACAAATCTGATTGACTGCTTTCACGATCTTTACCAATTAACGCTTCCGCTTCAGCATCCGTTAGATTTTTAATGCCTTGTTGGGTGCGGAAGTGGAATTTGACCCAGAAACGTTCATTATTGGCGTTAATAAAGCTATAAGTATGGCTTCCAAAACCATGCATATGACGATAACCATCGGGGATACCGCGGTCAGACATCACAATCGTGACCTGGTGTAAAGCTTCTGGCAATAATGTCCAGAAATCCCAGTTATAGGTTGGGTTACGTAAGTTAGTTTTTGGATCACGTTTAACGGCTTTGTTTAGATCTGGGAATTGACGCGGATCCCGGAAGAAGAACACAGGCGTATTGTTCCCGACCATATCCCAGTTGCCTTCTTCGGTATAAAACTTCAGCGCAAAACCACGAATATCGCGTTCTGCATCGGCTGCACCACGCTCACCTGCAACAGTTGAGAAACGCGCAAACATTTCCGTTTTCTTGCCAATTTCGCTAAAGATCTTAGCGCGAGTATATTGAGTAATATCATGAGTTACGGTAAATGTACCAAATGCGCCAGAACCTTTGGCATGCATACGGCGTTCTGGAATAACTTCACGGGCAAAATTAGCTAGTTTTTCATTGAGCCATAAATCTTGGGTTAAAAGAGGGCCTCGAGCACCTGCCGTCATACTATTCTGATTATCTACAACAGGTGCCCCTGCATCAGTAGTAAGGTGGGTGACTGGACACTTTAATTTATCGTCACTCATTTTAATTCTCCGTCGAACACAGTTTAGTGATTAAAATTGTAGTAATGTCATGGGTATAGCAACACTATATAACTAACATCCCTGACCCTGAATGACATTGGATATTTTGTAAAAAATAGTCGAATCAGAGACTCCTATTGTCTATGTTTTTCAACATATAATGACGGTATTGCAATCTCATGAACCGACGCAAAGCAAACTTTTCAGATCGGAAAAATTGATCTATGGCTTCAACATACGCAAAATTTATTAAAATGTAAAAACGATTAAATTTGTTTTTGTGATAGATATAAACGATTAATGTCTAATGTTTTGTATATACCCCGAAATTCCCATTTGGATATCCCGCTCAAGTTGCTCCCAATTTGGACGATGAGAAGAAATCATCAGTGTTTGGGAAATAAAACCATAACTTATACGGTGAATATTCAGTGCAAGCCATTCAATATCTATAAGCATATGATCGGGATAGTGTTTTAAGGTATCAGCCCAAGATTGCACATGCTGTAAATAATGTTTTTGATAAATGTCCACATTTGAAATTTGTCGTTCTAATAAAAACAATTTCTGCCAAAGACGGCTTTGTTCAATAATGGGAGCAATCTGTAAATGGATAAGAGTATAAATATAAGTTTTAAGATCTGTACTTTGTTTAAGGGCAGTTTCCGCAGCTTGTTGTAAGGAGTGCGCATTGCGTTGTACGTAATGGTGGATAGTTAATGCGAGTAAATCTTCTTTTTGACTGAAATATTCATAAAAAGTACCTAAACCAACACCAGCAAGATCTGTAATTTCCCGAATGGTAATCTCTGTGGCTTCTTTTTCCAATAAAAGCTGAACAAAGCTATCCATTAGAGCATCCTGAGTAAATCTAGCCCTTGATTGCTTGGGTTTTCTACGCACTTTAATACTGGTTATTTTCATAAATTAAACCCGAACACCTTGCGGCTGATTTTTTCTTATACTGGTATAAACATGAGAAAGGATAAAGCGATGAACGCATGGATCACGCATCAGATTGAAAACCAGTTTGATGAACTACACAATTATAATTTATATCGAACAGATCCAATTTTACAAGAAATCTTAACGCGCTATGAGAGTCAGGATCAGGCGCTACTTTCAGATTTTGGCGAACAGCTTGGTACGTCAGAGGCCTATACACTTGCCGATCAGGCCAATCGACATACCCCAGAATTACAGGTTTTTGATGCACGTGGCCGTCGAATCGATTATCTAGAGTTTCATCCAGCATGGCATGCATGGATGAAGTTAAATCGTCAAAATAGCGTACATGCTCATCCATTTATTGCCACCACGTCGAAAACCTCATGGGTCGATTGGGCAGCACGATTTTATCTGAGCGGGCAAGTTGAATGTGGAAATCTATGTCCAAATGCGATGACTTTAGGGAGCATTCCTTTATTACAGCGTGAACCTAAATTATGGCAACAGTTGGGAGAAAAGCTGTTATCTACGCACTATGATGAACGTGATGTGCCAATTTCACAAAAATCATCTATGTGGATGGGAATGGGCATGACCGAGAAACAGGGAGGGTCAGATGTTCGTGCCAATCAAACTTTAGCAAGGCCGATTACAACATCAGGTCGGGGGCAGGAATACTTACTTACAGGGCACAAATGGTTTTTTTCAGCCCCCATGTCGGATGCACATTTGGTGGTGGCACAAACACCTGAAGATGGACTAGGGTGTTTCTATGTTCCTCGCTGGTTAGACGATGGCACCAAGAACAGAGTAAATGTTCAGCGTCTTAAAGACAAAGTGGGAAACCGAAGTAATTCAAGTAGTGAAGTTGAATTCCATGATGCTTGGGGCATTATGATCGGTGAGGAGGGGCGTGGTATTCCTACCATCATTGAAATGGCGGCTTATACCCGTTTAACCTGTGTTGTGGGAAGTTCTGCTATTTTACGGCAGGCTCTAGTGCAATGTATTTCTTATACGCGTCAGCGTAGGGCATTTGGTAAGGTATTAGCTGATCAGCCTTTAATGCAGGCGGTTTTGACTGATCTGGCACTTGAAAGCGAAGCAGCATTACAATTGAGCATGTATTTGGCTGCGTCTTATCAACAACAGAATGAGTTATCTCAGGCTTGGACGCGAATTATGACTCCAGCGGCAAAATTCTGGATTTGTAAACGCGCCGTTGAGTTGACGGGCGAGACAATGGAAGTGTTTGGCGGCAATGGTTATGTCGAAACCGGGATTATGGCAAGATTATTTAAGGAAGCACCTGTTAATTCAATTTGGGAAGGTTCTGGTAATGTTATGTGTCTGGATGTATTGCGGGCGATTCAACGTCATCCAGAATCGGTTCAGCGTTTATTTGAATCTTTTTATGCAGTGACATCACAGGAGCAAAAACTCCAAAACGAAGTCAATGAATTATGGGGTTACTTAAAACAGCCACCCGAACAATTACAATTTATGGCACGTAGTTTTGTCAGTCGTTTAGTGATTTTAGCTCAAGCCGTGTTATTGAAACTTTATGCACCCCATACGGTTGCAGAAACTTTTATCGAGTCACGTTACAGTGCGTTTCATGGACGTGTGACAGGATTAATTTACGTGCCAGAGACAGGCTCAGAAGTCGGGATAGTACAGCAAATTTTGGAGCGAAGTTTACCTATTTAAGCTAGCCAAGGATCAAGAAAAAGGAGATCAGGCTCTTTTTCTTGATCCTATAATAGTCGGAGAATGACTACACCGATAATCGGTTGGATTTGACCATATCACCCAAGCCATGCGTTTTAAAATAATATTCCATCCAGCTTTTGACGATAAGAGGATTATTCATTTTAACAACTTCGCTTAGTAATTTTTCTGCATCACTCATTGGCACGTGACAAATTGCTTTACGTACCCGCAAAATATTACTTGAACTCATGGATAATGTGTTGAAACCCATTGCCATCAATAAAATTGCTGAAAAAGGATCCCCAGCCATTTCACCGCAAATACTGACAGGCTTTTCATATTTATGGCATTCCTTGACCAGACGTTGCAAGGCGCGTAATACCGATGGGTGAAAATGTGAATAAACGCTAGAAACACGGGGATTATTACGGTCAACTGCCAGTAGATATTGAATTAGGTCATTTGAACCGACTGAGAAAAAGTCGACCAATTCTGAAAACTCATCAATTTGTAATAGCACGCTTGGGACTTCAACCATAATGCCAATTTTGGGTTTGGTGATTTTAACCTGTTCTTCTTCCTGTACTGCGATCCAGTCACGTTCCAATAAATATAGAACTTCTTCAACTTCGCTTACACTAGTGACCATGGGTAGTAAAATATGTAGATTATTTAGACCAATGCTCGCTTTTAGCATCGCGCGAACCTGAGTCGAAAAAATTTCTGGGTGATCCAGAGTAAAGCGTAAACCACGCCACCCAAGTGCAGAGTTTTCTTCTTCAATACTAAAGTAAGGTAAATCTTTATCTGCACCAATATCCAGTGTTCGCATGGTAACAGGCTTATTTGCAAAGTGACTTAACTGCTGACGATACATGGCACGTTGCTCTTCTTCACCCGGGAAGCGATCACGTAACATAAACGGAATTTCACTGCGGTATAAGCCCACCCCTTTTGCGCCACGTTGTACGCCACGCACGACATCAATCATTAAGCCTGTATTGACATATAAACGTACCGCTACGCCATCTGGTGTAATGGCATCACGGGTTTCATACTGTTTTAAATCTTTGGCAATCTGCTCTTCTTCTTTTTGAATCTCTTTATAACGCTGACGCATGCGGCGTGGGGGATTAATGAAAACACGACCTTGATACGCATCGACAATCATCTCAGCATCATCAAGCGTGTTAATAGGTAATTCGGTAACACCAACGACAGTAGGAATCCCCAATGCACGTGCAACAATCACCATATGGGAATTGGCGGCACCTTCTGTGGTGACAATAGCCGCAATATTGTCGACAGGTAATTCAACCAGAGCCGCAGTGCTGATTTCTTCACCAATAATAATACTGTCTGGACTGATTTCACGATGACTGGAATCGGCTTCTTGTAAAGAAGCCAGAATACGGCGCCCCAAATCTTTTAAATCTGAAACACGTTCACGTAAATAATCATCTTCCATTTGAGCGAATAAATTAATGTGTTTGTCAATAACACGACGTACAGCACCTTGCGCCCAGTTACCTGCACGAATCAGTTCCTTGATCTCGGCTGGTAAAGCATTTTCATCCAACATCCGTAAAAATACGCTAAACAATGCGCGTTCTTCCGACATTAGCGAGTCTTGCATTTTTTCATCGAGTGACTGAATTTCAGTGCGCACGGAAACAATGGCTTGATCAAGTAGTTGCAATTCATCACTGATGTCATCTGCTTCACGGTCAGGAACTGCTGCTAAATCTGCAGGAGGATACAGCACAATGGCACGACCTAATGCAATCCCTCCAGCGCCAGAAACGCCCTGAAATGTTTTATACACAGCCCCTGAGCTTGGCTTGCGAAATACATCAATATTGCCTACAGCATGGGCATGGGCAATCACGCCTGAAAGCTGGGCGCACAACGTGACCAAAAAGGATTCAGCAGCTTCACTAAAATCCTGTGGTTCTTTATTCTGAACGACCAATACGCCCATTACTTTACGGCGATACATGACAGGTACGCCCAAAAAAGAATGGTAAATTTCTTCCCCTGTTTCTGGCAAATAGGCAAAACGTTCATGCTTAGAGGCATTTTCAAGGTTAACAATTTCTTCGCGCTGTCCCACCAGACCGACTAGACCTTCACCAACATGAAGAGATACATTGCCCACCGAATCGGGATTTAACCCTTTAGAGGCCATAAGTAGATAACGCTGATTCCGTTCATCCAGTAAGTAGATAGAACAGACATCAACTTTCATCGCATCGGCGACCTGATTAACCATAATATCTAGTGAATCATGCAAACTCACCGACGCATTGATCTCCTGAACAATCCGTCTTAAGGTGTCGAGTTGCATGTTTGACATGAATGTATGCTCCAAAAAGTGAATCGCGCTTAGTGATGTTATAACAGCACTCAGTCAAAAAATCACTTGCTAAAGAAGTGATTTTTCAACCAATGGTTGTTGTGGCAATAGCATGCATAATTCCATCATGGCTCGGCGATAAACATCACGTTTGAAGTTCACTACCTGACCCAGTGGATACCAATAGCTGACCCATTGCCATTCATCAAATTCGGCAGGGTCAGACAGGTTTAACTGAATGTTACCCGCCGGTGCGGTCAACTTCAGTAAAAACCATTTTTGTTTTTGTCCGATACATACGGGATCTGAGTCCGGGCGAATGTATCGATGCGGCAAACGATAACGCAACCAGCCTTTGGTTTGCGCAATAATCTGGACATGTTCGGGCAATAAGCCGACCTCTTCTCTCAGCTCACGGTAAAGTGCCTGTTCAGGGGTTTCTCCAAACTGGATTCCTCCTTGTGGAAATTGCCATGCATTGTGACCAATGCGTTTTGCCCATAAAACTTGTCCGTCATCATTTGCCAAAATGATCCCGACGTTGGGTCGGAAACCTTCAGAGTCGATCATTTGGCTACCTAAATTTTATCAATATCGTTGACTTTGAAATCGGGGGCGGTCACTCTTGAGGCCCAGCTCGAAAAGATCAAAGTAAAATGCATTAAAATTGCTATGATCTTAACGAATTTCTATCGACTAGCGGAGATAGATTTACATTTTTTTTCTTAAATTTCAGTTTTAACGAGAATTTTCATGAAATTGGCTTTGTTTGATCTTGATCACACCTTACTAAATACAGATTCTGACCATTCTTGGGGAGAGTTTTTGGTCAACGAAGGTTTGGTCGATCCCGTACATCATCGCCAGATGAATGATAAATTTTATGAAGATTATAAAGCTGGGCAACTTGATCCCTATGCTTACAACGAATTTGTTTTTGAGTTTTTGACTCAGCATGATCATGCTTATTTAATCGAACTGCATCAGCTATTTATGCAAAACGTGATTCGTCCGCAAATGCGTCCCCAAGGTTTTGCCGCCATTGAATATCATAAAAAACTGGGTCATGAAATTGTGGGGATTACTGCTACTAGTGATTTTATTACCGCCCCGATTTTTCGTGAATTTGGTATTACTGAAATCATCGCGACTAATGCTGAAGTGGTAGAGGGGGCTTATACTGGAAAAGTCGCAGGACTGGCTTGTTATCAGCAGGGAAAATTAGTCCGTTTGGAGCAATGGTTGGATGGCCGTCAAGTTAATGAATCTTGGGCTTATTCAGATTCAATCAATGATCGTTTCTTACTGGAATATGCAACCCATGCGATTGCGGTGAATCCGGATGATCGTCTGGAAAAACTGGCACAAGAGAAAGGTTGGGAAATTCAGGACTGGTCGATTTAAGTTTTTAAAGCTTGAGATGGGTTTAATTTAGAGTTTGAAAAACCAAAATATCTCCAAAATAATTAGATTTGAAAGAATCGCTTTATGTGCTTATGGTCTGTTTAATTTTTAAAGATGAAAAGTCACAAAAGTCTGTTGTTGGATTGGAGGTGCATTTCTGCAACCCCAATCCAACGAGACGACATCCATGTCGCCTGTTAGGTTGGCATCTATTGATTGGGCATTTTGTTTCTGATTAATTTATACGTTTCCAAAATGTAACTTCCGATAACGTATGCTGGAATTTATGTCCAGTTTCCCGAATCACGAAAGGTACTTTCTGCGGAGGTGCAATTAATCGAAAATGCCTTTCTAGCAAGGCATGTAAACCATCTAGTGTAGTGAAGTTTTCACCATCTTTTTTAAAGCCTCCAATCCATTCTTCACGTGGTGTATGTTCTTCTAGCCATGTATAAGGTGAAGCCAGCATCAGAACCCCTCCCATATTTAACCGTTCATGAATCTGGTTTAAAAACTGGCTGGGGCTATATAAACGGTCAATGAGGTTGGATGCGAAAATAAAATCATAGTCTGTAAAATGACTTTTGAGATTACAGGCATCGCCTTGATAAAACTCAACTTTATTGTCGATGACTTCTAAACCTAGATCCCGTAAGGCACAGGATTTATAATCAACTAATTCACCTTCTGTGATTAGGGTGTAACGTAACGTTTCACCTTGAGCTAACTGTACGCCGTGTTGAATGAAACGTGCTGAAAAATCGATACCTCTTACTTGTTCAAAATGTTGAGCGAGTTCAAATGTCGCCCGACCTAAGGCACAGCCAATATCGAGTGCTTTGGTTTTCGGTTGATTACCCAAAGTTTGTAAAGCTAGCTCAACCAGTGCTTTGGAAAAATTTTTGACTCCAAAATATTCATCGCCGTAATGAAATTCGGCGTATTGTGAGAGAAGTTGATCTGTCTCGTAATGAGAGCTTGGAATGTTGGCTGGTTGCTCAGAGACCACGTAGCGAAATCCTGCATGTTGGAAAAAATGGCGACGAAACGCATATCGGGAAGAGGACAGGCTTTCATTGCCAGCAGATATCCATGAACCTCCCTTAATTAGATTGTGTCGTCCATCAAAGGTTGGTGTAGTAAAATCATCGTAAATTGGATGGACATCAAAACCCTCAAAAGGATAAATAGGGGTTTCTGTCCATTGCCAGACATTACCACGCACGTCATAAAAATCACCTTGTTGAAATTGGTGAACTGGGCAGGAGGATGCGCCATAATCCAGATGCAGATTGGCATCCGCAGGAAAATCGTTGAGTTCTTTTAACCCTGCGACCTCATATAAACGATACCATTCATCTTCAGTCGGTAAACGAACACTTAAACCCGTCTGTGTCGCTTTCCACATACAAAATGCTTTAGCTTCATGGTAATTGACCTCAACGGGCCAGTCCCAGCGCATAGGAACTTCTTCGGTCATCAATCGTAAAAACCAGCCTTCTTTTTTCTTGATCCAGAAAGTTGGATGGGAAGCTTTGGTAAATTCTAACCATGCTCGGCCTTCTTCCAGCCAATATTCAGATGTTTTATAGCCACCGGCTTCTACAAAAGTCAAAAACTCCTGATTACTGACCAGATACTGCGATGCCTCAAACGTATGAATTGTAGTTTCATGAGTGCCATATTCATTGTCCCAGCCATAATAGGGATGATTTTTTTTTTTATTCAGCAACACCTGACCAGTTGGTACTTTAATTAACGCATTTTCGGGGGCATTGTGGCTTTGAGTATGGGGTTGCCAAAGTGGATGTGGTTTTACCAAATTCAGATCATGCTGGCGAATGAGTACAGACGATGTTTCTAAATGAATACGTTCATGTTCAATCCCCATGATAATGGCCCACCACGGATTGTCCCAGTCTATCGGCATGTTAAGAGGTGCATGTTCAATTAAATCTAAAATAAGGATACGAACTTTATCTCGATAAGCTTTAACTTGCTGCGGTGTTGGCCATTCGTAATGAGTGTCATCCAGATCATCCCAACTCATTTCATCGACACCGACCGCAAACATGGATTCCATTTTTTGGTCTACACGTTGTTCAATCATTCGGGTCAACAATAATTTATTAATAAAAAAAGTTGCAGTATGACCGTAATAAAAAATCAATGGATGACGTAAGGAAATCGGTTTTTTATAAAAGGCCTCCTCACTGGCCAAACATTCAAATAAGCTTTCATATGTGTCAAACGTATTTAAGAAATAGTCACGCAAAATACGTCGCATACTGGTGCTATCATGATCACGCAAATTAGGTGTCCGAAGCAGTTTTGCAGTATTTAAAGTAGGATGGGTTTGATCGGCATGAGAGGGCATAATGTCCTCATTATTCTTTTGTTCGTGGCTTATTTTTGAAGTTTCAGTGAGCATGCTTACACTCCATGTGGGACGAAATTTATAAAAAAGCCATGAGTCAGCCTTTGCATGAATGCTGATTTATTATTCTTCATTTGGAATAAATCATGGGGTGTTTACCAACTTACTCCTATTTGTGCTTTGGTTTTTTATATTTAGGTAAAAAGGAGTAGCAACTTATTTACAAAATGATAGCTCACAGGATGTCAGTTTGATGCTGCATTAGCTCGATCAAAGCTTGGGCTGCTTTGGACTGACTACGCGACGGATGCCAGACCATGCCCAATTGACGATGCAATTCCATATTAAGATCAAGTTGCTGTAAATCCTGATTTAACAGAGTTTTAGGTAAAACTGACCAACCCAGCCCGATTGAAACCAGCATCCGAATTGATTCAAGTGGATTATTACTCATGGTTGTTTTGGGCTTAAGCCCCTGTTTTTCAAATTCTGCCAACGTGATTTGACTGGTATACGTTTGAGCAGCAGGCAATAAGCTTGGATAATTAAGCAGACTTTCCAGCGATAAATGCTGCTGTTGTGCCAAAGGATGAAAAGGTGCTGCAACAAATACCAGTGGATCTGTCCAGACATTCATATAACTAAGTCTTTCATCGCCCTGTGGTGGAAGCGTTAGAAAAGCCAGTTCCAGATCACCAGCCAACACTTGTTCATGAGCTTGCTCAGAGTCAACAAAATGGACATCCAGTTTTACCTGAGGAAATTGCTGCACATATTGCTTTAAATAATGGGGCAAATGATGTAATCCAATATGATGACTGGTACCAATTTTTAAACGCCCTTGTACCTGATCATGTTCATGACTGAGAGTGTAATGAATGTCACCGAGCTCATTGAGCCAGTTCTTAACCCTGGGTAACAGAGAATGTGCTGCATGAGTGGGTTGTACGCCGCGGCCTGCAGATTCAAAAAGTTTGACTCCGAAATATTCTTCCAGACTATGAATGCGTTTAGTAACAGCTGGCTGCGTAATAAATAATTGCTCAGCAGCCAGAGAAATTGAACCTGTTTCCATCACTTTTACAAATGCTTCAAAGGCGGCAAGATTCATGTAGTGCTACTCATAACTGTTTTTTATATCAAATCTATTATTCAAAAGAATGGTGAATAAATCAAAGTTTATTCATGGATCACGGGCAGAAGGGAGAATAAAACAAAATATTCCAAAAAGTTTTTTAATTTATAAAAATGATAAATTAGTTTTATGTAAAACATTCGCTATAATCACGATAAGATTAGAATTACCCAGTCCAATGGCAAGCACGGTGGAGAGCGACGACATGGCAGGCAATACCCAAGGCGCAAAAACTTTATATGACAAATTGTGGGATGACCATTTGGTCTCACAGCGTGATGATGGTTCAAGCTTAATTTATATTGACCGTCATTTATTACATGAAGTAACCAGTCCGCAAGCTTTTGAAGGTCTACAACTTGCAGGTCGCAAGCCTTGGCGTTTAAGTGCAAATATTGCAACACCTGACCATAATGTTCCAACCTCAAAAAAAGAACGTGAACAAGGGATTGCGGGTATTGAAGATGATACTTCACGTATTCAGGTACAAACGCTTGATGATAACTGTAAAACCTTTGATATCGTTGAATTTGGTATTAATGATATTCGTCAGGGTATTGCACATGTCGTGGGGCCTGAGCAGGGTTTAACTTTACCGGGAATGACGGTAGTTTGCGGTGACTCGCATACTGCAACACATGGTGCATTTGGTTGCTTGGCGCACGGGATTGGAACATCAGAAGTTGAACATGTATTGGCAACCCAGTGCCTTGTTCAAAAGAAAATGAAAAACATGTTAGTTCGTGTTGATGGTACTTTAGGTAAAGGCGTAACCTCTAAAGATGTCGTCTTGGCGATTATTGGAAAAATTGGGACAGCGGGCGGTACAGGTCACGCCATCGAATTCGGTGGTCAGGTATTCCGTGATATGTCGATCGAAGGTCGTATGACTGTCTGCAATATGGCCATTGAAGCGGGCGCGCGCGTGGGCATGGTTGCTGTGGATGACAAAACCATTGAATATGTGAAAAACCGTCCGTATACGCCTAACGGTGAACAGTGGAATCAAGCTGTTGCTTACTGGAAGACTTTACATTCTGATGAAAATGCACAGTTTGATACTGTCGTGGTATTGCAGGGTGAAGAGATCGAACCGCAAGTGTCTTGGGGAACTTCACCTGAAATGGTGATTCCAGTGTCTCAGGCAGTACCCACTTTGGAACAAGCTAAAGATGACGTACAGCGTAATGACTGGACACGTGCTTATCAATACATGGGTTTAACTGCGGGTCAAGCATTGGAAGATATCCAGTTAGATCGAGTATTTATTGGTTCATGCACCAACTCGCGAATTGAAGATATCCGTGCTGCTGCTGAGGTGGTAAAGGGCCGTAAAGTTGCTTCAAGCATTAAGCAGGCGATGATTGTACCGGGTTCAGGTTTAGTGAAACAACAAGCAGAGCAAGAAGGTTTAGACCAAGTTTTCCTGGAAGCAGGTTTTGAATGGCGTGAGCCGGGTTGTTCTATGTGTTTGGCTATGAATGCAGATAAATTACAGCCGGGTGAACATTGTGCCTCCACTTCAAACCGTAACTTTGAAGGCCGTCAGGGCAATGGTGGGCGTACTCACTTAGTCAGTCCTGCAATGGCAGCAGCTGCAGCGATAGCGGGTCATTTTGTTGATGTTCGTTCATTCTAAGGGAGCCGGATCATGAAAAAATATACTGTAGAACAAGGTATTGTTGCACCTTTAGATCGTGCCAATGTCGATACCGACTTAATCATTCCTAAACAGTTTTTAAAATCGATTAAACGTACAGGTTTTGGCGATAACTTATTTGATGAGTTACGTTATTTGGATGAAGGTTATTTGGGGCAAGACATTAGTAAACGTCCTAAAAACCCTGATTTCGTTTTGAATCAACCCCGTTATCAGAGTTCAACCATTTTATTGGCGCGGACTAATTTCGGTTGTGGTTCAAGCCGGGAACATGCACCGTGGGCATTAAATGAATATGGTTTCCGTACGGTGATTGCACCCAGTTACGCGGATATCTTTTTTAATAACTCGTTTAAAAATGGCATGTTGCCTGTAATTTTGTCAGAAGACATCGTCGATCAGTTATTTAAAGAATGTGTGGCAACGGAAGGTTATCAACTTACAGTTGATCTAGATGCGCAAGAAGTCCGTACTCCATCAGGGCAAGCATTTAAGTTTGAAATTGATTCATTCCGTAAACATTGTTTATTGAATGGTTTGGATGATATTGGTTTAACTTTGCAAAATGCCGATGCGATACGTGAATTTGAGGCACAAGCCAAGCAGTCACGTCCTTGGGTATTTCAGGAATTAAAGCAATAAATACAGGCGGTAGATTTTAAAGATAGCAATAGCATAGATGCTCAACTCTTGTTACCATGCAGGCTTAAAGACGTTGAAAACTTTACTGTAAATAAGGTTGGGCTCTGACAATGAAGAGGACATTTCGCCATAGTGTAATGCTTGGAATATGCTCAGTCGTACTGAGTGCATGTCAAAGCACTCACACCGTTGTCGATACTTTGCGTATTAAACAGGCGGAGACAGGAACGACTCGAGCCAATGCCTCTATCTATTGCGCCGGAGTAAAACATTGCGAGTTTGAACGTATAAATACAACGCCGATTATGGATGCAAATACCCATCGAGTAAGCTCAGATAGCCTTAAACAGGGAATTGTGCGTTTACAGGGTTCTGTTTTTAGCCAACATAATGCCATGTATTTGTCTGTACCAGCCGATCAATATGAATTGGTGATTCGTTTTTATCCCATTTCGCCAGATCGCGCTGAAACTTTCCATGTGATTTACCAATTTAAACCGAATCAGCACTATACCTTTAAAATGTACCGTGATCGCTCCAAACATACGGGTGGAAGCTTGCTTAATGTTTCTGCACCAGAGCCTTTATGTGTCGCGATGCAAGAAGGACAGCGTATCATTCGCCGTTTTTGTCGTCCTTTTGACGCAGCGACAGGTTTGGGTGAGTTTGTAGAACAAAAGGTTTAATGAACCATCAGCGCATTAGCTGATACAGTGAAAAATGGAAAACAGAGATGTCTAAACAAATTTTAGTTTTAGCGGGAGATGGCATTGGCCCAGAAATCGTGGCTGCCGCTGAAAAAGTATTAACCTCAGTCAATCAAAATTTTAATTTGGGTTTAAGCTGGGAATATGGCTTACTTGGTGGTGCTGCAATTGATGCGCATGGCGAACCATACCCGGCGGTCACGTCTGAACAAGCTAAAAAAGCGGATGCTATTTTACTAGGCGCTGTGGGTGGCCCAAAATGGGATACTATCGAACGTGCCATTCGTCCAGAACGCGGCTTACTTAAAATTCGTAGTGAATTGAATTTGTTTGCCAATCTTCGCCCCGCTATTCTTTACCCTCAACTTGCGGATGCTTCAAGTTTAAAACCGGAAATTGTTGCAGGTTTGGATATCCTGATTGTTCGTGAATTAACAGGCGGTATTTATTTTGGTCAGCCACGTGGTATTCGTGAACTGGAGAATGGCGAAAAACAAGGTTATAACACTGACGTTTATAGTGAATCTGAAATTAAACGTATCGCCAAAGTCGCTTTTGAAATGGCTGGACTACGTGGTGGCAAAGTTTGTTCAGTCGATAAAGCCAATGTTCTGGAAGTGACTGAGTTATGGAAGCAAACCGTGACTGACTTACAACAGGCGAATTATCCAGACATTCAGCTTTCACATATGTACGTGGATAACGCAGCTATGCAATTGGTACGTGCGCCGAAGCAATTTGATGTAATTGTCACGGGGAACTTGTTTGGCGATATTTTATCAGATGAAGCTGCAATGTTGACAGGTTCAATCGGGATGTTGCCATCTGCCTCACTGGATGAAAATGGCAAAGGTATGTATGAACCTTGCCACGGTTCTGCACCAGATATTGCTGGAAAAAATATTGCCAATCCATTAGCGACCATTCTTTCTGTTGCGATGATGTTACGTTATACTTTCCGTGAAGAAGCTGCGGCAAAAGCGATTGAAGATGCTGTTGGTAATGTGTTAGATCAAGGATTACGTACTGCGGATATCTTGTCTGACGGCATGACCAAAGTCGGAACTTCAGAAATGGGTGACGCTGTGGTTAAGGCACTCGCTTAATTTTTAAATTCGGTGATTTAGATTTAAAAAACGCAGCTTGACTGCGTTTTTTTATGATCTTTGGTTTAAATTTGAATTAAAAGTCTGCCTTAACAGGCTTTTCCTTGATATTGAATAGATTCAGCAATTTGATGATTTAAATTAAAGATAATTTTGCAATTAAAATTAACATCGTAAGAATTGGCTGAATAATTACCCAATTGTAGAGGTATAGCATTCCCACCAATGTCGACATTACTGACAATAGGGGTGGGAATATTCATAGGACGCAAAATAGTATAAGTAAGTTGCTTCTCGGTGATGCTAGGCTGATCTAGTACCTGATAACCTAATGATTTGAGATCGAGGTTTTGTTGAATTTGCTGTGCAGACTGGCCAATAAATTGTTGTAAATAATCCTGTAAATTTACTTTGGATGAGGTGGACGTAACACATCCCTGAATGCCCAATAGAACACACGATAAGATATAAAATTTGTAATTCATCATTAAAGTCCTTTTTTTATTTATAGCACGATTAAAAGTCAAAATTTTATCGGAGTCGAGAGGATTGCTGTAAAGTTAATAAAGTATGTGCTATTGGCAATGTTTGAATATAAAAAAAGCCACATATAAAAAGTGGCTTTTTGGCATGCGCTAAATGAAATTAGCGTGCGCGATAAGTAATACGACCTTTGGTTAAATCGTAAGGGGTCATTTCAACTTTAACGTTGTCGCCCGTTAAAATACGAATATAGTGTTTACGCATTTTACCAGAAATATGTGCAATTACTTCGTGACCGTTTTCTAAACGTACACGGAACATCGTATTAGGAAGCGTTTCGGTGACAACGCCTTCGAACTCGATGAGTTCCTCTTTATTGGCCATAGCCTACCTGATGATCAAATTGGAAAGGCGCAAATTGTAGTCAATTTTTTACCAAAAAACAAGACCAATGCCCCAATTTATGGAGTTTGTCAAAGTGGCAGATGGGTCAAATTCAACAAAAAAAATGTGTAAAAATGACCTGAATTGAGTTGTCACTTTGGTCAATCAGCGGTAATCTAAATTACGTTTTTAAGTATAAATGAAGAACATACAAGGAAGGATGCCACGTGGGTCAGCTAACAGATGCATCGGTTGTATTACGATTTGGCTATCAAGCGATTCGTCGTGCGGGATTGCCAACCGAAGAAATTTTAACAAAAGCAGGTGTGGCCTTAAATCAGGTCGATAATAATACCCGTACCCCTTTGAATGCCCAATATGCGTTCTGGATTGCAGCAGAAGAGGTGAGTAAAGACCCCGACATTGGTTTACATCTGGGCGAACACTTACCCTTGTATCGTGGTCAGGTGATTGAGCATTTATTTATTAGTAGTGAAACATTTGGCGAAGGGCTAAAACGTGCTTTGGCTTATCAGCGGCTCATTAGCGATGCTTTACATGCGCGTTTAGTGGTTGATGAAAATGGTTGTTATCTTACCAATGGTGAACAAGCTTTTTCTGACAATATAGTCAATCGTCATTTTTCAGAATGTGCATTGTCTGGGATTTTACGTTTTTTTAAATTTATTACAGAAGGTGCATTTAAACCTATATTTATTGATTTTGATTTTAATAATGGTGCACCAGAGGACGAATATCTACGCGTTTATGGTTGTCCAGTGAGTTTAGGTCAAAAAGAAACACGCTTATATTTTGATGCGGATATTCTAGACTACCCACTTTGGCAAGCAGAACCAGAACTATTGCAACTACATGAGCAGCTGGCGATTGAAAAGCTTCAAGAACTAGCACGTTATGACTTAGTCGGTGAAGTACGCCGCGCGATTGGTTCAACACTGGAAAGTGGTGAAACCACGCTTGAAACTGTCGCAGCACAATTACATATTACTCCGCGGCGTTTAAGAACCCAGTTGAGTGAAGCTAATACCAGTTTTCAGCAGATTTTGTCTGATTATCGCTGCCGTCTGGCTAAAAAATTATTGGCCAATACTAGTGAAAGCGTTGAACGCATTGTTTATCTGACTGGATTTTCTGAGCCTAGTACTTTTTATCGAGCATTTAAGCGCTGGACCAATGAAACTCCAGTAGAATATAGAAAGCGTAAACAACGTTCTTCCTAAACAAAAGCATCCTTTAAGGATGCTTTTTAAATTTTGGTTTGATGAAATAATGCTAAGAAGCTTTGAATGGATAATCAAATTGAACCGAGCAAAGTGTAGAACTTTTAGAGTGAATGTTAATCTTTTCTTGGCTTAACACATTAAGCAAATGCGTCAGATAGATTGAGCCAATGTGGTCCAAGCGGAGGCTGGGGCAGTTCAAATTGGTCAGGATAATAGGCCTGAACAAAATATAAGCCGTGTGCAGGTGCTGTAATACCTGCAGCCTTACGATCTTGTGCTGCAAACATGGTATCAATATGATCTATGCCATAAAGTCCCTGTCCAATTTCAAGCAGACAACCCATGATATTACGCACCATATGATGTAAAAAACCATCGGCTTGAATATCAAGTACCAAATAACGACCATGTTCAATTAATTGGCAATGACTGACATGACGTACTGGCTGATTCGATTGGCATGCGGCCGCCCTAAAACTTTCAAAATTGTGCGTACCCTCAAATTTGGCTGCTGCCAACTTCATTTTTTCGATGTCCAGCGGCTGATAAATATGCGTTACCTGTTTATAAAGTAATGCTGGACGATATGCGGTGTTATAGACCACGTAACGATAGCGACGCGCAATCGCTTTAAAACGCGCATGAAAATCAGTATCCACTTCCTTGATCCACTGGATCGAAATGTCTTTGGGAAGCTGGCTATTTGCACCCATCATCCAGCCACGTTCGGGACGTATAGCACGAGTATCAAAATGTGCAACCATATTGGTGGCATGTACACCGGCATCAGTACGTCCGGCACCGTGCAAAATAATAGGCTCATCGGCAATAGTACTTAGTACACGTTCTAAAGCTTCTTGTACACTTGGAACGCCCGCTTGTTGCGTTTGCCAGCCCCGATAACGAATACCGCAAAATTCAATACCGATTGCAAAACGCTGCATATTTAGACCTCAAGGATTAAGACAGTGCCCAGTGTTGCTCACGCAATTCTGGTGAGTCGAATTGTAAATAAAGTTGTAATGCTTTGGCATATAAATCAGCATGACTATGTGTATTATTGATCAATATTTTAGCTGTGTGTATCCATTCGCTGACTGCATAACGTTGATCGATCTGACCAAAACAGACCTGTGTTGTTAAAATAGTTAGGCAACCTACCTGTCTAAGCTGTTGTAAGAGCGCAATTATATCTTCATCAACTGCCAGGTTACCGGTTCCAAAACCCTGAAGAATTAAAAAATGAGGGGGAAGCGGTAGTAAATTTTGTAATTGTTGCTTGAAGGCATTTAAACCGATTGGCTGTGCCATCACATTTAAAATAGATAAATCCTCACTATGCAATAAATCTTCATCATTTACCAAATAAGATGGCACTACAGTCCTACAATCGTGATTTGCCAAGATTCCTGTAAATGCATCCAGCTCAGTTGTATGTGTTTTTAAAACAGTTTGTGCATGAAAGATCTGGTGATGAAAAGCAAGATAACTACCAGCAGGTAATTTTACGACTTGATCAAGCGCATAATATAAGTTGTCCAGTGCATCAGTAAATTCACGTGTATCTGTACCTGTTTTATTGAGAAGGGGATACTGGCTTCCTGTAACGACCAAATGACAAGATTGACCTAAAAAACGTGCCAAGGTTGCGGCAGCATAACTGAGCGTGTCAGTTCCGTGAATCACGACGAAATGGATATAGCCTTGTAACTGTAAAGCTTGTATTTGTTGGATTAAAACCAGCCAATCTGCAGCACTACAGGCACTACTGTCTTTAATAACAGGCGCAGAGAAACAATCTACATTGAATTCTAAAGGGATAGTTCGTTGTAATTGAGTTTTGAATTGGGCATAAGGCATGGGTGCGAGAGGTTCACCTACACAACCAAATGTGCCACCCATATATATTAATGCTATTTTGTTCATAATAAAAAAGCAGTCTAAACAGACTGCTTATGGTAGAACGATCTTTTTTAAGATGCTATTCGATTTAGTAAGTTTTTTGAAAGCTCACGTTGTTCGGCGTTAAAGACTGCTTCGTTTTTAGCCAATAATATTCGTGCTGAATCATAAGCACCTAATTCAATATATTGGTTCGCCAGATTTAAATCTAATTGAGCTTCGTTGATCTGTGCAAGTTCAGGAAAGGACTGAACCAGTGGATCATTTAAATCAAATGAAGACGATGTTGTAGAGAGTTGTGAGTTTGCTTCTGTGAGTGGTTCACTTGCTTGATCAAAAGATAAAGTAGGTGTTACGGTTGTTTCTAACTGTGCTGGAGTGGATTCTAGCCCTAACTGGTCAAATTTAAATTCAGGTAAACCGTCTGCTGTATCTTTTGTTTGGCTTTCAGTAAGTTCATTTGCAGGTTCTAATGACGGTTGTGTAACAAAATCCAGATTGGAGAAATCTAAGCTTACTTCAGTCGATTCAGTTTCAGCTGGAGATGTCTGAGGAGGAGTAATCTCAATATTTTGTATAGTTTCAATATGACTATTTGAAACTTCTCTAGGCTCCAGAGTTAAAGAAAACTCCGTATGAGGGCTTTGACTTTCAGAAAGTGGTTCTGGAGAAGCTGGTGTTTGTTCTACTACTTTTGCTGTTTGATCAAAAGCAAAATTAAATTCTAATGCTTCAATTTCAGCAGGATGGTCTTTTTTAATTTCAGTAGAATCAGCGACTAAAGTAGTTGTTTCACTATTTTGTTCTGAAGGCTGAACCAATGCATCAAAATCCGCATCACTGACCACTTTGCGAGCAGTAGATGTTTCCTGAGCTGATTGGGATGCATTAAAGTCAAAACTATTTGAAGAAAACTCAATCGAATCTGGTTGTTTTTGTTGTTCATACTCGCGTTTTTTTGCTTCTGCCTGCATGACAATATCTTGTAAATCAAGTGCGCGCAGATGGGTGATCAGTTGATCAATCGCAAACTCATCTTTTTGTAGAATATGAATATCGAGAAGATGTAAGTAGAGACCGTGTTGTGAATTATCCCGATTTAAAGCCTGATTAATTTGTGCTTCTGCGGTGGAATAATTACCAGTTTGTATCAAAGAGACAATTTTTTTATGCAAATCCTCAGCGACAGGAGTAGTCTTTGTCTGCTCAGCAATAATGGTTGGCGTAACTTCACGAGACTCGCTACGAGGGCGACTTGCCGTTTTTCCAGCAGTTTTTTTGCCCTTTTTCTTTGCACTGACTTTATTTGCCGGTTTTTGCTCTTCTTTACTGGCTTCCCGTTTTTTTAAAACAACCGCAATCACTAATAAAATAATAAACGGAATCACATACAACATGCTTCTACCCCTTCAAGCATAAGTCTTTTTTGACTCAATCAAATATCTATATGCGAATAACTTTAATGTAGTGGCTTTTTAGCATTTTCTCGCTCTTTTAACTGTTGCTGTAATTGTGCCAGACGAGCATTTAAAAGCTGGATTCTTTGATCCTTTTGATTGAGAGCCAGTTCCATTTCAGTGACGCTTTGCTGTAATTTAACGGTTTTTTCTCGTGCTGTCATAACTTTTAATGACAACTCAGCAGTGCTTTGATCCTGTTTTGTGCTGTGTTTCGCGCTTCCTTGAGTAGAATCTTGTTCATTGTCTGCAACTAAGCTCATTTCTGCCTGATTGAGTCGATACTTTGCACGTCCTGATGCTTGTGTTGAGCTGGATGGAGCTTTGATTTCAGCTGTTTTTTGTGAATTTTGATGCACGGCTGCAGAAAGGTTGAGGGCAACACCTTGTCTTAAACGATTGACGTCACCCTGAATAAACGCATGGCTGTTTTGTGCTTTAATTTGCTGCATAACTTGTGAAATAGGTTGATTTGTTTGCGTCGCAATTCGATTCGCGATACTCCATAACGACTCATTACGTTGCACGATATGCTGCTTTTCAGCAGAAGCTTTTACGTCTTCAGTCGTTTTGTCATTTATTTTGGAAGCATTATTCTTTGCTAGCGCTTTTTCTGGACGAGACTCTGGTACTTTCTTGGGTAAAGGAGCGTTTGTTTTTTCTTTGGCTGTTTCAGTATCCTGTTTTACAGGCTGAGTAGAGAGAGGCGGAGCTTGTACACTACTTTGTGGGGCGACATTAGATACGCTTGCGCCATTGGGTTGCAAAGTTTCTTTTATTTTTAAATGTGCGGGTGGAGAAAGCTCAGTGGCTTGTGCTTTTACTTGTTTTTCTGGTGCACTAACTATCGCTGTTTGTAATGTTGGTGGTGGAGTTGTATTAATGGCTAGTGCTTGAGAACGATCTGCGACTAACCCAGTATTCGAAGTGTAAGTCGTTTTAGGTGTTTCAACGGCTGGAGTCGTATTTACACCAGAATAACGCGTACTCTCAGGTAAATTAAGAGCAATATCTTTTTCACTCACAATAAATTTGGGAGTGAGTGGTTTTTCATTTGCCGTTTGTAGTGCAGGGACCGCTTTGCGATTAATTGATTGTTTAATATGCTGTAATCGCGCGCCATTGCCTTCCCGAATTTTAAGTACAATATCGAGTTCAGGTTGGGTAAAGGGTCGAGAAGAAGTAATGACAATAACACCTGTACCTTGTCCATTGCGCCGTGCAAAAAAATTCAATTGAGCGGGTGGCTGATGAGCAATTCCTATACCCATCAAATCCTCAGGTGTTGCCAGACTGACCTGTAAATTTGAGGACACATCGGCCTGACTGAAATTCATTTCAGCATACAGCAAATCTCCAGGAGCGGACATGATTTGTAGGGGCTCAAGCGTTATCGCATGTAAAGTCTGCGTCGCAAGAATGGTCAGAATCGCAATTTTTAATTTGTTATAGACAGTCATCTCGTTCCATGAAGCAAGAGTAAAGCGGTCAGGTAATACAATACCCAGATGTTATCCGAATGTAAAACTTTTACAGAAGAAGTACATAAAAAAGCCGATCATGCGATCGGCTTTTTCACTTAAATAGTGATCTTAAGCATTTTTATATTCAATCAAAATACGTAGCATGCGACGTAGCGGTTCTGCTGCGCCCCAAAGAAGCTGATCACCGACAGTGAATGCGCCTAAATATTCTTTACCCATATTAAGCTTGCGCAGACGACCTACAGGAACAGAAAGAGTGCCGGTAACTGCCACAGGGGTTAAATCAGTCATCGAGGCTTCGCGTGTGTTTGGTACAACTTTTGCCCATTCGTTGGACTGACGAATCATATCTTCGATTTCATCCAGTGGAGCGTCTTTTCTGAGCTTGATAGTGAGTGCTTGTGAGTGACAACGCATTGCACCAATACGCACACAGTGACCATCAATAGGAACAATTTGCGAATTACCTAAAATTTTGTTGGTTTCCGCCTGACCTTTCCATTCTTCTTTGGACTGACCATTTTCGAGCTGTTTGTCGATATACGGAATTAAAGAACCTGCAAGCGGTACACCGAAGTTTACTTTAGGAAAGCCTTCGCCGCGCTGTAAATCTGCAACACGACTATCAATATCTAGAATGGCTGACTTAGGATCATCTAACAATTCTTTAGTATTGTTATATAAATAACCCATACCTGTGAGTAGTTCACGCATATTTTGTGCGCCTGCACCTGATGCAGCTTGATAGGTCATGGCGCTCATCCATTCCACCAAATTGTTTTGGAAGAGTGAACCTAAGCCCATTAGCATCAGGGAAACTGTACAGTTACCGCCTACAAAAGTTTTAGTACCTTTAACTAAACCTTCTTTGATGACTTGAGCATTGACTGGATCAAGTACAATGATGGCATCATCTGCCATACGCAATGTCGATGCAGCGTCAATCCAGTAGCCATTCCAACCTTCAGCTTTGAGCTTTGGAAATACCTCTGACGTATAATCACCACCTTGACAGGTAATAATGACATCCATTTGCTTCAGACTCTTAATGTCTGTCGCATCCATAAGTGCTGGGGCAGTTTTACCACCAAATGAAGGGGCTTCACCACCTGCATTACTGGTAGAGAAGTAAAATGGCTCAAAATGAGCAAAATCATTTTCTTCAACCATACGTTGCATAAGGACGGAACCAACCATCCCGCGCCAACCGACCAGACCTACTTTCATGTCACTTTGCCTCGGTGCGTTAAAAAATGTAAAAGGGGGCTTGAGTGTATCAAAAGCGACCGCAACTGCAAGTATTATCCAATTAAAACATTCTGTTTATTGTGAGTAAATTTATGAATGTGCTACATAAGAACAATAAAATTGAAAAATTGGTAAAACCCATGCTGGAGTCAGTCCTTGATACTATTTATTGAAGTGTGCGCCGTACTTGTCATTTGGCTGACTTTCTGGTCGCTCATCCCACGTGATGAATGGTGGATTCGGGGTGCTGATTTTCCTCGCTTGCAAATATTGGCTGTGGGAGTGATCGCACTGCTGTTTTTATTATTTTGGGATGCTCCGTGGAATCTTATACGAGAGCTGATTGTATTAGGTTTGATTGCAGCGCTTGCTTATCAGTTAAAAATGGTATTGCCTTATACCTTTATCTGGAAAAAGCAAGTTAAGCAGATTAAGCCTGAACAATTCAATCCAGATCAGCAAATCTCTTTATTAGTTTGCAATGTTTTGACTCCAAATGATCAATATCATTTATTGATTGAGCAGATTCAACAGTTAAAACCCGATCTGGTATTGACTCTGGAAACTGATCAAACATGGCAAAATGAGTTAACGATTATAGAGGCAGATTATCCTTATCGGGTTCCGGTTCCATTAGATAATTTGTATGGCATGCATTTATATAGTCGATTGAAACTGCAAGATACTGAAGTTAAATTTATCTTAAGTGATGAGATTCCATCGATTCATACTACGGTGATTTTACCAAGCGGTTTAGCCGTTCAGCTTTATTGCTTGCATCCAAAACCACCAAGTCCAACCGAAGCAAAAGATTCGACCTTACGTGATGCTGAACTCTTGTTGGTGGGCGATCAAATCAAGGATCTGGATCAAAGCTGTATTGTAATGGGGGATCTCAATGATGTTGCATGGTCACGCACCACACGCTTATTTCAAAGAATTAGCGGTTTGCTTGATCCTCGAGTAGGGCGTCATTTTATCAACACTTTTCATGCTGATTATCCTTTATTACGCTGGTCACTGGATCATATCTTTCATAGTACCGATTTTGCCTTGGTCAAAATGAAGCGTTTACCGAATGTGGGGTCTGATCATTTTCCCGTTTATGTGGTATTACAAACGGGACGGATTTTTGAACAGATACAAGAGGAGTTGACAGAGACTCAAGACGACCATGAAGAAGCTCAGGAGGCGATTAAGGAAGGGATTAGTAAGGCGGAGAAAGAGGAAAAAATCGTGACGGATGACATTGCGCAGGCTTATAAAACCTAAATACTGTTGTAAGCAATTGCTTACATTAAATGCGGTCTTGAGCGAATAGCCAGTCAAGTTCCCAGAAGGTATTCTATCTTCATCGGCACAGGAATTGGGAATGGAATATCCCCACTATGGAAGACTAAGCCGAAGGATGAACATCAAGGATTTGATGACGCTAGGGAAGCAACTTTTAAAATAACAAAAATTACTGAAAGCACAACCTCATTTGCCCGAGTTTTGCAGGATGCAGAACTCGGGTTATGATTTTTTAAGATCGACAATGAACAATTTTCTCCCTTTATATATCATTCAAAAATTTAAGATCTATAGGGCCAATTTGACTGATTTAGCACGAAATGCTTTGCATAATTTTGGCCTTATATACTGAAATTGAGTGCGAAATTCAGAATTTTAACCTAATAAAATGGTATGAATTTTAGGGCTTAATGTCTGTTATTTATTCATTTATTCGTTTTTTTATTACAGTAATGGTTTCTAAATAAGCAAGTTTTGATTAATAAAACTACAGAGTTGCTCTTTTTTTCATATTACTAATTCAGCCTTGTTTTATTTTTGAACAATTAAAAGTTTTTAAATATATAAAAAATATAAATATATTTTTAATAGGAGGCGCTTTGTTTGACTTTCTACTGGTTTAGTATTGTTAAATAATAAAATCTCTCTAGAATGTGCCGATCATTTATCGCTCGTTGTCCGTAGAACCTGAAAATTGAGCTGATGGGTTAAGGGTTAGAGCTCATCTCGGATCAAAAAGGAATTTTACGAACTCATTGTTTGTTATAGAGCGCATCTACTCTCCTGTTCTTATATCGTGCTTTTTGAGCACAAAGGATTGTCTTATGAAGAACTTTAAAATTAGCCTTGCATGGCAAATTTTAATTGCTTTGATCCTTGGTGTGGTTGTCGGGGCTATTTTACACAACCAACCAGAAATAAAAGACGCTGCGGTTAATAATATTTTAAAACCTTTGGGTCAGATTTTTATTAGCTTGATTAAAATGATTGTAATTCCAATCGTTTTTTCTACGCTTATTTTGGGTATTGCTGGTGTTGGTACAACCAAAAGTCTGGGAAGACTTGGTTTTAAAACAATTCTATATTTTGAAATCATTACCACGATTGCGATTATTGTCGGTTTAGTTGCAGCAAATATCTTCCAACCAGGTGCTGGCGTAGATATGTCCGCTTTGGTGAAAACAGATATTTCGCAATATCAGCATACCACTCAAGAAGTTGAATCGCATTCACATGGCATTATCCAAACCATTTTATCGTTGATTCCAACGAATATTATTAGTTCAATGGCACATGGTGAAATGTTGCCTGTGATTTTCTTTGCGGTATTGTTCGGTATTGGTTTGTCCTCACTACCAACGACGACCAAAGAGCCACTGTTGCATGTATTTCATGCGGTGTCTGAAACGATGTTCCGTGTCACGCATATTATTATGAAATATGCACCAATCGGGGTATTTGGTTTAATCGCAGTGACCGTCGCGAATTTTGGTTTTACCTCGTTGATCCCACTCGGTAAGTTGGTTGTTCTGGTGTATGCCACTATCTTTTTCTTTGCTTTTGTTGTGTTAGGGATTACTGCAAAATTATGCGGTATTAATATCTTAACGTTAATGAAAATTCTCAAAGATGAATTGATTCTGGCTTATTCAACTGCCAGTTCAGAAACGGTTCTACCGCGTATTATGCAAAAAATGGAAGCCTATGGTGCGCCCAAAGCCATTACTAGCTTTGTGATTCCAACAGGTTATTCATTTAATCTGGACGGTTCAACCCTTTACCAAAGTATTGCTGCGATCTTTATCGCACAGCTGTATGGGATTGATCTTTCATTATATCAACAGGTAATTTTAGTCATTACCTTGATGATTACCTCTAAGGGAATTGCAGGTGTGCCAGGCGTTTCTTTTGTCGTGTTATTGGCGACTTTGGGCAGCGTAGGCATTCCACTTGAAGGTTTGGCCTTTATTGCGGGTGTTGACCGGATTCTGGATATGGCACGTACGGCGCTCAATGTGGTAGGTAATGCATTGGCCGTATTGGTGATTAGTAAATGGGAAAAAGTCTACGATGTAGATAAAGCCAAAGCCTATGAAGCCAGTTTAAATCAGCCAGAAGCCAGTTAGGCATCTGTGCATGGATATAAAAAAAGGAAGCATAAGTGCTTCCTTTTTTTATTTGAGTTTGTTCTGATCCAATACGAACTGATACAGTTTAATCGTCTCATGACACATCTCATCCAGACTAAACTTAGTTACAGGTTCAACATGTTGTGGATGATTAATATGCTGTTTAACGGCATCAAATAAAGCTTCACGATCATCTACCTCGATCAAGCCTTGCGGATAGAGGTTTGATAAAATTTCAGCAACACCACCTCTATTCCAGCCAATGACAGGCGTTCCAACTGATAATGCTTCAAGTGCAGTCCGCCCAAATGTTTCAGCCTGATTGGATAGAGACAGCACAATATGACTTAATGCTAGCCATTCACGAATTTCTGATGTGTGCCCCACAAAGGTAATTTTATTGCGTAGTCCACGATTTTGAATCGTTGCTTCAAGTTCATCTAGATAGGCTTTCTTTTTGGGATCTGCGCCACCCACCACAATGGCGTGTACATCTGGATAATCTGCTTGTAATCGTTCAATCAACTCAATCAGGGTTTCATGTCCTTTGAGCCGTGTAATTCGTCCTGGTAAGCAAATCAAAAACTTATTTTCCAGTTGTGGAAATAACGTATATTGATGATTGATCCATTGACCAGAAGGCTGATAACCATGCGGAAAGGCTTTGGGATCAATGCCACGATAGATGCGAACAATATCTTTTGCGGGACAGTTTTTATAATGGTCGGTAATATATTTGACCACACTGTCTGAGACTGCAATCACTTTTTCGGCTTGGGTCATAATCGCACTATAGCGGTTGACCGAATAAAAACCATGTACGGTGCTAATGAGATGTGGGCGCTTCTCTACCGGAATGCCGCGTAATGCAAAGTGTGTCAACCATGCGGGGACGCGTGAACGCACATGTACAATATCTGGCTGATATTGCTCAATTATTTTACGTAATGGCCGAATTTGCCAAAGACTGGATAATGATTTTTTATGAATTGCCAATTGTCGGTGAGTAGAGCCTTCAGCTTCTAACTGTGCAACTAGGCGTCCACCATTGGATATCACCAGAGATTGATGACCTCCTGCAACCAGAGCACGTGCAATTTCAAGTGTGCCACGTTCAACGCCACCACTGTTCAGTTCGGGAAGAAGCTGCATCACTTTCATGCTCAGATCTCAACTGTTTTCATTCTGGAATATTAATAAATGTTCTCGTAACCATCTGGACGAGTTTTAAAGCGGCGATGAAACCACATATATTGAGTTGGCGCAATACGCAGTTGATTTTCAATAATTTTATTTACTCGCGTTGCATCATCAATTTCATCATCACTCGGCATATTTTCAACTGCTGGTTCAATTAAAACATGATATTGGGGATTACGAATATCGCCGTGACGATAAAAATACAAAGGGACTGCTGCTGCTTTCGAAATTTTTAGCAAACGCCGATGTGCGGTTACTGTCGCAGCGGGGATACCAAAAAAAGGTGCCATCACTCCTTGTTTGAGCCCAAAATCCTGATCGGGGCTGTACCAAATGGCATCGGTATCTTTTAGTTTACGAATCAGTCCACGCATATCATCATGATCAATCTGATGCTTATAAATCGTGGCACGACAACGGTAAATCAACATATCGAGTAGGGGGTTATTTTGTGGTCGATAAACCACATCGGGTTCAAAATATTGGGAGCAGATATACCCCCCAGCATCTAGCAAGGTGCTATGAGTGCCGAGCAATAAAATCCCCTGACCGTTGGCTTTTGCATGGGTGATATGTTCAAGACCTTCAATACTAGAACGGCCTTTAAACCACTGCGGTGAGTACCAAGCATTGAGTGTTTCAAACACGCCGACCATCATGTCGACAAACACTTGTCTGGCGTGCTGTTCAACTTCTTGTGGAGACCATTCTGGAAAACAGACTTCCAGATTTCGAATCGTAGTTTTACGTCTGGATTTTAAGTATTTCCATGCCAGATTTCCCATAGCATGTGCCAGACGCCATTGAATCGCCCAAGGCAAAATCGCCAATAGCATTAAAAAAACAATTGTAACCCAGATGCCCCAATACTTGGGCAATAGAAAAGACCACTGAAATTCACCGGGCGTATAAGTGTGTTGCTGACTCATGCTTCTTTAGGAGTGAAAAAAGTAATTTAATATGACAGCAGTGTAACATGAACTTATTTTTTAACTTATAAGGTATTGGAGAAAATATCGTAGAGTGAGTTTCCTATTAACGCCGCTGCTCTAGAAGGATACGCACAGCAAGCGAGGCTAGAACTGTTCCCATCAACCACCTTTGTAACTGTGCCCAAAGCGGTTTCCTTTGTAAGAAAAGCGCAATGGTCCCTGCTGAAAAAACGATGAGAGCATTCACAGTAACACTGACAAAAATCTGGATCATCCCGAGCTGAATAGACTGAAACAGAATACTGCCTTGGTGTGGATGAATAAACTGCGGCAATAATGATAAATACATGATGGCAATTTTAGGATTCAGTAAGTTGGTGACGAAACCCATTACAAATAATTTGACTGGAGAATCAATTGATAAATCTTTGATGTCAAAAATCGGTGCAGCATTGGGTTTCAACGCTTTCCATGCTAACCAGAACAAATAAAGTGCGCCAGCGATGCGAATCGTGTCATAAGCATAAGGCACAGCAACAATCAGCGCCGTGATGCCGAGTGAAGCGCATAACATATAAAATACAAAACCAAGTGCAACACCAGCAAGCGAAATAAAGCCCGCAGTTTTTCCCTGACAAATTGAACGTGAGATTAAATAAATCATATTAGGGCCAGGCGTTAGTACCATAGCCAGACTGATCAAGGCAAAAGCGATCGTTTGAGAAAGGCTTAGCATGTTTATTTTACTCACGCTTTATACTTGTAAATAATTTGATAGTTATAGATTGAAGAGAACAAGCCTGCAAATATTATTTTTAAATAAATGAGCAAAACCTCCCAATGTTAAGACATGGGAGGTTTTCAAGGGAAGGATTAAATTCCTTTACTTAAATTTTCTAGTTCGTCCCAACGTTCCAATTTTTCAAGTAAAAGTTCTTCAATTTCAGCCAGACGCTGACTGGCTTGAGTCGCCGCCGCCGCATCTTTGATGAACCATGAACCATCGGCCAGTTTGTTTGAAAGATCTGCTTGTTCTGTTTCCAGTTTTTCCATTTCAGAAGGCAGTTGTTCAAGTTCACGCTGGTCTTTGTAGCTGAGTTTTACTTTTTTTGCAGGAGCAACTGAGTTTGCAGCTTCGGCTTTTGCTTGAGCCTTTTTTACCTCAGATTTTTGATCAACCACAGTCTGATTTGGGCGCTGGAGTAGGTAGTCCTGATAACCACCGACATATTCTTCAATGCCACCTTTGCCATCGAATACCCACGTTGAGGTCACGACATTATCCATGAAAGCACGGTCATGGCTAATTAACAGTAAGGTGCCTTTATAGTCAGCCAGCATTTCTTCGAGTAATTCTAAAGTGACCATATCCAGATCGTTGGTGGGTTCATCCATTACGATCAAGTTCGATGGTTTGAGCAAGAGTTTAGCAAGTAATACACGATTGCGTTCACCGCCAGAAAGTGCTTTAACTGGAGTACGTGAGCGCTCAGGTGAAAACAGGAAATCTTGCAAATAACTATAAATATGACGGCGCTGACCATTTACATCGACAAAGTCTGAACCTTCGGAAACATTGGCCATCACTGATTTTTCCAGATCCAATTGATTGCGCAATTGGTCGAAATAAGCCACTTCTAGCTGAGTTCCCGTTTTGACCGTTCCTTCATGGGCAATGTCACCTAAAATGGCTTTAATGAGCGTGGTTTTACCGACACCATTATCGCCGACCAAACCAATACGGTCACCGCGCAATACCACCGCAGAAAAGTCATGGATTAGAGGCTGATCACCATAGCTCACACTTAAATGTTCAATATCAAAGACCAGTTTGCCAGAGCGTTGCGCATCCTGCACACCCATATTAACTTTGCCTTGCTGAAAGCGACGTGCTTTAGATTCTTCACGTAAGGTTTTTAAAGCACGAACTCGTCCTTCATTACGAGTACGGCGTGCTTTGATGCCCTGACGAATCCATGCTTCTTCTTCAGCCAGTTTTTTCTCAAACAAAGCATTTTGCTTTTCTTCTGCTTCAAGCTGTTGCGCTTTTAAATCAAGATAACGTGAATAATTACCTTCATAACTACGCAAGATGCCTCGATCCAGTTCTACGATACGAGTTGCAAGACGATCAACAAATGAGCGGTCATGCGAGATAAATAATAACGTTAAATTATTTTGTTCAAGTAAGAATTTTTCTAACCATTCGATACTTTCAACATCCAAATGGTTAGTTGGTTCATCAAGAAGTAAAATATCTGGTTGGGTTAACAGGGCACGTGCTAGCAATACACGGCGTTTACGTCCGCCAGACAAATCAGCAAGGTCTGCATTGGGATCCAGTCCCATTTTTCCTAAGATGGTATTGACCTTGTTTTCCAATGCCCAGCCATCAAGTTGATCAAGTTTATGCTGTAAATGGCCCATACGGTCACAGGCTTCCATATTGCCGAGTACACATGCATCACTGGCTTCATGGTATTCTTTAAGCACTGTTGCAGCTTCACCTGCGCCATCGGCGACGATATCGGCAACTTTACCCGAATCCATTGGAACATCCTGCGCGAGCATGGACACGGTTAAGCCATTTTGAATAGAAACTTCGCCACGATCGGGCAATAAACTTCCCTCAATTAACTTAAGTAAAGTAGACTTGCCTTCACCATTACGGCCGATCAAACACACTCGTTCGCCACGCTCCAATACAAAGTTCGCGCCGTCGAGGAGGGCGGGTCCACCAAATGCCAGTTGGACATCCCTTAAAGTAATATAGGCCATAATGTTTTCCAAAATCCCAAATGAGGAGAGTTAAATGACTAAACCAACAGATTATGATGATCATGCGTCATTTTCCGCACCCATTGAAGATTTGCAAGTCCGAATTGCATTTTTAGATGATTTAGTTGAACAATTAAATACTCAGTTGGCGTTTCAATCTAAGGAAATTGTTGATTTAAAAAAACAAATGCAATTATTGTATCAACGGGTTGAGGCAACTGATTTGTCAGAGGGTATTGCACCGTTTGACCCTTTAAGTAACAAACCACCCCATTACTAATTTGTATTTCGTTTTCATTAAATGTTGAACCAAAGTGATTTGCACCATGAAAAATGTTGTTTTAATTGATCTTGAAAGAAATCCACTGCACGCTAAAACGCTACGCACTTATGTTGAAAATGATCAGTTGGTTTACCTATTTAATTTAACTGGTCAATTTGACTATGCTCTAGAAGATGTGACTGAGCTTGCGGGCTGGATCACTTCAGGCGTGGTCATAATTCTGGATGTACCCGTGATTTCCAGAAAAGAATTTGAATATGCCATGATTGCTGGACAATTGTTGGCACTCACAGAAGAAAATATTGAAATTGAATTAATTTCAAAAAATAAAGAGATTCAGTTATTTATTGAAATATTGCAAAATTCAGGTCGTCAAGTTCATCTGCATCGCGTGAACAAGCACAACAAAATTGAATCCGAATATTGTTTACCGACATTCGCAAGTTTTCAGGCTCAGCCCATATTGCAACAGATCAAAAAATATTGTGATGCTCTAGCAACCATGAAAGGTTTGCCAGCAACCCTTGACGGCTTACAAAACTCTATTGGCAATAGTTTGAAAATTTCAGGCGAACAAGTTTCACAGATGGTTGCCATGTTGATCAATTTAAAAATTATTAGACGTGATACTTCACAATTGAGTTTCCGTAAGAAAATTTTAAAACAATGGATCAATCTTGATTTAAATCAGCATGAAAAGCGTGAGCCGAGGTCTTCTAATGAAATCGTTCAAACAGCCACAATAGGAAAAAAATCTGCTGTAGCAATGCCACAAGTTGTAGTGGGCGATGTCGATACCATCATGCAATTTTTACAACAACAGCAACCTGTTACAGATGGCCCATTTCCCCCTGAACTGGATGAATTGCAATGGCAGGTGTTACAAAAACTTGATGAACTTCAACACAATCGGCCCAAAGATATTTTTAGTTTAAGGGATTGCTTACACGATTGGTTTCCTAAAGCTGATATTCAAATGCTCATGAAATCATTACTGGATAAAGGCTATATTCAACTCGATGACGACCAGTTACATTATACGGCGCAAATGGTGATTCATTGATTTTAGAGAATAAAAGCACCATTAATAATGAAAAACTTGCGTTTTATGTTGTGCTTATGCAAATCTAATAATAGAACACGACAGGGTTAGGTATGGAACATTTAGGTTTATGGGTGGCGATCATTATCGTCGTTTTTGTTTTAGGCTCAATTTTTGGCTTGCGTATCAGTCCACGCGAAAAAGCTTTGGGATTGATGCGAGACAAAGCACGTAAAATGGGTTTGCATCCTCGCTTGGTCGTTGCACCTGAATGGACAAAAATTCCAAAAGCAACCGAGAATCGTGCCAGTATGGTCGCCTATTATAGTGTATTGATTCCAGAGGCACGACTTCCTTTAATGCGAGCTCGCGTGGCAGATGGTCAGTTGAATGTTATTGAGGGTAATCAGAAATTTAATGATTCTCCCATTGCATTAAAAGGGATTTATGCTATTGATATGCAGGCAAACTGTGTGGGTTTGTATTGGGATGAAGAAATGGATCTCAAAGCAACACAACTTGAAGACATGAAAGCATATTTACTAAAGCTTGCTACTGTCTAACTCTTTATTTATCAACAGGAATAACGGTTTATTATGGCGAATGCCCCTCGATCCACAAACAAAAAAAGCACTTCAGCAACTTCAGAGTCTGCTGCAAACAAACGTGCCTTAGTGATTGTGGAGTCGCCTGCAAAAGCGAAAACCATCAACAAATATTTAGGCTCACAATATATTGTAAAGTCTTCAGTAGGTCACGTGCGTGATTTACCAACAGGTGGTTCAGCTAAATCTAGTGAAAGGAAACCAGCAACCCGTGCCAAATTGAGTGCCGAAGAAAAAGAGCAAAAAGCGCAAACGGCGCTCATTAACCGTATGGGTGTAGATCCTGAACATGACTGGAAAGCACACTATGAAGTGTTACCAGGCAAGGAACATGTCGTTGCAGAGCTTAAAAAACTGGCTTCTCAGGTGGATGAAGTTTATCTCGCAACGGACTTGGACCGCGAAGGAGAAGCAATTGCTTGGCATTTAAAAGAAGTGATTGGCGGGGACGAGAGTCGCTATCAACGTGTGGTATTTAATGAAATTACCAAAAATGCAATTCAGGAGGCTTTTAAGCATCCTGCGCGTTTAGATACGAATAAGGTTAATGCACAACAGGCACGTCGTTTTCTTGATCGTGTTGTGGGCTTTATGATTTCGCCTCTACTTTGGGAAAAAATTGCGCGTGGTTTATCCGCAGGACGAGTTCAATCGGTAGCTGTTAAGCTAGTTGTTGAGCGTGAACGTGAGATTCGTGCTTTTATTCCAGAAGAATATTGGCAGATTTTTGCAGATACCCGCTCTAAAAAAGAAGACATTCGTCTGGAAGCATTTAAGCAAGCGGGTAAAACCTTAAAGCTGCGTAATAAAGACGAAACTGATGCGGTCCTGAATATTCTTAAAGATGCAGAATATAAAGTCGCACAACGTGAGGATAAGCCTACCAAGGTCAATCCAAGTGCGCCGTACATTACTTCGACTTTACAACAGGCGGCAAGTACACGTCTTGGTTTTTCTGTGAAAAAAACCATGATGTTAGCACAGCGTTTATATGAAGGCGGTTTTATTACCTATATGCGTACCGACTCCACTTTTTTAAGTGATGATGCGGTCAATATGGTTCGTGATCATATTCAGCAAAATTATGGTCATAAATATGTGCCTGCCAAACCAAATCGTTATGGAAATAAAGCAGGTGCGCAAGAAGCGCATGAAGCGATTCGTCCGTCGAATGTAGCACTGACTGGTGATCAGCTTGCGGGCATGGAACGTGATGCACAGCGCTTATACGACTTAATTTGGCGTCAGTTTGTTGCATGTCAAATGACGCCTGCGGAATATTTATCCTCTACGCTTACTGTTGAAGCCAACAATGTGGAGTTACGTGCTAAAGGTCGTACCTTGGTATTTGATGGTTTCACCAAAGTGCGTGGTGCTAACAAATCAGATGATGATGTCTTATTACCTGCTGTGAAAGTAGGTGAGCTCCTTAAACTAGAAAAACTTGACCCAAGTCAACATTTTACCAAACCTCCTGCACGTTTTACTGAAGCCTCATTAGTTAAAGAACTGGAAAAACGTGGGATTGGTCGTCCGTCTACCTATGCCGCTATTATTTCTACGATTCAAGATCGCGGTTACGTGAAACTGGAAAATCGGCGTTTATTTGCAGAGAAGATGGGAGAAATTGTTACCGATCGTCTGGATGAAAGTTTTAATAACCTGATGAATTATGCTTTTACGGCTGATTTGGAAGGTCAATTAGACCGAGTGGCCACAGGTGATCGTAACTGGAAAGAATTGCTGGACAGTTTCTATGGTGATTTTAAAAATCGTTTGAATACTGCCGCCAGTGCTGAGGGCATGCGTCGAAATCAACCTATTGAAGTGCCAGATGTGGCATGTCAGTTGTGTGGCCGTCCAATGCAGATTCGTACAGGTACTACAGGTGTATTTTTAGGTTGTTCTGGGTATAACTTGCCACCAAAAGAGCGTTGCAAAGGAACATTGAACCTTACTCCAGTCGAATCTTTGGCGGCTTTTTCTGATGATGATTCAGCAGAAACAGCAGATTTGATGGCGAAACATCGTTGTTCAAAATGTGGTACTGCAATGGACAGCTATGTGATTGATGGTGGTCGCAAATTACATGTCTGTGGTAATAACCCTGACTGTGATGGCTATGAGGTCGAAGAAGGCGAGTTTAAGATCAAGGGTTACGATGGCCCTACTATCCCATGTGACAAATGCGATGGTGAAATGCAATTGAAAACGGGCCGTTTTGGGCCTTACTTTGCTTGTACCAGTTGTGACAATACCCGTAAAGTTCTGAAAAATGGACAACCTGCGCCACCGCGTGTTGATCCAATTAAAATGGAACACTTACGTTCTACCAAACATGACGACTATTTTGTATTACGTGATGGTGCAGCGGGTTTATTTTTGGCCGCCAGTAAGTTTCCGAAAATTCGCGAAACTCGTGCGCCGAAAGTCGCAGAACTTCGTACTGTCGCAGATCAACTCGATCCAAAGTATCAGTATTTGCTTCAGGCTCCTGATGTTGATCCAGAGGGTAATCCGACTCTGATCAAGTTTAGCCGTAAAAATCAGTCACAGTATATTGGTTCTGAAACAGCTGAAGGTAAACAAACAAAATGGAGTTTGGTTTATCAAAATGGCAAGTGGGCTGAAGTTTAATAGAGTAAAAATGCGAGCATAGCTCGCATTTTTCATTCTATGGCAACTATTGAGAGGAACGGCAAAATGTGGAAAAAGATTCGTATCTCTATCTTATTGCTGATTCTATTGGTGGTGCTTGTCAACAATTGGCGTGACCAAAATCAAAACTGGAATCGACCTATTGTGGTGCTGTTACATCCGATTAATGCAGATGGCCAACTCTCCACAGGGCAGTATATTCAACATTTACAACTTTCACAGTTTGAGGAAGTAAAAACATATTTAGAACAACAGTCTGCGGCTTATAGGCAACCGATAGCGGTCATTATCAAACTTGGACGGTCGTTAGATAACCCCCCCCAAAGTCCCTACTGATCCTTCCATTTTAAAAGTCATGTGGTGGAGTCTTAAATTTCGGTTTTATGCCTGGCAACAGCGTCAATCAGAAGATCATTCAGCGTCTGTGACTTTATATTTAAATTATTATGATCCTCACTATGTAAATGAGCTTAAACATTCCACTGCTTTAGAAAAGGGTCGAATTGGATCGGTAAATTTATTTGCCTCAAACAAGCAAAATTCACAGAATAATATTGTGCTGACGCATGAATTATTGCATGCTTTTGGTGCTACAGATAAATATGACTTACATACAGGTCAGCCGCTCTATCCGATTGGTTATGCCAGTCCTGAGCAACAACCCCGTTATCCACAAAAACAGGCGGAATTGATGGCAGGGAAAATTCCTGTTTCAGATCATGAAAATAAAATGCCAGAATACTTAAACCAAACCATAATAAATACCTTAACCGCGCAGGAAATAGGTTGGGCAAAATAAATTAAAGTCTTTGCTGAATTAAAAGATTAAAAACATTATTTTTCATTTTATTTGTATATAAATTGATGTTTTTAAATAGATATTGACTTTTTCGAGTGAAGACTGCTAATTTAAACATATAAGTTAAACGTGATTTAAATCACATTTAAAAACAATATAAACCGCCATACGACTTCATCAATTATTCATAGTATTAAAACAGACATCGGGGGCAGATATGATCGATTGTCAAGATTATCAATTTTATAAAACGCTACTGGAATCTACACGCGCTATTCCGTGGAAAATTGACTGGCGAACCAAAGAGTTTAGTTATATTGGCCCTCAAATTGAATCAGTGTTGGGATGGCCACAGGAAAGTTGGAAAACAGCACAAGACTGGATTGATCGTATTCATGAAGAAGACCGCGAAAAAACGGTGTCTTATTGTGTAAATTTATCCAATTTAGGTACTGACCATGAGGCTGATTATCGGGCCTTACGACCAAATGGTGATTACATCTGGATTCGTGATGTGGTCTATGCACAAATAGAACAAGGAGAAACGGTCGCCATTACAGGTTTTATGTTCGATATTTCAGAACGCAAAAAACTGGAATTAGAGTTGGAATCACTTAATCAAAAAAACCAGGAATTATTATTACTGGATTCATTGACAGGTGTTGCAAATCATAAAGCTTTGAGTGAACGTATTGAATATGAATTTAATCGCTCATTGCGTTATCAACGTCCCTTATCAGTATTGTTTATCGATGTCGATTTTTTTAAAGATTACAATGATCGCTATGGCCATTTGCAGGGAGATGTATGTTTGATGACCATTGCTGCGCAGTTGAGAGATATGTTCAGCCGTGCCTCTGATTTTGTAGCACGTTTTGGTGGAGAAGAATTTGTGGTGCTTTTGCCTGAAACCGGTTTACAGGATGCTATTCAAATGGCAGAAAAATGTCGCTGTCTGATTTTTGAACTCAATATTCCAAGTAAAGCAGAAAATATTTTCTCCAAAGTGACGGTGAGTATTGGCGTCAACACACTGGATACGGGGCAGTCTTATTTGGATGCAATGACATTTTTAAAATCGGCAGATGAATTACTTTATGTCGCGAAATCTCAGGGTCGTAATCAGGTTCAGTATCTGCATTAAACCCTGATCGAAAGCACATGTTGGAGCGTCTGTGGATAAGTTCAGCCATATCCACAAAATAAAAGGTTATTCGGACGCAGTTTTTATACAGACATATGCACATAATTTGCTCAATATAAACCAGTGTTCATTATAACGAGACTAATTATGAAAACAGTGGGCAATGACTTAATAAGAAATGAGCTACATCAACAGCGAAAATGGTATCTGTTATTTGGCATTTTATTGGTCATTTTTGGCATTATTTTGCTGGGTTCTCTTTCTATCGCCACCTATTCAGTGATTTTAGTTTTTGGTGCCTTGATGATGGTGGGGGGCGTATTGCATCTTATTGCTGCTTTTAAATTTTTTGAGGGAGGCAGTCGCTGGCTATGGGCGTTGTTTGGGATACTCTATTTATTGGCAGGCTATTATGCATTTAAAACTCCGATTACTACGGCGATCGTGCTGACCAATCTTTTGGCCATTTTTCTGGTTATTGCAGGCATTTTTCGTACTGTAAATGCCTTTATTTTAAAGCCGATTCCGGGCTGGGGCTGGACATTATTTTCAGGAATTCTGACTTTTATCACGGGTATACTAATTTTGATGTCTCCCGATGCGCCATTTTGGGTACTTGGCCTATTTCTGGCAGTGGATATCCTATTTCAGGGTGTGAATTATTTGACTCTAGCCTCTGCTATCAAGCATTTACCAAATAGTTCCTCAACGGCATCTTAAATTTTATCAGAACAAGGTAAAATTCAGATTTAACTGTAAGGGAATAGACTCTGCTACACTAACGTCTATTCCCTTATATATTTGGCCTTATGAGTTTTGAGCAGTTAATTGGTGAATTAAATCCACAGCAACATCATGCTGCTACGACGGATGCACAGCATTGTCTGGTATTGGCAGGCGCTGGCTGTGGTAAAACTAAAACCATCGTTGCACGTGCTGCTTATTTAATTCATACAGGGACTTTAGCTGATCAGATTCAGATTTTGACATTTACGCGTCGTGCTGCCAGTGAAATCGTGACTCGGGTTGAGCAACATTTGGGAGCCCCTGCAAAAGGTTTGCGCGCTTCAACATTTCACACTTTCTGCATGTATTTATTGCGTCGCAATCCTCAAGCCTTTGGTCTTGGACAGTTCACGATTATTGATCGGGATGATCAAATGTTGATGTTCCGATTATTGCGCGGTAAAGATAAAGACAATGTTTTGCCCAAAGCTGCCCAGCTTTGTGATGTGTATTCTTATGCGCGTAATACGCAGTCAAAATTATCCGATGCCTTGATCAAACAATTGCCCGATGCAATGCAATATAAAGCTCAGATTGCTGAACTTATGCAAACCTATGAAGCTCGGAAACAGGAACGCCATTTTCTGGATTATGACGATATTTTGGCCATTGTTGCTGTCAATTTGCAAAATTCGCCTGAGCTGGTGCATTGGGTGACTAAATTTTGTAAAGTGCTTTTGGTGGATGAAATGCAGGATACAAACCCACTGCAATGGGCAATTTTGCAGCCTTTAATTGAGCATGTTAGCCTGTTCTGTGTCGGAGATGATGCCCAATCAATTTATGGATTTCGGGGCGCCGATTTTGAGAATATTCATCATTTCAAGGAACGAATTCCAGATGCCAAAGTGCTGACTCTTGAAGAGAATTATCGTTCTACACAGGAAATTCTGGATATTTCTAACTGGCTTTTGGCCCATAGTCCCATTCAATATAATAAGCAGCTTAAAGCTCATCGGGGACAAGGTTTACAACCTCAATTGCATATTTTCAATAATGAATTTGAAGAAGCCAATTGGATTGCTCAGGATTTGATGGCACGTCAGCAACAGGGGGCGAACTGGAGTGAGCACATGCTATTGGTTCGCTCTGGATTTTCGGCACGTTATCTAGAGGGTGCTTTTATCTCAAGCAATATTCCCTATCGTTTTATTGGGGGGGTGAAGTTACTCGAATCTGCCCATGTGAAAGATGTACTGAGTATGTTGCGAGTGGTCATTAACCCACAGGATGATATTGCATGGATGCGATTCTTAACTCTCTGGAATGGAGTAGGCGATGTAGGCGCAAGTAAACTGGCACACGAGTTGATTGCTTTACCAGATATCGAGGCGCGTTGTGAACGTCTCGAGCGCCACGGTAAAGTAGCAACCCAAGCGATTTTAATTTTAAAACAGCTTGATGTATTGCAGCAGCATGTTGAAGCTTCAATTGCTTTAGCACTAGAAGCTTTGTCGGAACAATTAGAGCAAAATTATAAAACACAGGACTGGTCACGACGGGTCAAGGATTTTGATCTGGTCAAGCAATTGGGTCGTAAACATGGTGCATTATCCGAGTTTTTAGAAGAGTATGTGCTTGAACCAATTTCTGTTTCGGAAATTGAGCGATCAGGTGATCAGGATCTAGTCACGCTAATCACGATTCACTCTGCCAAAGGGGCTGAACAAAAAGTTTGTTATGTGCCACATGTTTCCCCTAATTCTTATCCACACGCCCGCGCGCAGGGCGATTTTGATGAAGTAGAAGAGGAACGACGTGTACTCTATGTTGCATTGACTCGTGCTGAAAATGAGTTGATTATCACCAAGCAAAATTATAATACTTGGGCGCAGGATCAATATGATGAACAGGGCCGTAAAATCGAAAGCTATTTTCTTAATGATTTGCCGCAAGCATTAGTAGAGACAGAAATTCATCAAATGGTGCCCAGATTTCCACAAAAAACACAAGTTCGACAGAAACGATTTAGTTTTGGAATCGATCTCGATTAAACTGTGTCTGATATTTAAATGTTAAATGCGTATTTCACGCTGTATAAAAGGTTAAATCATGAAAATCCTAGTCCGTAATCTCGAACGTTCCATTACTGAACAGGACTTACTCGAGTTGTTTCAGCCTTTTGGACAGGTGGAGTCCTGTGTATTGGTTATGGATACAGCCACAGGTAAATCCAAGGGCTTTGGCTTCGTAGAAATGCCACATGCACGTGAGGCAATTAAAGCGATCAAAGGTTTAAATACATTTAAAATGAAAGGCTACGGTATTCGGGTGAAAGCGGCTGAAAATTGATTATATTGCAACGATTATTGTTGTTTAAAATGAGGGGGATAAATTTGAAAAAGTTGTTTAGTCACCCCATATCCAGTTAAGCTAATGTCATAGTATTCTTTGAGTTCATTTAAGGAAAAATCATGTCCCGTGTTGCTCGTTATCATGCCGATCGTACTAATCAAAAGTTGTATTTTGCGCGTTTGGCGTGCCAACAGGCGGAGCAAATTGAACATGTACAGCAGGTACAGGCTTATCGGGAAACCGCAGTATTTCATTTGCATGGTGCGGTTCTGGCTTTTTTACAGGAATTGGTACGTTATTACCGCTTAACAGATCTGCAACCGACACTTAAATCGATTGAAGATAAAATGGCTGAGAAAGGGCAAGTTTCACCTGAGGTGATTGTTTTACAACAATTAGCTAAAGACGGTTTTATTGCTGAACTTAAACGTGCATATCGTATGTGTCAATATGCCCCAGAACCTACTGAGCCAACGCCTGAAGAAGAAACGTCTTCTCATCTTATTATTAAGGTTACACAAGGCCCCCAGTCGTGGTTACCCGATGTCAAGATCCTACGTGAATGGCATCGTGAATTAAGCCATTTGATTGATGGCTTTCGTAACGAAATGGTCGAATTTTAACTCCAATTCCTATAGAGAACTTGAAATCTGCTACAAGAGTTCCTATATATAAATCTCATACAGTGCAAAGTGCAGTTGCTCTTTGCCACCATGTTGAACATGGAGGATTTATGTCTATTCAACAGTTGAAAGAATTATTTGGTAGCCAGGAAGCCATTCTGGAACTGGTTCAACTTGAAGGTGGTGAGTTGGCACTGCGAAATGCTGATTCAGAACAAGAACCTTTGGTAAAAATCCAGTTTAATGATGAAGTCAAAGCACTTCTTGGAGATCAAACCCCAATGGTCGCCCAACATATGATTCAAGCTGCATTATTTGGTTTGCTGGAAAAGCAGATGAATCAATGGCAGGCTGAAGTGTTAGATGAGCAACCACAACATCTAAGCTAAAAAAAGCGTACCCTGAGTACGCTTTTTTTTATTGTTTTCTTGATTAGATTTTAATGGCCATTTGTTATTGGATGATGCGCCACTTCAATCTGATGCAAAATATGTTGACTCATATTCTTCGCCATTTCCTCTTTAGCATAAAACACTAAACCGACATTATCCTGACGAATGACTTCAGCTTCTTCATGACTTTCAGCACAGCAAAGTACTTCGATGCGTGGATTAAGCTGTTTGGCAATATCAACAATACGATGAATATCAATAATATCCATCGGTGACAACACCAATAACCGCGCATGCATGATATGTGCCTGAATCAGTACACTTGGCTCGGTGGCTTCACCACTAACAGCTGGAATGCCTTTCTTACGCAGATTTTCGACAATCTCACGATTTTCTTCTGCAATAACCACACGGATATCTTGTTCCATCAAGGTCTTGGCAATTCGTCGTCCAACCTCACCATAACCCACCATGACCACTTGATCACGTAAGTAGTCTTGGTCGACTTCATCTGGCAACATTGCCAATGGATCACCACTACGTTCCAGCAAACGTGCTAAATGTGAACGTTCACGGATCCAACGCTGAAGAGGTTCAATTGCTGAAAAGACAAATGAATTGAGGGTAATGGAAAATAACGCACCTGCTAAAATTAGATTTTGTGCATCTAAGGTCAATAGTCCTAGGGACACACCTAGTGTTGCTAAGATAAAAGAAAACTCGCCAATTTGTGCCAAACTGGCACCTACAGTGAGAGCCGTATTAATGGGATAACGGAAGAATAAAACTAGTGCCATGGCAGCCAAGGTTTTTCCGATCATAATAATCGCGATCACTGCCAAAATATGTAAAGGCTGCTCAACCAGAATATGCGGGTCAAATAGCATGCCGACTGAAACGAAAAACAAAATCGAAAAAATTTCACGTAACGGCAGAGTTTCTTCTTCTGCACGATGGCTAAAGTCCGATTCCTTCACGACCATGCCTGCAAAGAAAGCACCTAGTGCCATGGAAACACCAAAAATGGCATATGAACCATAGGCAATTGAAACAGCAGCAGCAACGACAGTAAGAGTAAATAATTCACGTGATCCTAGACGTGCTACGAATTGCATGATCATTGGTACAAGACGTTTACCAATAATCAGCATAAAGGCAATAAAACCCGCAACCTTTAGTAGGGTAATGCCTAAGGTAATCCAGATATTATGATCAGTTGTGGTATGTGCTAATGCTTTTCCACCAAGTAATACTGCGGTAGCAGGAAGCAAAACCAGCACCAATACCATGACCAGATCTTCGACCAACAACCAGCCTACTGCAATTTTACCATTGACTGAATCTAATAAACCACGATCACCTAAAGCTTTGAGTAAGACCACAGTACTGGCACAGGAAAGGCTTAAACCAAAGACTAGTGCTGAACCAAAACTCCAGCCCCACCACATTGAAACTCCAACTCCAAGCAAGGTCGCCACAGCGATCTGTAAAATTGCACCTGGCAGGGCAATGCGGCGTACTTGAAGTAAATCACTCAGGGAAAAATGCATTCCCACGCCAAACATCAGGAACATGACACCAAGTTCAGCAAGCTGATTGGCCAATTGCATATCTGCAACAACACCCGGTGTATTGGGGCTAATAATAATGCCCGCAATAAGATAACCGATTAGCGGAGGTAGGCGTAGACGTGCGGCAATATAGCCAAATATGAGGGCTATACCGAACCCAACTGCCAGTAAAATAATCAAATCTACGTCATGTGGCACTCAACACTCCTTTAAGTGATTGGGTTTAATCATTAAGCATAAAAAATGCCAATATTAAAATTATGAAAAGTTTAACAAGCTGAGTAAAAAAAATGCAAAAAAAAACGACTTCAACTGAAGCCGTTTTTTTAAGAATCTAAAATTATTTGATTTTAGCTTCTTTGAAAATGACGTGTTGACGGATTTTTGGATCAAATTTTTTGATTTCCATTTTTTCCGGCATAGTACGTTTGTTCTTCGTGGTAGTGTAGAAATAACCAGTACCAGCAGAAGAAACTAGGCGAATCTTGTCACGCATTGCAAGGACTCCTTAGATCTTTTGACCTTGAGCACGAAGATCAGCAACAACCTTTTCAATGCCCAATTTGTCGATAATACGCATACCTTTAGTGGTTAAACGAAGACGTACAAAACGTTTTTCGCTTTCTAACCAAAAACGGTGGTGATGCAGGTTCGGCTCGAACCGGCGCTTGGTTTTGTTGTTGGCGTGTGAGACGTTGTTACCAACGACTGGACGCTTGCCGGTAACTTGGCAAACCTTAGACATGGTGGAACTCCATTGATTTAGCCAACAGCAAATCTGTGGCCAGTCATACAAATAAACGGATTGAATTTATTCAAGGGGCGTTTTATACCAAAAATACGATTAAAAGACAAGCGAATTTGGTAAAAACACGGCATGATTCGGTGTGATAGATCATGCCTTGATCACCCTAGCGTAGAAGTGTTTTATAAAGCAATCGATGAATCGGCTTATTAAATGGTGGCAGGATGTATTTTAAGCTATATAGCTTAGGATTTGACATCATGGAACGTTCATGCGATAGATTGAAAAAACCTTCAGGCCCGTGATATTTACCCATTCCTGAAGCACCAACGCCCCCAAATGGAAGGTCATCCTGTGCAACATGGGTTAATACGGTATTTTGACCAAAATGTCCCGAATGTGTGCGTTCAGCAAGATACTCGGCACGTGCTTGATCAAAGTCGAAGTAGTATAACGCAAGTGGACGTGGACGGCGATTAATAAACTCAATGACATCTTCAATTTGATCATATTCAAAGATTGGAAGAATTGGACCGAAGATCTCATTCTTCATAATTTCCATTTCTGTGGTCACACCTGTTAGTAATGTGGGTGCAATTTTACGGATATCATCCAACTGTTCTTGAGCTGGATTGAGTTCAATAATACGGGCGCCTTGTGAGCGGGCATCTTCTAAATAACCTTGTAAGCGATTGTATTGTTTATCATTGATAATAGAGGTGTAATCTTGATTATCACGGAAAGCTGGATACATACCTTTCACAATGATTTTAAAGTTTTCAATAAACTCAGCAGTACGACCTTTAGGTAAGAATAAATAATCCGGGGCTACACAAGTTTGACCTGCATTCCAAAGCTTACCTACCGCTAAGCGCTGTGCAGCATCTTTCATATCCATAGACGGATGTACAACCGCAGGGGATTTACCACCGAGCTCTAAGATGACAGGAACCAAATTTTCAGCCGCAGCAGCCATTACGGTTTTACCGACGTTGGTTGAGCCAGTAAAAATCATTTTGTCGAAAGGTAAATGACTAAATGCATCTGAAATCGCACCACCGCCATTTACAACAGTCACGAGTTCTTGTGGGAAGGCTTCTGAAAGGGCATTTTCTAGCACTTGACCAAAGTATGCCGAAGCGCTTGAAATTTTGATCATGGCATGATTGCCAGCAGCCAGCGCACAAATCAGTGGCCCAACAGATAGTAACAATGGATAGTTCCACGGTGTAATAATTCCCACCACGCCCAATGGCTGATATTGAACCCAAGCTTTGGCGGGTTGATGAATCAAACTGACATGACGCTTGGATGGCTTCATCCATTCGGTTAAATGCTTGCTATAATAACCAATCTGTTCAATACAGGTGAGCAACTCGCCGATTTTGGTTTCACCGATAGAACGGTTACCATAATCACGATTAATTGCATCTGCAATTTGATCCTGATATTTGACTAAAACACGTTTAAGCCGAGCTAAACGATCAATACGATCTTTTGCGGTTGGCACAGGGTAGCGTTGATATGCTAACTTTTGATGTTCCAGTAAGTCCTTTAACTGTTGGGTATCGAATGAATGAGGAGTCATCGACATTGTTTTTGTTTGACTGTTCATGACACGCTTCCATAACTAAAATTTGCTCTATATGATATTTTTTAGAGTAAATACTCTAAATAGTCAAGCTGGTTTATGTGTCAGCGTTTTAACTCTTTGAATTTACATACGGTTATTAAATAATGTCTCTCAGTAAAACAGTCAAAACCAAAGATCGTATTTTGCAAATCAGCTTGCAATTGTTTAATGAGCGTGGAGAGCGTTCAGTCACAACGAATCATATTGCGGCTGAACTGGGCATTAGTCCTGGTAATTTGTATTATCACTTTCGCAATAAACAGGAAATTATTAAAGAGCTGGCGGAGCAATACCAACATGAAACACTAGAGATGCTGGCATTACCAGATGACCGTCTAGTCAATGCCAATGATAAAATTCGTTATTTTCAGGTACTCAGTAATCAGCTTTGGGCTTATCGTTTTTTGCATCGCGATGTCTATCATTTAATTGAAAGTAATGATGACTTTAAAAAGATTTACCCTCGTTTTGCCGGGAAGGTGATGCAACAGGGGCAAAAAATTTATCAGGCTTTTGTTGACGCTGGTCTTATGAAAATGACCAATTCAGAAATTGAGGCTTTGGTCATCAACTTATGGATTGTATTAACGAACTGGACTAATTTCCTGTACATGTCTGGGCATATCAGTGATTGCAGTCATCTTGAAGAGAAATGGATTTGGCAGGCTTTGCGTCAGATGGTTTTTCTGGAAGGGCCATATTTGATGGGTGAAAGCCGTCAAACTTATGAAAGTTTGTTGGAAAGTTTTGGAAGCTCGGAACTTTTTGCTAGCTTGTCTTCAAAAGTAGAGTGATTTTTAGTCAGTTTGGTTTCTGCGATTGATCCATTTAAGGAAACTATTCTGTCTCTGCGGAAAAAGCGCTAGAATACTTGGCTTGTTTTTAAATTGACCTATAAGTGATATTAATCAAATGAACACGACCACCGCCAATACAGCACGTTTACTCATCACTTGTGAAGACAAGCCGGGCATCGTGCAAGCTGTATCGAGCTTTTTGTATCATCAGGGAGCAAATATTACCGCACTTGATCAATACGCGACAGAAGCTCAGGGTGGGCGCTATTTTATGCGTGTTGAGTTTGAGTTAGAGCATTTACAAAGCCGTAAAGATACTTTGATCCAGACTTTTGCGGCAAATGTTGCTGAACGTTATAACATGCAGTGGCGACTGGCTTTTGTAAATGAACTGAAAAAAGTGGGTATTTTGGTTTCTAAAGTGGATCATGCACTTTTAGAGCTATTATGGCGTCATGCACGTGGCGGCTTGCCGTGTGAGATTACTAAAGTTGTGTCAAATCACGAAGATTTACGTGAAGCCGTTGAAAACTTTGGTATTCCTTTTGAAGTAGTACCTGTTAATAAAGAAAACAAACGTGAAGCCTATGCCAAAATTGACGACCTTATGCAGGGAAATGATTTGTTGGTATTAGCCCGTTATATGCAAATTCTGGATGAGGAATTTGTACGACATTGGGAAATGAAAGTGATTAATATCCATCATTCATTTTTACCCGCTTTTGTGGGGGCCAATCCTTATAAACAAGCCTATGAAAAAGGCGTGAAATTGATTGGGGCAACTGCACATTATGTGACAGCTGATCTGGATCAGGGACCAATCATTGAGCAGGATGTAGAGCGTGTCAACCATGACTTTACGGTCGAACAGTTAAGAGAATTGGGTCAAGATGTGGAACGTAATGTATTGGCCCGGGCTGTAAAATGGCATCTTGAAGATCGTATTATCGTCGATGGGAACAAGACGGTCGTTTTCCAGTAACAGCCGAACCGCAATCGAAAAAAGTATGCCTTAGCGCATGCTTTTTTTTTGCGCGTTTAATGTTATGATATAACATAATTAATGTTTCCGATAATAGAACACTTATTTTAAGGAATTTTCTATATCCAAACTTTGATTTTATCATATTGAAATATATATAAATTTATTTATATCAGTTACAGATTGATAAAATAATGGTTGCAAATGAAAACACTTCTCATTTATTATTGCGTTACTTTAATTGTTTGAACCGATGAACTAAATCGTTCCGATACATAGTTACGGACATTTGGTTTTCAATAAGGTAATTAGATTCACATGAGTCAATCTCCTGCAATAACTTTGAATTCTACTCCTCCGAATTCTCCTCATCCGATGAAAAAGAAGATCATCACTGCACTTATTGCGGTTGTGGTTGGTCATGCGGGAGTGTTATGGGCGGTAAGTCACATTAAAAGCCCTGAGCTCAGACCTATTGAGAAACAACCATTAAACGTTCGTTTCGTAAAAATTCAGGCTCCACCACCTCTTCCACCAAAGCCTAAGGCAGAACCGAAGAAAGAAGAGCCTAAACCTAAAAAAGAGGTAAAAGAGGTTAAGGTTGTAGAAAAAGTTGCACCACCGCCAAAGAAAGTGGAAAAAGTGCAGCAGGTGAAAAAGGCGGAAACACCAAAAGAGGTGGTCAAAGCGGAGCCTCAGGTGGATATGAAGCCTTTGACGACCACTACAACCACTGAAAAAGTGGTTGAAAAAGCGAAACCTGCTCCACAACCTGCAGCAGAACCACAACGCGATCCATCTCCTAAAAACGTATCTATCGGTGGTTCAGGTGTGCAGTGGAGTCGTTCTCCGCGTCCATCTTATACCAATCGCGATCTACAGGGTGAAACTCGTACTGTTGTGGTGATGATTGAGGCGGATGAGAGTGGCAAGATTACTAATGCACGTGTCACACGTAGTAGTGGCGTTGCTGCATTGGATGACAAGATTTTACGCGCTGTGCGTAGTGCAAAATTCAAACCGTATAAAGAAAATGGTGTGGCTTACCCGATTCGGGCTGAACAACCATTTGAATTAACATTGAATCCTAACGGCTAACATTTTCAGGAGTTCGAGTATGAACTTTTCAGTTTATTGGCAACATGCCGATGCAGTCAGCAAAACACTGTATTTTGTGCTTTTGGTCATGTCGATTGCAACTTGGACGATTTTCATCCTCCGTTTGATGGGAACACGCCAATTAAAACAACAAGCTTATGCTCAACTGTCTAAAGCATTATCCAGCTTAAAAGCAAAGTTTGTACATCTTCCATTTGATCAACGTAAAGCTGTAGCTGAACAAGCTTTGCTTCGTCAGATTTCTGCCGAAAAATCCCATGCTGAAAAAGGCGTTGCAGTATTAGGTACCATTGCATCAATTGCACCTTTTGTGGGTTTATTTGGGACAGTGTGGGGTATTTTCCATGCCTTGGTGGCCGTTGGCAAAAGTGGTCAGGCAGGTCTGGTTCAGGTTGCAACGCCAGTGGGTGAAGCACTGATCATGACAGGTTTGGGTTTGGCTGTTGCTATTCCAGCGGTATTGGCCTACAACATTTGTGTACGCTTTAATCGTGGTTTAGCGCATGATTTACAAGATCAAGCCCATAGCTTGTTGATTGACACGATGTTGTTGCAAGACTCTGTAGAAGCAAAAGTAGATGTGAAAGCTACTTCACAAAGTTATGTTGGAGGTCAGGCTTAATGGCTTTTCAATTGGGTGAAGACCACGACAGTGGCATGAATGAGATGAACCTCATTCCGTTAATTGACATTATGTTGGTATTGATGATCATCTTCCTTGTCACAGCGACGGTCGCCAACCCATCAGTGCCATTAACTTTGCCAAAAACAACTGCTGAAATTCAGCCGCCACCCGATAAGCCAATTACGATTAGTATCAATGCTAATGGTGATATTGCTTGGGGTCAGGAAAATATTACACTGGATGAACTTCAGAAACGTTTTCAAGAAGCGGGTCAATCAGCTCAGAAGCCAACTGTACAATTACGTGCAGATAAAGAATCACGTTATGATACAGTGGCTCAAGTGATGTCACGTGCGAGTGAAGCCGGACTCAGTGATATTGCTTTCGTGAGTGAAAACTAAATACTCCGCGATGAGCTAAATAAAAAGCAACTCAAATGAGTTGCTTTTTTTTATATCAAAATTTGGATTAATCTATTTTCACTAAATCCTGAAATTTCCCTCTTAGCTTGGATAATTTAGGTGGAATCGCGAAGTTACAATAACCTTGTGAAGGGTTCTTGGCATAAAAATTTTGATGATAATCTTCTGCTGGATAAAAGGTTGGTACAGGACTGAGCTCAGTAACGATGTTTAAACCTTCCAGTTTTAATTCTGAAATCAACTGTTCGGCTTGCTGTTTCTGGGTTTCGTCATAAGAATAAATGACTGAACGATATTGTGTCCCGACATCATTACCTTGGCGGTTGAGTGTGGTCGGATCATGTGTCGCAAAGAAAACATTAAGCAATTGTATATAACTAACTTGTTGTTCATCAAAGTCAATTAAAATCACTTCTGCATGCCTGGTTTGACCTGTACATACAGCTTCATAGGTGGGGTTGGGAATATCTCCACCAGCGTAACCGCTGACTACCTTGGTTACACCCTGAATCTGTAGGAAGACGGCTTCTGTGCACCAGAAACAACCTCCACCAAATAGTGCCTGTTGCATATGTTTATCCCTCCATTTCATTGCTTAATTTAACGCTATAGTGTTACCACAATTTATTTATAAGGTTAAAGTTTCTAGTCAGAATAACGCATTTATTGGTTTGTTTTTTTAAATGCGATAAGTGTCTGGCCATTTTGGTCAAATAACACCAGTAATTGTGAGCTGGCACGATAACGAGCAACTTTTTCAAGTGCTTGTTGATATTGTGTTGCAGTCAGGCTATTGGCATCCGTACACATCATTTTTGTGCTGGCTATTTGGCCTAGGCTTAAGTTTTCATCTGTCGTGTTAAAACTGCCCATAATTTGATTGCAGCCATCTGAACCGCTAAACCGTTTAGAAGAAGGATCAAATTGGATTTGAGGCATTTTTTCAGAAGATTGAACCTGAAAACCATTAATCTCAGTGGCTACCCAACGTTGCGTATATAAAAGGTTAGGACTTTCTGGTTGAGATGGCGTAGTGGGTTTCGGCTTTGGTTGAGATTGAACAGGCGCTGATGCCATGTTTGCGCAGCCTGTGATAGAAAGACAAGAAATAAGACCTGTTGAAATCATCCACTGCTTTAACATGAAAATAACCCTTAAATAAAACTGATTCAAATTGTTAGATATAAGAGCAAAAAAAAGCAGTGTAGGTGGTGAAAAAGCGTGAAATTGTGTAGTTAATTTTTAGTATAGTCCCACATTATCTTCATAATCTACTAAGGTTGCTGGTTTGGTTGTGGCAGACCTTCGCGGATTACAGCAGAAAAATTGGCGCTGGTTTTATGTTTGAATGTTTCATACTCGGCTGCGCGTTCATTGATATAGGCCATTTGATACCATTCAGGCACAGTATAATGATGGCTCAGCACGTTCAAATCATAGAGATAGTTAGGTAAATAACCTGAGGCAATTAAACGATAATCTTTGGGTAATTCATCTGGATTGATCGCTTGCACCATATCAAAAACCAGCGTTGTACAATTACTCGTCAAAGTGTTATACCAACGCGGTTCTTGTTGAAGTTCATCAACGGTTTTTAAATATTCATTAAACAGGGCTTTTGCCTGAATATTGGGCATTTTAATAGGGAAAAGATAAACTTGTTCTTTACGGACGTTACTGCGCGTATAAATAATATCTTTTTCATCTGCTGCGACTAGACTCAATTCAAACTGTCGGAAAAAACCTCCAATTGCAGAAAAACTTTCATTCTTTTCTTTGCGGATTTCAATAGAAAAAGTCAGAGGTTGCTGATCGCTGAAATTAAAACTCACTAATGTATGTGCAATTTGAGGCCCCATCCAATAGGAGGTCACAATATGTACACCTTCAATTTTATTTAAATCCAGACGACGAGTTTCCCAGCGCGGGGTATAGCTGCCATCAGGTTTCCAGTCAAAATTTCGGATGTTGTGAAGTGTGATGACGTCACCGTCGCGCTCATAGGAAAGGATCTTTTCGACTTCGGGATCCCACTCGCGATTTTGTAGCGGTGCGATATTAAAATACCAGATCAATACGCCAATAAAGCCCACAATATAAATCAGCATATCAATACGCCGACTGATCAAATGCTGGGTGATGTAAATACCCAAAATACTTAGGGCAAAAACGATCCATATACCAATCAACATTCTGCTCATCAGCCATCCAAATGGCTGTTGAATCCAGAGTGCCAGACAAACCCAAAGACTAGAAAAAATCACAAATATTGAAAAAGCGGTCAGAGCAATTCCTTTGCCCAGTGCAGTTAAAAATTCTTTTTTTCCAATATTCTGCATAATTTATTTAATCGATTAGTTTTATTTTTGATAGCTTGCAAACTCAAAGACAATGCCAGTTTGGTCATCGGTATGTTGTTCACTGCTTACTTTGTTAAATGTATCGGGAATATCAGGATAAAAAGTGTCTCCCTGAACATCCAATTCGACGTGCGTGAGTTCTAAACGGTCAGCGATATCAAGCGTTTGTTTAAAGATTTCTCCACCACCAATAATAAACAACGTTTTTTTATCAGTATGTTGAACATCCTGCGCGGCTCCCTGCAAGGCAGCTTCTATAGTGGGTGCAACTTTAGCACCTTCAAAATGCCAGGCTGGATCACGGGTAATCACCCAGTTAATGCGATTGGGCAAAGTGCGTCCCATCGACTCCAGAGTCTTACGTCCCATAATCACCACACCAGCTTGGGTGAGTTGCTTAAAATGTTTTAGATCCGCTGAAATATGCCACGGTAACGCATTCGCTTTACCAATGCATTGCTTTTGGTCCATTGCCACCACATGTACCACTTCGAGGTCTTGAAATGCCATTTTGATGTTCCTTAACCTTAAACTGCAACAGGGGCTTTAATTGCGGGGTGGGATTGATAATCTACGATTTCAATATCTTCAAATTTAAAATCAAAAATATCGTCAATCTCTGGATTTAATTTTAATTGGCACAACGGAAGAGGTTCGCGAGTAAGTTGTAATTGTGCTTGTTCAAAATGATTGGCATATAAATGAGTATCTCCGCCTGTCCAGACAAAATCACCAACATCCAAGCCACAAACTTGCGCAATCATATGAGTGAGTAGGGCATAACTGGCAATATTAAATGGCACACCTAGAAATACATCGGCACTACGCTGGTAAAGCTGACAGGAAAGTTTGCCATCCTGAACAAAAAACTGGAACAAGGTGTGGCAAGGCGGTAATGCAACTTGTCCTGCTTCATTTGGATTCCAGCCCGACACGATCAAACGACGTGAATTTGGGTTCGTTTTTATTTCATTGATCAGCCACTGAATTTGATCAAAACCATCTGTGTTGTAACTGCCACCAGTTTTTTTAGAGGCGCCAAAATTACGCCATTGGTGGCCATAAACGGGGCCAAGCTCTCCTTCAGGACGACCAAAACGAGCAGTTTGCTCGGCAGTTGCCCATTCATCCCAGATGGTGACTTTATTGTCTTTGAGATATTGAACATTGGTATCACCTTTTAAAAACCACAACAGTTCAATCACAATCGAGCGAAAATGAACTTTTTTAGTGGTTAGTAAAGGAAAACCTTTGGATAAATCAAAACGCATTTGATGACCGAATACCGAACGTGTTCCTGTTCCTGTACGGTCACCTTTGTCGCCGCCGTTGTCGAGGATATGTTGTAAAAGGTCTAAATACGCGCGCATGATTCTCTCTAATCTGGATGGATATTGGTCAATTAAAAAACCAATAAAACATTAAAAATCGATATCAAATCTTAACTGCTTTTACTCAGAATGAACAGCGTAGTAGATGTAATACAAACCTAACGTTGTGCACGATTTTGATAAATGCTAACGACAAATAAACCCAATGCACTAAAGCTGAGGGCTTGTAGAGCTAATACTATTTTTTGCGTTTTCGGTAATAATAAAATGATTAAGATTAGCCCCATGACTGGGAATACGGTTTCCAAAATCTTAAAGCCGTTACGATAAGGATTGTTCGGATCAATGCGTTGAAAAGAATATCGAATGAAATGTGTGATTACGCCTATGCCTAAGCAACTTGTGGTAAATTCTGGGGTTAATTTCTGAATCTGGGATAAAAAATAAATGATGGCACATATGGCGATACAGCTACCAAGTTTCATACCACGGGTGCAGCGCTCAGAGTACCAAAAATCTAACATATTAATGGTCTTTAGGTGGCATGATGGCGTTTGATTTAAACAGAAATTGGGGTGAAAAAATAAAAACCGCCAATGCCATAAAAGCAATACCTTGAATACCCCATCCCATCAGATTGTTTAGGGTTTTCATAAACAGCAAAGTGAGTAACAACGCAATCGGAATCCATGTCAATAAACGATACAGTGGTCCTGTTGGATTACGTTGAGCAAAATGTTGTTTTAAATAACGACAGATTAAAAAAATGACGCCTGTTCCAGCAAACATTAAAATCAGGTCTAAAGGCAGTGGGTGATAGCGATATAAACCCAGTGCGATGAGCAAAGTAACGATCAAAATCAGAAATTTTTGTGTACGTGACGTGTCAGAGTTAAACCAGAATTCAAGCATGTTGATTGGATCATTATGGAAACCCTGAAAATGTAACATACAAATTGGGAATCAAGATATTGAATCAAATACATCCTTTAAAACAAAGAGATTATTTTTACAGATTGTTTTCGGTCTGAGATGTGTCAAACCGAAAACATGAAGAGGAAGAATAAGGGTTAGCGATTTTTTAATGGACCCCAATCGTAGATTTTACGTTGATACGCGTACCAAAACATCCATAGGCCAATCAAAATCATAGGAACAGTTAATATCTGACCTTTGGTCATCCAGCCTAATAAAATGAAGCCTTGGTCTGCATCGGGTTCACGGAAAAACTCCATGCTAAAACGCGCAATTCCGTAACCAATTAGAAATAATGCAGAAACTGCCATACGTGGACGAGGTTTACGACTAAACCACCATAATACTAAAAATAGAATAAGTCCTTCGCAAACGGCCTGATAAATCTGTGAGGGGTGACGTACTAAATGCAAAGGATCTGTTGGAAAGATCATCCCAAATGGATAGTTAGGGTTTTGAACCGCGCGACCATAAAGCTCCCCACCGATAAAATTACCAATACGACCAAACATCAGGCCAGTAGGAACACAAGGGGCAATAAAATCGAGAGTTTCAAACCAGGTTTTTTGATATTTTCGGCACCAGAGAATCATGGCAAGCATAACCCCGATAAATCCACCATGAAAACTCATGCCGCCTGTCCAGACTTGAAATAACCAGAGTGGATCAGTTAAAAACTTGCCTAATTCATAAAAAAGCACATAACCAATACGTCCACCCAGTACAACACCCATTGCTCCATAGAACACAAGGTCTGAAACCATATCGGCTGTCCAGCCATCACGTTGCTTGGCTCGATACGAGGCAAGTCCCCAAGCGCATAGAAAAGCCAAAAGGTACATCAGCCCATACCAATGAACTTTCAGTGGCCCGAGTGACAGTGCAACAGGATCAATATTGGGGTAGGTCAGCATTCCTATTCCTTGATTTTTATCATTGGCACAGATTTTAACGGAATGAGCGAAAAATGTTGTACATTCAATGTGTAAAGATAACGAGAAAAATTTCATGTGTATTGTAGCATTGGCTTGGCAAGTTCTAGAACAGACACCGATCTGCTTATTGTCGAATCGTGATGAATTTTATGCACGTCCCACCTCTCAATTACATGTATGGTCAAATAGTTCGATTATTGCAGGGCAGGACCTACAATCGGGTGGAACATGGATGGGCGTAACGGCTTCAGGACGCTGGGCAATTGTGACCAATTTCCGTGATGGTCAAGATAAAAAGACATACCACACTTCCAGGGGTACATTAATTGAAGATTTTTTGTTGTCTGAGCAAACACCTATTCGGTTTGCGCAACAGCTTGAACGTGTCCAACAACAATATGCTGGATTTAATCTGTTTCTAGGTGACCAGACTCAGGCGGTTTATATGAGTAATCGTGGTGAAGCACCTCAAGTATTGGCTAAAGGTGTATACGTGGTTTCCAATGGTTTAATGTCAGAACATTGGGAGAAAACTAAACATTTGCGTATCCGTTTCACTCAGGAATTTTTACCGATGCTGCAAATGGGGATTAAAGAAGATGAGCTTGAGTATGCCGCATGGGACATTCTGGAGGATGAGCGCAAAGTTATCCCTGATTTATTGCCTAGAACTGGTATAAGCCCAGAAATGGAAGAACTTCTCTCTTCTACTTTTATTCAAAGCCCTATATACGGCACACGTTGTTCTAATTTTTTAACCATGAAAAATCAACAATGGACGTGGTTGGAAAAGACACAGTGGGGCGATTTAAAAGATCAAATTATGCATTTGAATATTGATTTAAAACAACAAAGCTGACCGAAGTCAGCTTTGTTTTATTTTGCTTATCTTATTTTTTAACAACAGACGGTGCAATTGGATCAGCAGTGATATAGCCTACACTAGCGCTAAAACCATCGCTATAGTTACTGTCGATATAACTTTGTAATTGGCCTTTCACCCCTGCATGAATGCTGCCCCAGTCACCCGGATGCTGGAAATTACTCATGATATAGGTCCAGCCATTGACCGAATCTACAGCATGTAAGCCAGTGGATTCCGCCCCTGCTGGTGTGGATAAAAGACGGACCAACTCTTTGCTGTCGACATTATATGCCCACAAGAAGTTATTAACGTGGTTACCACTGTCCTCACCAATAAACAGAGTACGTAAGGTTTCAGAATATTTAAGATTATCAGGGCTGGCGATTTTTTCTGGATCTGCAGTATTACCCAGACTGTCTGCGCTAATATCAACACCAGATAACATGAGGTGCGAGTATAAAGGAACCCACTCACTATTAATCAGTGAACCATCCGTTGCAGGATAGGCTGTACCTAATTTATGCTCAAGAATACCACCCGCCGTGATTTTTTTGGAAAAGCTGACATTGTTCGAAGCTACCCAGCCAGAACCATTGGTAATCATGGAATCCTGAATATTGGCTAATGCTGAATATGCCACTTTGTCCTTGATATTAATAGTGGTTCCTTCCATTTTGGTAAAGGCCATACTGCCGCCTTTTAGGGCTGCATAGCGATGTGTTTCCAAAAAGGCAGCCGCTTTTTCCATACCTGGTTTAACTTTTACCCAAAGTTTTTTCTTGGCTAAGGTAATTTCCGTGTAACTGGCATCGTTTGGATTAACCGTTAAGCTTTCCATAATCTCGGTTGGTTGAATATTCTGCACATTTACCAGATTTTCAATTTCTTGACTTGTGGCATGACCAAGGTTGATCCATTGAATACGAGCCGTGCTAGATTCAGTTAAGACATCTAGATATTTTGCAACATAGAGAGTTCCAGCAGATAAGTCTTTTTCTTTATCTGCGACAAACATAAAGAAACCGCCATTGGTATAGTCATCGCCCATAATTACAGTACGATTGTCTGGCATAACATGTACGAGCTCGTGTGAGATACGACCCATACAAAAATGTTTTTTAATTGTGCCTGTCCCATCCAGATTAACGGTCACTTCTGGTAAATGCCCATAGTTATAGGCTTTGGCTTTGCTTGCATCCCCAAAGAAGTTTTTGCCTATGCCAGTTACTGCTGAACCGCCAATACCTTGTTCAAATGCATCAGGTTCATATTCTTCACTGGAGAGGTGAGTGTTCCATGGTGATAAACTCGCGCCACAAGTAATCCATAAACCATGAACTGGGGCTGTATCCACATTAAAATATTTTTTGAGTTCAAGATGACCGGTTTTTTGGTCTTGATCGAGTGTCAAAATGGCAATAGGTGATGGAAGTTCACCATATTCACTTGCTCCAGCCTGATTTTTTGAGGTGTATTCAAATTGCACCACATGGAATACAGGATTGCTAACCCCATCAACTTTGGCATTTTCTAAATGAATAAGTGAAGAACCATCTGGACAGTCAGAAAAGAACTGGCGCTCTTTACCGGCAACGGAGTTATCCATAATAGGATCGCCATTTACATTGAAATAACCGCCTGCCACAATTGTTCCGCCTTTGAGGTTAGGAACTTGTTCACCTGTTTTAAAGAAGTTTTTATACGCAAGTTGGTATTCAGTACTGGTTGAATTGTCCCAGTCAATTTTAAGTTTTGATTGAACTGACGTCGTTGCCATTTCTGCGGGATTCGCCAACGAAGGAGCAGACATCGCGGTAAATTTTGCATTTTTAAGATTGCTAGCTTCAACTGGTGGCGTCACGACAACACTGTCATTGTCGCTATCATTACATCCTGCCAACGTTGCTGCTGTTGCCATTGCCCCTAATGGTAAAAAAGGAATGCCGCCAAACCACTTTAGTAAATCACGACGGGTAGGTTGAGTGCTTGCCGATGTCATAATAAATCCATAACGTTTGTGGGTATATTTGTGGCACTGATTTTAGGCAATTTTGATGACATTTTTTTTACGGTTTAAAGTCAGTTTAAAGACAATATTATTTTTAAAAATCAAATAACTAATGTGAGAAAATACAGGCCTGAATATATGAATATTCAAGCTTTAAAGGGGGTGATGAAGCGTTGTTCTAGGATGCAGAGCGTCGTTCGAGGAATTTTCCAAAAAATAAACCCATCTCAAATAACAACCACATTGGCAGCGCGAGCATGACCATTGAAATAGCATCTGGTGGTGTAATAAACATCGAGATAAAGAAACAACCGACAATAATAAAACGTCGTTTTTCGGCTAGACTCTGGGTACTGACCACACCAATTAAAATCAGAAGCAAAGTTACAATTGGAATTTCAAAGGTAAAACCAAAGACTAAGAAAAGTTTAAGACAAAACTCAAGATAGCTATTAATATCAGTCATTGGTGCTACAGTTTCTGGAGATACACTAATGAAAAAATGCAAAATCGCGGGCAGGGTAATAAAGTAGGCAAAAGCGATGCCAGCAAAAAATAAAATAATACTGCCAACCAACAAAGGCAACGCCAAATGACGTTCTCTAGCATATAACGCTGGCTTAACAAATGACCATAATTGAAACAAAATAAAAGGCATAGCCAGTACAATTGCCACGAACAAATTGAGTTTAAATGGCGCCATAAATGTTGCAGTTACATCGGTTGCAATCATGGAGGATGAGGCGGGCAATTGCATGCGTAATGGTTCAGATAACCATTGATACGTATAGTTGCGAAAAGGCAATAAACAAAAAAATAAAAAAAGAGTCACCCCAACGATTTTAAACAAATGTTTACGTAACACCACCAGATGGTTCATCAGGGGCATCTGCTCCAGTGTTTCATCTGTACTTAATAGGTTTGAGGGAAGCTGGTTCATACGGCAATCTTCAGTTTAATAGGAGTTGTCTGTTGCAAAGTCATCTGAGGGCTATCGCCCGTATGTTCTTGCAGCCGCCATGTTTGAAAAGGAATATAAACTGCAGTGGAAATAAATGAATACACTCGAACAATATTTTGTTTTTCCTTATGATTTTGAGAAATATGTTCTAATTCGGAAAGTTTTCTCTTTTGTATTTCTTCCAGTTGAGATTGTACTTTGCGTTCGAGTGCTTCAATTCGATCAAGTTCATCCTGCATTTCTTTGCGAAATTCAGAAATTTTGAGTTCGCGGTCAATTTCATTTTGAATATTGCTGATATGACGCTTAATTCTGGCATACCAACGTCCCGCAAAACGTGCAGCTTCAGGCAGTTTATCAGGCCCTAAAACCAATATTGCGATGACGGCAAAACACAGAATTTCTGTCATTCCAACATTCAGCATGACTTGGGTTCCTTAACCTTTTACAGATGATGCAGGTTCAGCGGTTTTAACATCGGCATCAATGGTTTTTGGTTGATTAAGTGCAGCGGTTTCCTCTTCTTCACGAATGGATTTTTTAAAATCCTTAACAGCACCGCCCACGTCTTTACCCAGATTTTTTAGTTTTGATGTACCGAACAAAAGCACCACTACAATCAAGAAAATCACTACGTGCCAAATTGATAAGCCTGCCATTTCCCATATCCTCCAAAAGTTTGTGGATATTTCAACAGCCCGCAATGACAGGGAAGTGACAAAAATATTTCATTTTTAAGACAATTCAATTTTTTGGATAGAAAAATGCTACTATTCAATTCGATTGTTGAAACTGTATTTCAGAGTTTTTCTGTGAATCTTATTCTCCCATTCATTGCGTTCATTGCTGGATTATTACTGGCTCAATCGAAATATTCCGAACGCCTGAAACCACTACTTGCAACCTTACTTGCTCGTGTTTTTATTCCGATTGTAATTATTTACAATATGGTGTTTTATCAGGCTGGTAGTTTAAGCTTGATGCTCTTTAGTTTCGTCTCCGCAGTTTTGCTCTATGCGCTATTTATGCAACTCTTTAAGGATCGTTTAGGGGCATTATGTTTTAGCTACGTCAATATGGCATGGCTAGGCTTTCCATTCGCGATTGCTTTATTTGGACCTCAGATTAGCTCTGCTATGGTTGCCTTATATATTGGTGGTTCTATTTTTGGCAATATTTGGGCTGTGACCGCCGTCTCCTCAGCGCCTCAGTCTAAGTTAGTCATCCTGAAAAAAGTGATGCAATCTCCACCTTTTGTGGCTCTGGTTTTAGCAGGATTTGCTCGTCTGATGGGTGCACAAAATATTCAAAATACAGTCTGGTTTGATCACATTTATAGTGCCAGTAAGATCGGAATGACCTTTGCGGGGATGTGTGTGTTGGGCATGTGGTTACGTCATACCAAAGTGAATGTGAATGATTTAAAACGCAGTAGTGGTATTTTAGGCTTGAAAATTATTTGTGGTCTTGTACTGTGTAGTATTGCCTATGTTTATTTGCCTATTCCACATATTCAGCAATATATTGGGGTGATGTTTTTGTTGTTCTGTTTGCCACCCGCAGCCAATATTGTGGCACTGGAAACGTACTATCAGGGAACTGGAATTTCAGCAAGATATATTGCATCGGGTACAATTGTGAGTTGTGTCGTGATTGCGATTTATGGCGTGTTATTACATTTGTTTAAGTAGTTTGGTTTCAACGGAGCATTTAAATAAGGGTTCTTAAGGGGCGATAAAAACTATGGACTTGATCATAATTAGTATATTGTGATTAGAGTTTATAATTGTTAAAAGATATGAAAATGGCTCAATTCCCTGATGATGAAACAGGTGATGCATTAAGACAATTTCAGGAAAATGGTTTTGATTTGTCACATATAATAAGAATAGATTTTTTTGTTGCGGTACCATCTGAAGAAGCCGGCGAGAAAGTAGCTAATAAGGCGCAACAGCTAGGTTATGAAGTTAGTGTTGAAAAAGATAGAGTCACAGGGGAGTGGACTTGCTATTGTGAAAAAAAGATGATTCCTACTTATGAAGAGCTTATCAAATCAGAAAATGAGCTTGATAAAATAGGGAAGCAATATGGCGGGTATAGTGATGGTTTTAGGTCATGTGGGAGTATCTGAGGTAAAGTTTTAATTTTAAAATAAAGATTAAGTTGATATTTTTTATAAGTGGAACTTGTTTTGAGTAAGAAAGAGAGAGGCTTTACTCTCTTTGAACAAATGTAATAAAGTCATATTTGTATATTCTCTTACACATACAAGTATGACTTTATCAGATAGAGTTACTTTTGCAACAAACTCTCACGAAAGCGTTGCATTGCCTGTCCTCGATGGCTAATCTTATTCTTTTCTTCTTTGCTCATTTCAGCACTACTGATGCCAAGTTCAGGTAGCCAGAATAAAGGATCATAACCAAAACCATGTTCGCCGCGCGCTACTTCTAAAATTTCGCCGTGCCAAAAGCCCTGAAAGATTTGCGGAAGCGGATCTTCTGAATGTTCGACCAGCGCTAGTACGCAGACAAACATGCCTTCAATGGCTTGTCCTGAGCGACGGAAAGGTTTCAAATCATCAAGTAATTTTTCATTATTGGCGGCGTCATTGCCGTGATCACCTGCATAACGTGCTGAATAAATTCCGGGTGCACCATCTAATATCGGAATACAAATTCCCGAATCATCCGCAATCGCAGGTTTTCCTGAAATTTTAGAAGCATGGCGCGCTTTAATGATGGCATTTTCAACGAAGCTCAGCCCATCTTCAATTGCATCTGAAATATTGAGTTGGCCTTGGGGAATGACATCAACTGGAAGTTTTAACTCTGCGAAGAGTCTTTCAAATTCGGTAATTTTACCTTTGTTGTTACTGGCTAAAACCAATGTACCTTGAGAGAGCCAATGTGGAGCAGACATAATCAAAACCTGAATTAAAAAAGAAAATTAAAAAAGAAAAAGCACCCGAAGGTGCCTTAAAATTTAAAAAAATTACTGTGCTTGAATCCATTTATCCGCACGGTCAACTGCCTGACGAATCTGGTCTTGGGTTAAGTTGGCAGCCAAAGCCGTTTTCTTGCTTTGTGACATATTGATCACTTTGTTGTCCAGCATACCGTCACGAGTGGATAACTCATACCATTGATACGCGCCCTGATAGTTTTTCTTTTGTTCTTCCATCATCGCAAGGTTGTAGCTAGCACGGTTATCACCATTACTTGCTGCTTTCTCGAAATATTTACGTGCCATGGCTTCATTTTTAGAAACGCCTACACCATCTGCATACATACGGCCAACATTTAACTGAGCAGGAGAAAGCCCCTGATCTGCGGCTGCTTTAAACCATGCAAAAGCTTGTTTTTCGTCTTTGGCAACATCTTTACCATATTGGTAATGCGAACCTAAATAAAATTGTGCACCAGCCTGTCCAGCTTTAGCAGCTTTCATCAGATCATTCACACCCATGGTTGAAAAGTGTGCAGCCTGTGCTGCAATAGACTGTGGCTGGGCAACGTAATCAGCATGTGCGTGAATACTCAAAAGTCCAACTACTAGTGTGCTGAATAATGTTTTTTTCATAGAGCGCTCACTCGATATATTGCGACTTCACCAAACAAATTAGGGACATGCTTACTTAAAAAGCTCCCTTGCTGATTCCCATTGACGGCAAGTCGATTAATTATCCGAATCTGATTTTCTGCACATAGTGCTTCAAAATCTCGGAAAGTACATAAATGAATATTGGGCGTGTTATACCACATATAAGGTAATGCATCTGAAACAGGCATCATTCCTTTCAAAGCCAAAAACGAGCGCGTCTTCCAATGCGCAAAGTTTGGAAAAGTAATGATGGCTTGTTTGCCCACTCGCACCATATCACGTAATAAAACATCTGGTGCATCTACAGCTTGCAAAGCTTGTGCCATAACAACATTATCAAAAGATTGATTTGCGAAACGGCTCAAGCCAAGATTCAAGTCTTGCTGAATAATATTTAACCCGCGACTGACAGCAATTGCAATCTTTTCTTGATCAATTTCTAGTCCATAAGCACGAATTTGGTGTTTTTTACTCATATGAGCCAATAATTCGCCATCTCCACACCCTAAATCCAGCACACTCGAGCCTGGTTTAATCCATTTTTCTGCAAGTTGTTGGTCTATACGCATTAGATCGCCTCCACTTGTGGGGTAGATTTTAAAAGCACTTCACCCCCTAAAAAAGCCCGTAGCGTTTTGACATAAAGTGGAATGGGAAATAAAAACGAATCATGACCCTGTTCAGCATCAATATCCAGATAAGTTACAGGTTTATGATTGGTAATGAGTGCATCGACGATTTCCTGAGAGCGTTCTGGGGCAAAGCGCCAGTCCGTAGTAAATGAAACCACTAAAAAGCGACACTGCGTTTGTGCCATGGCTTTAGTCAAGGATTGCTCGTACTCACGTGATGGATCGAAATAATCCAGAGCTTTGGTCATAATCAAATACGTATTGGCATCAAAGTTTCGACTAAATTGTTCACCTTGATAGCGCAAATAGCTTTCCACCTGAAATTCAACATCAAAGCCATACATAAATTTACCTGATTTTAAGTCACGGCCAAATTTTTGTTTCATTGCCTCTTCAGATAGATAGGTAATATGACCGACCATACGTGCCAAAATCAGCCCACGTTTTGGATAGCTATCATTTTCCAGATAACGTCCATGATAAAAATCAGGATCAGATAGAATCGACTGTCGCGCGACTTCGTTAAAAGCAATATTCTGTGCCGACAGTTTTGGTGCACTGGCAATAATCACACAATTTTTTAAACGATCAGGATAATCCACAGACCATTGCAATGCCTGCATTCCACCCAAAGACCCCCCAATAATGGCATACCAAATATCAACTCCTAACCGGTCTGATAACATGGTTTGAGTTTTAACCCAGTCACGCACCGTAACCAATGGGAAATCAGGGCCATAAGGACGATTTTCATTTTCAGGATTTGGAGAAGTGGGGCCAGTAGAACCATTACATCCGCCGATATTATTCAAGGCCACCACAAAAAACTCATTAGTATCAATGGCTTTACCTGGTCCAATACAAGCATCCCACCAACCGGCTTTTTTATCATCCTCATGATGATAACCTGCCGCATGATGATGCCCAGAAAGGGCATGACAAATGAGAATCGCGTTGGATTTATCTGCGTTCAACGTACCATAAGTTTCAACCATCAGCTCGAAACGCGGTAGACTGCGGCCACATTCTAAATGCAGAGGTTGTTCAAATTGAAACTTTTGTGGAGTGACCAAACCCACGGAGTCAGATGGAAAAGACACGGGAGCAATTCGCCTTCTATCTTTAAATCAATAATAAAGAAAGGATACCATAGGTATCCTTTCAAAAAGAGTGTTTTACTTAGTTTATACAGCAGCAGCAGCCACTTGTTCAGTGCTTAATACGCCTTGTTCAATTAAGCGGTTGGTCGAGGCCAAAATCGCTTCAATCGATGAAGTAACGGTATTGTCATGTACACCAGCACCAAAGGCACTTTTACCTGTACCTTTAACCTGAATTTCGATCAGGGTTAAGGCTTTAGCATTGGCACCCGAGCTAATGCTACGCTCTTCGTAATTTAAAACGTCAATTGGCAATTGAAGCGCATTTAGAAAGGCTGAAATAGGACCATTACCTTCACCGCGTAATTGTTGAATTTCACCATCAATTTCCACGTCTAATTCAATAATTTGTGTGCCATTAATATCAGAAAGACGATAGTTTTTCGCGGTATAATGCCGTTCTTTGGCATTGACATAGGTATCTTGGAACAAGTTCCAGATGTCCGTTGCACTAATTTCTGTACCATTACTATCTGTATGCTGTTGCACAATTTGCGAAAATTCAATCTGTAAACGACGCGGCAATACGACGTTATAGTTGGCTTCTAACAAGTAGGCAATTCCGCCTTTACCCGACTGACTATTGACACGAATCACCGCATCATAGTCACGCCCCAAGTCTTTCGGATCGATCGGTAAATAAGGCATGTCCCAGATTTCTTCATTTTTCTGGAATTCAAAACCTTTTTTGATTGCATCTTGATGTGAACCAGAGAATGCGGTGAACACCAAGTCGCCAGCATATGGATGGCGCGGATGTACAGGTAAACCCGTACATTCTTCAATCGTAGCAATTACTTCATTAATATTGGAGAAATCCAATTCAGGCGCAATGCCCTGAGTGTACATATTCAAGGCAATTGCCGCGACATCAACATTACCCGTACGTTCGCCATTGCCAAAGACACAACCTTCAACACGATCCGCACCCGCCATAATCGCAAGTTCAGAAGCTGCAATACCACAACCACGATCATTATGACAATGAACCGAAATAATCACGCCATCACGGCGAGCAATATTGCGGTGCATCCATTCGATCTGGTCAGCATAGACGTTCGGCGTTGAAACTTCGACTGTTGCTGGTAAATTTAAGATTACTTTATTGTCAGGAGATGCTTCCCAAATTTCAGTGACCGCATCACAGACATCTTTGGCAACTTCTAATTCGGTTGCAGAAAAACATTCTGGGCTGTATTGGAAAATCCAGTCTGTTTCAGGGTATTGTGCTGCAATTTCCTTGATTTTTTTAGCGGCATTGACTGCTAATGATTTTGCACCGTCCACCCCGACATTTAAAACTTTTTGACGGAAAGTGGGTGAGTTCGCGTTGTAAATATGCACAATTGCACGTTTTGCACCGACTAAAGATTCAAAAGTGCGTTCAATCAAATGATCACGTGCTTGTACCAAGACTTCAATATATACATCGTCTGGAATGTGATTTTCTTCAATCAATTTACGGGTAAAGTCAAAGTCCACTTGTGATGCAGATGGAAAACCAATTTCAATGTGTTTAAAACCAATTTTGACCAACATCTGGAACATTTTAAACTTTTGATCGATGTCCATTGGTTCAAAAATCGCTTGATTACCGTCACGTAAGTCGGTACTCATCCAGATCGGTGCTTTGGTAATTTCGTTATTTGGCCATTGGCGGTCAAGTAAATCGACACGCTGGTACATACGACGGTATTTTTTGCTTGGGTCTGCCAACATCATGAGATAACTCCTTGTCGTAGCGTGCTTGCTCAATATTTTTTAGGCAGCTTACTACTTTATATATGGTGTCTAAATAAAATGATTTAAAGAAAAGAGCTTAAAAATTTCGAGGCCAGTTTAGAGGCAAAAAGAGAGTATGCGCGCTTGGCGCAGCATCAGGAGCATGGTCAAATCAGTTGTAGACTTGGAAAAAGCAAAAATGTATTTCATTTCCATATACCATTCAATAAGCGGAGTGGTTTCACCTGAGTAAAGGATTTTACGACTCGTTTGAGTGTAGGTGAAAAACATCGCATATGCAAAATCATAGTGTAGATTTTAATTTGAATTAATGGAAAATATTTCCCTGTTTTTTGCGTAATATGCAATTTATAAGGAAATATTTTTCATTAAATGTTTTTATTTTGGTGGTATTTTTTGTTTATGGAGTTAAAAGTGATGATTTGTTTTAAAGCTCCGACCACATTCGCATCAGGTTATGATAAATATTGGTTAACTTCATTACTTCTGGATAGCGATCTCCATGTTGCATGCGTAAGTTGCGAACGGATTCATCTAAAGTAAATAACAAATGTCGTTTATTATCATCACGAATTAAACTTTGTACCCAAAAAAAAGAAGCAAAACGTGTACCACGCGTAATACTACTAACTTCATGCAAACTTGTGGCAGGATAAAGTACGACATCGCCTGCAGGAAGTTTAACCTCGTGGTAGCCGTAAGTATCTTCAATAACCAGTTCACCACCTTCATATTCTTCCGGTTCACTTAAAAATAACGTGCAGGATAGGTCGGTACGAATTTGTTCGGTGGTGCCACGAATCAGTCGAATAGAATTATCGACATGGAAACCAAAACTCTCATGTTCATCATAACGATTAAATAAGGGTGGAATGACCTGGTGGGGAAGGGCAGCTGTCTGAAATATGGGATTATTCCAAATGGCCTTAATCACGAGATCACTTAAATGGTGGGTCAAGGGATCTTGTTCAGATAATTGCTGATTATGTTTGACAGATGCAGACAAAGTTCCAGCTGTGACTTTTCCTCCAACCCAATGGGCTGACTCCATCAATGTTCTAAATTCTGCAACCTGTTCTTTGCTAAGTACATTGGGAATATGATGAATCATGTCGAATACCTTTGCCAAGAAAACGTCAGTTGTAAAAATAGCCTCAAAGATGAGGCTATTTTATATGAGTTTTAAATAAAGCCATAAATAAACGATGGTTTTAATATTTAAAATTAATTGCTAATACTGCATTACGACCATCACCTTCGTATGCATAGTGTGCTGCATGCGCGCTAGTGAAATAGCGTTTATCCGAAATGTTATTAACATTTAACTGTAAATTCACATTAGGATTAATTTCATATTTAGCCATGGCATTATAAATGGTGTAAGCAGGCATATATTTTTCGGCAGTAGTACTCGAGTTTACATAGACATTGTCTTTGTATTGAGCACCTGCTCCTAGAGTCAACTGTGGTAAGACTTTATAAGTTGACCATAATGTTGCACTGTTTTTTGCCACATAAGGAATTGGGCCACCCGCTGGAATTGCTGTTCCACGTGAATAGCCGCCATCAGTTAACTCGCTGTCTAAATAACTATAACCTGCCGAAATTTCCCATTTATTGGTGATATGACCATTAATACCCAGTTCAAAACCATCAACTTTGCTTTCACCTACATTTGAGTAAAAACCTGCGGCATCCTGAATACGAGTATTTTCTTTCTCTGTACGGAAAACAGCAGCCGTTAAATTGGCACGTTTATTTAGGATATCCCATTTAGTACCCACTTCATAAGTACGTGCTTTTTCAGGTTTCAAATCATTAATGGTGATGGCAACTGCTGATTCACTGCTGTCCCCTTGTCCAACACCAACGGGGTTCGCAGAAGTCGCATAACTTGCGTAGATGCTGCCATTTTCAGTTGGTTTAAAGATTAGACCCGCCTGATAACTAAAGAAATCGCTATCACTTTCAATACTTGTTCCAGCAGGAGTTGTGCCTGATACTTTATTATATTTAGCTTCAGTATCAAATTTATCCCAACGTAAACCAAGATTCATTAACCATTGCGGACTAAATTCAATACTATCAAGTGCATATAGGCCAACAGTGCGGCTTCGAGTCGTGGTGACCGCAGTATCAGCATTTCGTGTGCCAATAATCGCTGGATTATCTGGATTGGTCACACTGGTACACCAATAAGTCACAGCACTACATTGCGCATCTGCATTGGTTGCAGTTTTGCTATAAGTGTATGACCCCATATCGGTGTCCTGCAAACTCCATTCAACGCCCGTATTAAACGAGTGTTTAATTGATCCAGTATTGAATTTTCCAGTTAAAGCAAGTTGATCTGAGTAGGCGTCAGTATCAGAAATACGGCTTAAGGCATGACCGCGATAGATATAACCATTTAAAACATTATTTAGGCCATTTGTGCCTGTTTTGGAGTCATTCGAGTTGGTATAGACATAATCTGTTTTTGATTTTGTGTAATTCATAACATTAGATAATGTCAGATTATCATTAAAATCATGTTCTAGTTTAAAAGTACCAATCTGGTTTTCGCGTTTATCAAAGTCGCGATTTTTCCAGCCATAGTAAATTCCCTGTTTTGCTTGGTACGGTTTTCCACCTGTAGATAAAAATGGAATACCTGCATCAGGTTCATCATAACTTTGTAAATAATAATAGCTCAGTGACCCGCGAGTTGCGGTACCTAAGCCCCATGCAATACTTGGCGCAATACCAACGCGATTGTATTCGGCACCATTACTTTGACCTGGCTTATCATTTTGATGTCCCATCACGACAACACGGCCAGCAACCCCATTACCAAAGTCTTTGTTGGCATCAAGTTGTATATGGCGATAATCATCAGTTCCTGCTGCAACAGTTCCTTGATAAACATCACCCTGATGAGCTTGTTTAGTAATCAGGTTGATGCTACCGCCAACGCCGCCGCCGCCAGATAAGGTCGAGCTTGAGCCTTTAGTGACTTCTACTTGCTCAATCGCAAACATATCTCGATTTTGTAAAGTCGCATTGCGTACGCCATCTACATAAATTGAAGACTGAGAGCTATAACCACGAATATAAGGAGTGTCACCAAATGGTGTTCCACCTTCACCGGCTGCAAACGTAATTCCTGGTACGTTTTGTAAGGCTTGTGTCAAAGAGTTGGAACCAGTGTCTTGTAACAGTTTTTGCGAAACAACGGCAACAGATTTTGGTGTATCTAAAAGAGGAGCAACATATTTTTTATTAGCCGAGTTATCTACTTTCAGGCTGTCTGTACTTGCTTCAGCATGAATAGTAGGTAAATGGGAAACGTCATCTTGTGCGATTGCTGAAACAGCAATAACGGATAAAGAAGAAGCGATTGCGGATGAGACAATCTTCTTGCGCGTTTTGATAAAAGCCATAGTTACAGATATCAATAATAAAAAGTATGTGAATAATAATGATTATTATTTTTATAAATAGTTTTTGTTGATTGAATTTCTTGTTAAAAAAAGGAGATATTATGGATTTTAAGAAACATTATTTTACAATTTTAGAATTAAGTTTTTGAAAAATATGTAAAATTTTTGAAGTGTAAGAAAATGGGCTGAGATAAAAAAATTTTTATTAAGTTTTTTTTAAGTTTTATATTTTCTCTAATGTGGAATTTTTTTCTATTAAAATCTAGCTTTTTCATCATCCGTTTTGTATATCGGCAAAGTTGTCATATAATATGGCACTTTTAAAAATTGTTACTCTAACTAATTATCGAGGAAGCCATGCAAGTAACGACTGAAGCGGTTTCGGGCGTTGCCCGTCGTTTAAATGTTTCTGTACCGACGAGCCGTATTAATGAGCAATTTGAAGCTCGTTTAAAACGCACTGCCAAAACTGTGAAGATCAACGGCTTCCGTCCGGGTAAAGTGCCTATGTCACGTGTACGTTCTGACTTCGGTCCTGGTATTTATCAGGAAGTGGTGAATGACGTTATTCGTGATACTGTTTTTGAAGCGATTCAACAAGAAAAAATCAATGCTGTAGGCATGCCAAATATTGACAAAGTGGAACACAAAGATGACGCTTTGGTCTATGAAGCGACTGTCGAAATATATCCAGAAGTTGAGGTAAAAGCGTTTAACGATCTTGAAGTTGAACGTAAATCTACTGAAATCAACGACAAAGACGTCGATCAAATGATCGAAAACTTGCAAAAACAACGTCAAACTTGGGCAGTAACCAAAGGTATGGCGAAAAAAGACATGCAAGTGACGTTCGACTTTGAAGGTTCAATTGACGGTGAAAAGTTTGAAGGTGGTTCTTCTGAAGACTTTAAACTGGTACTTGGTTCAGGTCGTATGATTCCAGGTTTTGAAGATGGCATCATTGGCATGAAAGCAGGTGAAGAGAAAGTAATAGATGTAACTTTCCCTGAAGACTACCAAGCTGAAAATCTTGCAGGTAAACAAGCTCAATTCAAAATTACTGTGAAGCAAGTTGAAAAAGCGAAACTTCCTGAAATTGATGCTGAATTCCTTAAAATCTTTGGTTTGACTGAAGAAGAAGGCGTTGAGAAGTTAAAAGCCGATGTTCGTAAGAACATGGAGCGTGAAGTTCGTAATGGTTTACGTAACCAAGTTAAACAAGCAGCATTTGATGCCCTTGTTGCTGCAAATGAAATCGAAGTCCCTGCTGCAATGGTAGCTCAGGAAATTGATCGTCAGCGCGAACAAATGGTTCAACAATTCACTCAACAATTTGGTGGTGCTGGTGCACAATCATTTGACAAGAGTATGCTTCCAGATGAACTATTTAAAGAACAAGCTGAACGCTCTGTAAAACTAGGCGTACTTGTAAGTAAAGTTCTTGCTGATGCTAAACTTGAAGTAGATCAAACTCGTGTAGACGCATATATCGAAGATATGGCATCTTCTTATGAAGACCCAACTGAAGTCATTGAATACTTCAAAAATGACCAGCAACAACGTGCTCAAATCGAAGCAGTTGTATTAGAAGATCAAGTGGTTGATCACATTCTTGCTAATGCAAAAGTGACTGATACAGGCGTAACTTACGAAGAACTGTTGAAAGAACAACAAGCGCGTCAAGCTCGTTAATCTTTAAATAGATTGAGAAAAGGCGCGAAAGCGCCTTTTTTTATGAATCTATTCTTTTTCAGATATTCCGACAAAAATGCGTGTTTTATACAGAAATAAAACGATATTTTGAAAGGAATGCTTTTGCAATTTCAGTCATTATCCCTCATATTGTGGGAATGAGTTAAGTTACAAAAATTTAGGAATAAATAATCGTATGTATGTTCCAACAATTGAAAATGCTTTAGTTCCTGTTGTCGTTGAACAGTCTTCACGTGGTGAGCGTTCTTTTGATATTTTTTCACGACTGTTGCGCGAACGTGTAATTTTCCTGACAGGTGAAGTTGAAGACAACATGGCGAACTTAATTGTAGCCCAGATGTTGTTTTTGGAAGCAGAGAACCCAGATAAAGATATACACCTTTATATTAATTCACCTGGCGGTTCAGTAACAGCAGGTATGGCAATTTACGATACCATGCAGTTTATCAAGCCAGATGTTGTGACTTACTGTATGGGACAGGCCGCGTCTATGGGTGCCTTTTTGCTGAATGCAGGGGCGAAGGGTAAGCGCTATTGCCTTGAAAATGCACGTGTTATGATTCATCAGCCTCTGGGTGGTTTCCGTGGTCAGGCATCTGATATTGAGATTCATGCACGAGAAATTTTATTTATCAAAGAGCGTCTGAATCGTTTAATGGCAGAGCATAGTGGTCAAGACTATGAAACTGTGGCACGTGATACCGATCGTGATAACTTCATGACGGCACAAGCGGCGAAAGAATATGGTTTAGTGGATCAAGTTTTATCTAAACGTCCCTAAAAGTTAAGATTTTAAGTTGGAGTAATTATGTCCGAACATCCTCAAGGACAAAAGCATTGTTCATTTTGCGGTAAAACGCAGTCTGAAGTCGGGAAACTGATTGCAGGTGAGGACGCATATATCTGTAATGAATGTGTGGACGTGTGTTTAGATCTTGTTCAGACCAGCCAGCAAGTGGAGGCAGGTGATTGGGCAAGTCGAGAACTACCAAAACCGCAAGAAATTCGTAAAGCTCTGGATCAATATGTGATTGGTCAGGATATTGCGAAAAAAACGTTATCTGTGGCGGTTTATAACCATTACAAACGCCTGAAAGTGGGGCAGTCTGGACATAAGACTAATCAGGATATTGAAATTGCTAAAAGTAATATCTTGCTAATTGGGCCAACTGGTTCAGGTAAAACCTTGCTTGCACAGACATTGGCCCGATTACTGGATGTTCCGTTTGCTATGGCAGATGCAACCACCCTAACTGAAGCGGGTTATGTGGGTGAAGATGTTGAAAACATTGTGCAAAAATTGCTGCAAAAAGCGGATTACGATGTAGAAAAAGCGCAGAAAGGTATTATCTATATCGATGAAATCGACAAGATTACCCGTAAGTCTGAAAACCCCTCTATTACCCGCGATGTATCAGGGGAAGGGGTACAACAGGCATTACTGAAAATGATCGAAGGTACAGTGGCTTCGATTCCACCACAAGGTGGGCGCAAGCATCCACAACAAGAATTTATTCAGATTGATACCTCTAATATTCTGTTTATTTGTGGTGGTGCATTTGCTGGTTTAGAAAAAATTGTACAGCAACGTCAGGAAAAAGGCGGAATCGGTTTTAATGCAGAAGTCAAAAATAAAGACCAAAGCAAAAAACTAGCTGAATTGTTCCGTCAGGTTGAGCCGACTGATCTGGTGAAATTTGGTTTAATTCCAGAGTTTATTGGTCGTTTGCCTGTGATTGCAACACTTGAGGAGTTGGATGAAGCGGCCCTCATGCAGATTTTGACTGAACCTAAAAATGCATTGACTCGTCAGTATCAATATCTCTTTAACATGGAAGATGTTGATCTGGTGTTTGAAGATGCAGCATTGCGTGCAGTTGCGAAAAAAGCACTAGAACGCAATACGGGTGCTCGTGGCTTGCGTTCAATTTTGGAAAATGTTTTGCTTGAAACTATGTATGACCTGCCAAGTCGTGATGATGTGGGTACAGTGATTATCAATGAAGCGGTGATTACACAAGGGGCGCAGCCAATTTATCAAAAGGAGCGCTTACCGCCACAAAATCATGATGTGGTTGATCATGTTGATTTAAAAGTGGTGGATTCTAAGTCGGCATAAATTCAGTATTCTGACATTTATCTGAAAAAGCATGATCTGCTCAGGCATTTCATGCTTTTTTATTTGCAAATATGAAGCGAGGTGTTAATCTTGAGGCGAAATACGCATAGTTTTGCGCCATAGAAAATAAATGAAATAAAACGCCTTGAGGGATATCATGCGTTATTTATTATTATCACTGTGTTGTGTCGGGGTGTTAACAGGTTGCCATAGTGCATCTCATTTAAAAACTGAGCCTGAAGCTTTAACATCGACCTTGCCAAAAGTAGATACCAACAAAGAACCGGGCATATTAGATCAATATCATGTGGGTGGATTTTCAGTTGGTGGGTGGGTTAACCAAAAATTGGGACAATACTTTCAGCCGATTCAACCACAAAATCCGCAAGCTGCCGTCGTGTATTTGTATCGTCCAGACTCACGCTGGAATCAACAGGAAATTGCAGCTGCCAATATTTTTATTAATGGTAAGCGGATTCCGAGTCTATTAAATAATCATTACTATTGGCTCGAGCTGCCTGCGGGTACTTATCGTGTTTCAACTAGTCGTCCTTTGACTGTATTTCATTTTCAAGAGCCTAAATATATCGATATGACGGTGGATGCGGGGCAGACCTATTACTTGAAATATGATGAAGAAAATCCTGCCCGTAAAGAGCGTTCAGGTCCTTTTCTGATGATGCAGGAGAAAATAGGACGAAATGAAATTGCATTTACTCGGTTGAAATCTTCTAGCTATAACTTTGTAGCACAGGACACTTCAGGCAAAATCCGCCATAAGCCCCAAGAGCTAAAACCAGCTAAATATGATGAAAAATCAGATGTATTGTTGGTGAAACCCTTTAAGATCTGGAATCCAATGACGTGGTAAACCTGTTCGGCTGAAGAAATTATTTATCTGCAGCCGAACTTTATCTGAGAAGCTACTCAAAACCGAGTGGTAAATTATGGTTGATCTAGATTTTTATTCTTTTCTGCAATAAGTGGAGCAATTATTGCCATCATTTTTTCCTGAAAATTCTCTCGTGTTTTAGGATCATTAAACATCTCTTGGCCTAGTTGCATCATATAAGTAGAAAGTTCACCCATCATTTTGGCATTTTTTCGGGTAATGGATTGGCCTTCTGGAGTCTTAAGGAATTTAATACTTGCTTGCAGCTCTTCTTCGCTATAAGTTTTCAAGTAAATATCTTGAATTACCTGTTGGGTTTTAGGATTCGCAATAATTTGATTACTTGATTCTTTTAAAAGCTGACTCAATTGGGTTGCGGCTTGTTTTTCTTTACTATTGAGGCTGTGCGAACCCGTCGTATTGAGAATAATTTGCTCTGCCTGTTTGTCATAATAAGGCCCTAACTCAGTTAGCGATTGACGTAATAAATATTCAATCTGGCTGACCTGCATGAGTTCCTTGACCGTACTTAGTTTTGCAGGAGAAGCAAGTAGGCCTGTACTGATACAGGTGAGACATAAACTGATCGAAAGGCGTTTAATAAGTTGTTGAACAGCCATAAGGATGCCTTTGGTCTAAATTATAAATTAATTTGAAAATAAACAATAAAAGTGGATTTAGTTTAATCTATATGTTGGTTTTTTTATTATTATTTTGTAGTTCTTTTTAAATCCTGATCAAAAAATCTAAAATATTTGATTAAAAGATTGCTCCCTAAAATGAAAAAGCGACCATCCAGGTCGCTTTTTTGCTCTTATAGTTTTAGGCAATCGCCTCTGGAGCATTACGCCATAAGCTTTCTAGGTCGTAAAACTTACGTGCAGTAGGTAACATCACATGAACAACTACGAAGCCTAGATCGATCAGGATCCATTCGGCATCACGTTCACCTTCAATACCAATCGGACGAAACCCAGCTTTACGTGCTTCGTCGGCAACGTTATCAGCAAGGGCTTTGACATGGCGCGTTGAAGTGCCGCTGGCAATAATAATCGCATCAGCAACATTACTAATGCTGCTAACATCAAGTTCTAAAATATCTTTTGCTTTTACATCGGTAAGTGCGTCATGTACAACTTTTAGACAAGTCTCTACATTATGCGGCGTTGAATTCATTGCGAGATCGTGAGAATTAGAAGCGCTGGGCGATGGTTCTAAATTCATAAAGGGTATATTTTCCTGACAATTACTCATGATCTAATATAGCGAAGTTCTGACTAAATTTCAAACCTTCGCTGTAACACATTATGTATTCACATCATCGGAAAAGTATTTTTTTTTCCACTCAAATGACTGGATAGAGCTTTGCTGAGGTTTATATTCCGCTGCAATATACCCCGTATAGTGACTTTGCTGGAGCCAATGAAAAATTTGTGCAAAGTTTATTTGGGCGGTATCTGGTTCATGGCGACCCGGGCAGTCTGCAAACTGGATATGTCCAATTTGATCAATATTTTCTTTTAAACCTTCAAGTACGTCTTCGCCCATCATTGCTATATGGTAAAAGTCATATTGCATTTTCAAAGCGGGATGATGAACTGCTTCAAGCATTTCTTGAGCCTGAGCAATATTTTGAACCAAAAAACGAGGCATATCGGTGCCATTAATCATTTCAAATACAGGTTCAATTCCGTGTTCAGTCATGAGGTGACATGCCAATTTTAAATTGCTGGCCAATGTGTTTAAACACGGCAATAAGTCTGCATCTAAAGGTTGTTTGCCTGCTAAAATGTTAATTCGAGGTACATCAAGTGCACTCGCATATTGGATGGCTTGTTCAAGGGCCTGATGGAACTCAATTTCTTTTCCAGGAACACCTGCCAGACCATTACCACCCTGCATTAGGTCGCCAGTCGGGACATTAATGAGACAAAGGGTCAGATGATGCTGTTCGAGTTGTTCACGAATCTGGTGAATACCCAACTCATAAGGAAATTGAATTTCCACATGTGCAAAGCCATATTGACGTGCCAGTGCAAAACGTTCAATTAAAGGAACTTCAGTAAAAATAAGGGAAAGATTCACTGCTAACTGACTCATGATCTTCGTCCTTTAAGATTTATTTTCTATCTGTTTGATCATAGTCGCTAAATCTTGCTCGGCAAAGCCTTTTTGTTGGTGTGCTTGTAACTGATGAAGGGCTTTTGCTGCAACTGGAATATCCAAATTAAAACGCTTTGCTAACTTAACAGCATTGTTTAAATCTTTAGATAGGGTTTGCACTTTCCATTGCACGGGCTCAAAAGTATGAGTCGCCATTCGGGGAGCTAATATCTGAAAAGGTTTCGAGTCTGCAAAACCTCCGGCCAATGCAGGAGCGAGTAAAGTGGTATCTACACCAGCACGACCAGCTAACGTAATAGCTTCTGCGATTAAGGTGCTATTTGCAGCCACAATCAATTGATTGCAAATTTTGGTGGCTTGTCCTGTCCCATTTTCGCCCATACGGGTAACACGCTGCGAGAGGACTTGATAAATTGGTGCGATTTTTTCAATAACTTGTGTATCACCGCCTGCAAAAATCACCAGTGTTCCTTGTTCGGCGCCCACCGTTCCCCCAGAAACAGGTGAATCGATCCAGTTGCCTTGCAGTAGTTTGATTTGATTAGATAGGTCTTGTGTGGTTTCGACAGATAAACTAGAAAAATCAACAATAATCTGCTGGGGTTTTAAATAAGATTTAATTTGCTCGAACACCTGACTCACTGCATGATCATCGGCTAGACAAATCAAGATGACAGGATAGTCGCCAATATCTTTAAGCTGTAATGACTTAGCACCCATTGCAAATAACGGTTCACACGCTGTTTGAGTACGGTTCCAGACTGCAACGTTAAACCCTGCTTGAACTAAACGGCTTGCCATACGGCTTCCCATTAAACCCATACCCAAAAATGCAATCGGAGTCGTGACATCAAAACTCATATTGGCTTCCTTTGCTATGTTCGTATCAATCTATTTGTACTGGCGTGGTAAAAATTCAGTTTCAGGATATTTGTCTTTTTTACGTGCCAGACGACTATTTTTACCAAGAATGAGTTTCAACTGCCATAGTTTTTCTAAGCGTAATGCCTGTGTTGGTTTATGCTCCATGGCATCTAGAACTCGTTTTGCCGCTGTCAGTGCATCAGGAGAACGTTGTATTAGTTCTAAGGCTAACTGATTTGCTCGTTCGATTGGGTTCTCGGAAAGATGGGTGACCAAACCGATTTCTTTGGCGTAGTTTGCATCAAAAATACGTGCTGTCAGTGTCAGTTCTTTAGCAAGATCGACCCCAACTATGCCTTTAATCGTACGGGTTAAACCCATATCAGGTACAAGTCCCCAGCGACTTTCCATAATGGACATCTTTGTTTCTGGCTGTGCGATACGAATATCTGCGGCTAGAGCTAATTGCATCCCTGCACCGAAACAGTAGCCTTCAATTGCAGCAATGACAGGAACAGGCAAGCTTTGCCAGACCAGAAATGCTTTTTGAAATAGGCTTTGTCCAGGTTTTATTAATTCCCATGCTGCGTACAGACTGTTTTTAGGTGCATTTAAGTCAGCGAGATCAATACCAGCACTAAATACTTGTGCTTCCCCTGTTAAAATAACGCAACGTACACGACGGTCTTTTTCAATTTTTTTTGCAGTTTGCACCAATTCGCGTAGTAAGGCAAAGCTCATGGCATTACGTTTTTCTGGGCGGTTTAGACGGACGGTAACGATACCATTTTGGTTGCTGACATTGAGAAGTGACATTTGTATTCCTTTGATTTTTATTGATGAGCGCAGCATAACATGAGCCAATCATGGAAAAATGACAGCCCAGTCACGTGAGAATATCCTTGTGTTAAGAAGGTGTATTCAGTATTTGCTGGGCTGCACTTTCGACTTCACGAATACTAAGTTGAAGTTCTTCAAAACGATTTATAACTTCCTGAATAAAAGCCTCATCGGCGCGACGGCGTTCTTTCCTGAGCATAGAGACGAATTGTTCAAAATCACCCGTCACATGTTGCAATTTAGGAGTGCCCACATATCGAGTAGCACCATATAACCGATGTAGCACATGTTCGAGTTGTGGGAAGTCTTCAAGTTCAATAAGTTGTTGCATTTCATTGAGTTCATTATCGAAACTATCCACCAACATTCTAAGTAAATCCTGTGCCAGATCCTCCTTATTGGCTGCTAGCTGTAAACTTTGCTGCCAATCCAGAATTGTGGGATCAAGTGCATCCATTAAAATAATGTTTTCAGGTTTGGTATTACTGGTAAAATTATTCTTGGTCCATTCATTCAGAATTTGAATAATCTGTTCTATTTGAATTGGTTTGGTGACGTAATCATCCATCCCTACTTTTAATAGTTTCTGTTTTTCATCGGACAAAGCATGCGCAGTTAAAGCAATGATGGGGAGACGCATTTTCCCGTCTAATGTGGATTCTAGTGACCGAATGGCGCGTGTGGTATCAATTCCTGACATAACAGGCATTTGAATATCCATAAATACAATATCAAAGGGTTTTTCGTCGCGTTCCAAACGGTTTTCAATAATATTGAGTGCTTCCTGACCACTGAGTGCCTTGGTGGTTTTAACATTAAGTTCACCTAGCAAGGCTTCAAGTACAATTAAGTTGGGTAAATGGTCATCCACAGCTAAAACATGCAAGCCCTGACCATTAAACTGCTCATGCTGAGGCTCAAATATAGGCTGATTACTTAGAAGCTGAATCAGAGCAGCACGACTTAGAGGTTGGTACAGCGGTCTAGCACGATATTCATGCAGCATATTGGGTTCAAGTGCCATTTGATAGCCATATACCGCCAGATTTCCTGTATAACGGCTACGAATTTCTTTGAGTAAGGCCTCAGTATCTCCGCTGTGGTCGACGATTAGCCAGGTATTCTCTGCAAATTTAAGACTATTTAGACGACTGAATAAGTCCAGAATCGATTGTGCTTCAGTATGTTGGACCTGATAGTTTTCAAGATAGTGACGTAAAATATTCGCGGTCGCGGGGTGAGCGAGAAAAGACACGACATGTAGATGTTTAAATTGAGGATGCGTAATTTGATGATCTTCATCCACCTGAAATGAGGCGGTAAACCAAAAGGTTGACCCTTTTTCAGTTGGTGCACGTTCTTGATTGTCTTCAAACCCAATCTGTCCATGCATCAAATGGACAAGCTGTTTAGAAATTGCTAGTCCCAACCCCGTGCCACCAAATTGACGAGTCACTGACGCATCGCCTTGAGAGAAAGATTCAAAGAGTTTCTTACGATCCGTTCCGCTTAAACCGATACCACTGTCCTGAACGCTAAAATGAATGAGGCATTGCCCAATATCATCGTGCTCCAACCGTACGCGGACAATAATTTCGCCGTCAGGTGTAAACTTAATGGCATTGGAAATCAGATTAGTGAGAATTTGTTTAAAACGTAATACGTCGCCAATGACATGCGGTGGAATTTGATCATCGAAATAAAATGCCATATCGATATGCTTCTGCGAGGCCAATGGCGACAACATATCCATCACATCAAAAATCGCTTCTTCCAGATCAAATGAAGCCGTTTCTAATTCTAGTTTGCCGGCATCAATTTTAGAAAAGTCCAGCACATCATTAATCAAAGCCAATAAATGTGCAGATGATTTACGGATGGTCTGTAAGTAAAGACTTTGTTCATTACTCAGGTTTTGCTGTCTTAGCATCAAATGAATAAAGCCATCGATACTGTTTAGTGGAGTTCGCAATTCATGACTAATATTGGCAAGGAAAACAGATTTGGCCTGATTGGCTGAAATCGCTTGGTCACGTGCTTGACGATAGGTAATATTTTGGACTTCAAGTGTATCTAGTGTGCGTCTTAAATCGTCTTCTGTTTGCTCGGTATGTTCTTTGAGCTCAAGAAAGCTAAAATGCAAACGCTTAACCATATTGGCAATATCACGCTGTAACAGACGCAATTCGCCTGTACTGTTGATAATCATGTGTTGATCAAGGGTATCCGCGTTTAAACGTTGCAGTTGCATCCGAATTTCATACATCGGAGCAATCCAGCGTCGTGAGTAAAAATTTAGACACAACAATAACAATAACAAGGTGATCAGGCCAGTAATCACCAGAACTGTAAACACCCGATAACGTGCCAATTGTAGGGGTTGATTATCCATTTCAACCACGAGCCATGTAGGTGTATTGTGACTACTTTGCAAACGGAGGCCATAAATACTATTGTGATTGTGTGAGATGGGGCCAAAAAATACTGAATCTGGAATGCTTGGCCAAAAGCGGGTATCACGATAACCAATACTTAAATAGACCTGACCCTGATTATCTAGAATGGCGGCACGTTGTAAATTGCGTTCGGTAAACATGCTTTGCATAATCGACTGTGCATGATCGTATTGATCTGGGCGCAGTTCGACCACTTTTAATAAATTTTCAGAAGTATGCTGATAGCGTGTCAGCAATGCTGTGGCTGCATGTCGTTGTTGTGACTTGGCGGCCATATTGGTTTCATTGAGTACCAACACCGTGCCGACGCTTGTTAAGACCATGATCGGAACAAAGATCAATGCAATCAACTGACCATAGGCGTGATTGAGGTGTAAGCGTTTGGTGAGTTTTTTATTAAAATTTGACATAGCCCGATCAGATCTATCTCGTTGAACGGCATATTAACACGCTTTGTAACAAACTGATGAGGCTTTAAGCATTTTCAAGAAAAAGCCTGTGAAATGGGTGCAGGGAAGGTCATTTTTTCATACAATAGCCGCACCTCGATTTGGGTATAGATCATGAGTAGTACTGAACCTAATTTTTTTGCCGATGAATTTTTACTGGATCACTATGTAGGTAAAACGCCTATGGTTCGTTTACAGCGTCTAACCAAAAATAGTCGAACGACAGTATTGGCAAAACTAGAAGGCAATAATCCCGCAGGTTCTGTCAAAGACCGTCCCGCGTATAACATGATTATGCAGGCAGAAAAACGGGGGCAGATTAAACCGGGTGATACCTTAATTGAAGCCACTAGTGGCAATACAGGCATTGCATTAGCAATGGTGGCAGCCATGCGCGGCTATAAAATGAAATTGATTATGCCTGCAAACTCAAGTCAGGAGCGTAAAGATGCCATGTATGCTTACGGCGCTGAACTGATTGAGTCCGAAAACATGGAAGAGGCGCGCGATCTTGCTTTGCAAATGGAAAAAGACGGTCAAGGTTTAGTCCTGAATCAGTTTGGGAATCCTGATAATGTCGAAGCACATTATTTAACGACTGGGCCAGAAATTTGGCAACAAACAGGTGGAAAAATTACCCATTTTGTCAGTTCAATGGGCACGACGGGTACTATTATGGGCGTATCCAAATATTTAAAAGAGCAAAACCCAGAGATCCAAATCGTAGGCTTACAGCCGTCTGAAGGTTCCAGTATTGCAGGGATTCGTCGCTGGCCGAAGGAATATTTACCTACTATTTTTGATGCTTCACGTGTTGACCGGATTGTTGATATTCCTCAGATTGAAGCAGAAAAAACCATGCGCCGTCTGGCACGTGAGGAAGGTATCAGCGCAGGAACATCTTCAGGTGGTGCAGTTTGGGCATCTTTAAAAATTGCCGAAGAACAACCTGATGCAGTGATTGTCTGCATTATCTGTGACCGCGGTGATCGTTATTTATCAACAGGTCTTTTTTCTGTGCAAGATCCTGACTAAACATTTTAGAGAATATTATGCGCTTTCCAACGCTGGTTTTTGATATCGAAACCTTGACTGATTTAAAGGCGGGGGCGCATTTGTATCATCTGGACTTGCCGGATGATGATTTGGAACAAGCACTTACCAAAATCCGCCGTCAGGAATCGGGTATGGATTTTCAGCGGTTGCCTTTGCATGAAATTGTTTGTATCTCAGGTTTATGGATTGATGAGCACGGTTTAAGATTATTCTCTTTTAGTCAGGAACAGTATTCTGAAGCTGAAATTTTAGTCAGGTTTTTATCAATTTTTGATAAGCGTCATCCAACCCTAGTCAGTTGGAATGGTTCACAGTTCGATTTGCCTGTAATTTTATTTCGCGCTATGTATCACGGTTTATCCGCACCAAGTTTATTTGATCAGGGTGAGTTAGATACGCAAAAGCGTTATAATAACTACCAGAACCGTTACCATCATCGGCACATTGATGTCATGGATGTCATGGCAATGTTCAACGGGCGAAATTTTCAAAAGCTGGATGATATCGCTTGCTTGTTCGGGTTCCCGGGAAAGCGAGGAGAATCTGGTTATCAGATTCCGACCTATGTACAAAATGAAAAATGGTTAAAACTCACCAGTTATTGTGAGGGGGATGTGCTGAATACGTGGCTGATTTATTTACGCTGGTTATTGCTTAAAGGCCAATTACAGCCTCAGGAGCACGAGCAATGGATTCAGTCGACAATTCATTACTTACAGCAAAACCCTTCACATACTGAGTTTTTACAGGTTTGGCAACAGACCAGTCAACACACTCCATTCACTCAACATTATTTTTCACCAAAATTTCACGATACATCACACGATTAGGTTCTCTCTTGAAACACGCCGCCAAACCTTTTGTTCAGCCCCCTGTTTATACTTTTCAGGTGGAATCCCTATCGCATGAGGGGCGTGGTATTGCACATTTTGGAACTGCTGCTGAACATCCTCAGGTCAAAACTGGCAAAAAAGTCTTTATTCGTTATGCCTTACCGGGTGAAACAGTCCGAGCTAAAATTACCCATGAGACCAAGCGACTGGAAGAAGGGGAGCTGGTTGAGTTACTGAGTGAACCTTCTTCATTACGTGTCCCACCGATTTGCCCGCATTATGGCCGTTGTGGGGGATGTAGCATGCAACATATGCATCCTGACGAACAAATTCAGTTAAAACAGACTGTATTGAAGTCGCATTTGCAACATTTTGCTGGTTTAGATGCGACTGAGTGGCTGCTACCTTTACGTTCAACACGACAGGATTATCGGCATCGTACCCGTATTGGGGTGCGTTATCTGCCTGCAAAAAAACAGTTGATAATGGGTTTTCGTGAACATCAGAGTAATCGTTTAACCCCTATTACGACTTGTCCAATCCTTGAAATGCAGCTAGCAGATGCCTTACCTGAATTAAAGCAATTACTCCAAAGTCTAAAAGGCAAAGCCAATATCGGTCATATAGAATTGGCCAAGGGCGACACTGATATTGCATTGTTGGTTCGTCATGTTGAGCCTTTGGTAGGTAAAGATAAGGGTTTACTGCTTGATTTTGTTAAACAGAAAGGCTGGCAGCTTTATTTGCAGCCAAAAAGTTTTGCGGGAAGTTTAGAACGAATTGATACTCCACAAGCCGAGATGCGTCTGCATTATAGTTTGCCTAAATTTGATTTAAATTTTGCGTTTTCGCCACTTGATTTTACGCAAGTTAACCCAAGTGTAAACCAGCAGATGGTACAATTGGCATGTGAATTGCTACAACTAAAACAGGGTGAGCAGGTGCTCGATTTATTCTGTGGCTTGGGCAACTTTACCTTGCCGCTGGCGCGTTGTGTAGGAGCAACGGGTCGTGTCGTGGGCGTAGAGGGTAGTGAGGAAATGGTACAGCGCGGAACAGAGAATGCGAGACGTAATCATATTTCGCATGTCGAGTTCTATTCACAAGATTTAACAAAAGATTTTTCGCATCATTCTTGGGCAAATCTCGGATTTGATGCATTATTGATAGACCCTCCACGTGCGGGTGCATATGAAGTTATGCAATATATCCCGAACTTTGGAGCAAAAAGAATCGTTTATGTATCATGTAATCCAGCAACACTGGCAAGGGATGCAAGTGTATTGGCAGAGCATGGTTATCAATTAAAAAAAGCAGGGGTGATGGACATGTTTACACATACGGGACATGTCGAATCGATTGCTTTATTTGAAAAAATTAAAGAGATAAACGATTAAAAATGAGTATCACCATAGGAGAATGGTATGGTCACAGTACGTGAACAGTTACCTGAACGGCTTACAGAGCTGTCAGAGGAAACGACTGGAGAACATGCCGAAGAAGCACAACGTGAATTAGCTACATGGCTAGATCGCGTTCGTGAAATTTTAGACGGTGCAGAGCTGAAAAAGCTTGAAAATATTGCCTATCTTATTTTACAAAAAGAGCTGGCTTTAAATGTTAATCATTCTTCCAATACCTTCTCAACGGGGATTGGAATGGCGGATATTCTGGCACATTTACATGTCGATGAAGATACCTTATGTGCAGCTATGCTATATCGTTGTGTCCGTGAAAATGTCATTACACTGGAAGAAATCCAGAAGAAATTTGGAGATCAAGTTTATAATCTCGTCAAAGGCACTTTGGCGATGGGTAAACTGTCTGAACTAATTGAGAAGAACAAACGACTCGAAGATCACTTTAACAATAATCAGCGCGAACACTTAAGTGGCATTTATAAAATGCTGATTTCAGTAACAGAAGATGTTCGAGTTGTGCTGATTAAACTGGCCGAACGTACTTTAGCATTACGAGAGCTTGCGACGTCATCGCGGGAGCGTCAGGAACGTGTCGCGCGCGAGATTCTGACTATTTATTCTCCTTTGGCGCATCGTCTTGGAATTGCCCAGCTTAAATGGGAACTTGAAGATTTAGCTTTCCGTTATTTGGCTCCAGATCGTTATAAAGAAATTGCTTCTTTGCTGAATGAAAAACGACTTGAGCGTGAGCAATATATTCAATTTGTGATTGATCAACTCAAGACCGAGTTAAGTGAACATGGCATTGAGTCGGAAATTACAGGTCGGGTAAAACATATTTATTCAATTTATCGAAAAATGAAGAGTAAAAATCTGAGTTTCGATCAATTGTATGATATTCGTGCTTTACGTGTTTTAGTTAAAACTATTCCTGAATGTTATCATTCCTTAGGCATTGTTCATCAAATCTGGCGACATATTCCTCATCAGTTTGATGATTATATTACCAATCCTAAAGCCAATGGTTATCGGTCTTTGCATACCGCCGTGATTGCTGAAAATAAATCACTGGAAGTACAAATTCGTACTTATGAGATGCATCAAGAGGCAGAGCTTGGCGTTTGTTCTCACTTTAACTACAAAGAGGGTTCTAAAACAACAGACCACTCTTTCAATCATCGTCTACATTCTCTAAGAGCAGTTCTTGAACATTATCAAGAGCGTAATGAAAGTAATGTCCATAAAAATGAAGATGAATCAGAGAATTTAGAAGATCTTCAGAACTTTGAAGATTTTGAAAAAATTTATGTTTTTAGCCGTGATGGTGATATTAAAGAATTACCACGCGGTTCTACCGTGCTGGACTTTGCTTATCATGTGCATACCGAAGTCGGAAACAAATGCTATGCAGCACGTGTCAATCAACGTTATGTGCCCCTTACTTATGCATTAAAAACGGGTGAGCAAGTTGAAATTTTAACCAAAAAAGATCGTGAGCCGAACCGTGACTGGTTGGTGAACTCTCTAGGTTATATCAAAACTGCTCGTGCTCGCGATAAGTTACGCCATTGGTTTAGACAACAGGATCGTAGTAAAAATCTGGAAGTTGGCCGTGAAATTCTAAATAAAGAATTGTCACGTCTGGCGATTCACCCAAAAAGTATTGATCTCAATGATTATTCATCACATTTTAATCTGAAAACAGGTGATGACATATTGGTTGCATTGGTCAGCGGTGATATCAGTCTGCATGCGCTGATTAATCAGGTTAATCGTCAAATGCATCTGGATAATGACGAACCTGAACTGGTACTTAAACCGACCTTGAATCCTCGCGCCAGTCATACTCTGTCTGCACATGGTATTCTGATTGATGGTTTGGATAATGTTGAATTGCATATCGCTCAGTGCTGTCAGCCTGTACATGGTGAGTCGATTGGAGGCTATATTACGCTGAATCGCGGGGTAAGTATTCATAAGATTGGTTGCCCAGATTATCAGCGTATGATCAAAAATGAACCAGAGCGAGCTGTTGAAGCCGATTGGGAAATGCAACCTACACGTGGTCAGAGTGTTCAGATCGTGATTGATGCTTATGATCGTCGTGGTCTACTTAAAGATCTGACACAAGTGATTTTTTCAGATCAGATCAACATTCGTCAGGTTAATACCATTTCAGAAGCTGATGGCATCGCCAATATGAAATTGTTGATTGAAGTCAAAGGGTTGGCTCAATTGTCACGGTTATTGGCGCGTTTGGAACAACAACCAGGAATTATCAGTGCGCGCCGCTTGGTACAAGGGAATTAAATTTAGGGCGGATTGAAACTATTAAAAACAAAGAAGCCCATCTATTTGAGATGGGCTTCTTTATGACTGTAGAAAAGATGCTGTAATTTGGTTCAGCATCTAAGCCTAGTGATTATTCAGAAACAGGATTGCGTTTTTTTACATTACGCATCAATGTTTCCAGACATTCACGGTGATGGCTTAAACGATGTTCAAGCAACTGAAAATCGACTTTGAGCTTATGATCAATCTGATGAATCTTTTCTGCCATCGCTGCTTTTTTGGCGTGTAATTCCTGTTCCTTGAGTTTGGCCCAGTCATTCAAGGTATGAGTAAATGCTTCATATTCTTGAGCAATACGCTGTTTCATTTGGGCAAGATCGGTATTAACATCATGACCATAAATGGCTAAGTCCTGCTCCGCATATTTGAAACGCATTGCCAATTCAGCCTTTTGAATATTAAAGCTTGGAATACGGCGTAGATTTTTTGCTAAGCCCAGTTTTGAACATGACCAGATTAGCCATTTGGTTGGGTCATATTGCCACCATTTCACGCCATTACGATAATCGTACTGGAAGATGTGATGATAGTTATGATAGCCCTCACCCCAAGTAGCAATTGCCAGCCAGAAATTATCCCGTGCCGTGTTTTCGTCAGTATAAGGACGTTTGCCCCACATATGACAGAGTGAGTTAATGAAGAACGTCACGTGATGGCTTAAAATTAAGCGAACTAATCCACCCAGTAACATTACGCCCCAAATATCACCCACAGCCCAGCCTACAGCGCCTAGAATTACAACATGAACAGCAATGACCAGCGCAATGTAATATTTATGCTGGAACATGACCAATTTGTCATTGAGCAAATCGGGTGCATTTTTAAAATTAGGTTCCGCTGCCGGATAGTCGCGTAACATCCAGCCCAGATGTGCGTACCAAAAGCCTTTTTTGATGGAGTAGGGATCTTTTTCGATATCATCGACATGACGATGATGGGTACGGTGTCCTGATGCCCAGAAAAGGATACTATTTTGAACCGCAAAGGTTCCCATAATCATCAGGATAATTTTTAAAGGTAATGTTGCCTCATAAGCACGATGTGCCCATAGGCGATGATAACCAGCGGTAATACCTAGACTGCTCATACCTAATAGCACAAACATGCTAATCCATGATGCTAAACTAAAATCATGGTGATAAGCATAAAGTGGGATCGCAATGATCGCGACAATAGGTAAAAAAACTAAAGCAAAAATTGCAATCCAGTTGATTGGGGCTTGAGTTGCGGGAGTATTCATCTCCATCAGCGCTCCTGGAAACCTTTGTATAAAAGGTTAAGAATAATACAATCTGGCCCTGAAACTATAACGAACATGACGGGCTACGAATTCAACATATTAACATGAGCGAACACATGTTCACTAGCAATATTGTACAAGTGTATTGATCAAAACAGTAACAGAATTCAACAATGTATTTATTGATTTTATCGCAAGATCCATCATGTTTATGAAAGATAAACGATGCAATAAATAGGGTAGGCATTTTGTGAGAAAATCTTTACAGCATTTACTGTTTTTAAGTCTGCTTTTGAGTTTAGCAGCATGTCAAAGTACAACAGCACCCGTACAAAAAACGAACGCCAAACAGGCAGTCAATATGCAATCTCCTAAACAAGCTTTGCCACAGCCTATGCGTAAAAGCAGTGATGGCATACAGGATGTGGTTTGGCAGATTACGACAGTTCAGCAGAAACGTGCTAAATTTTTTAATCAAATGCCTTTTTTAACTCTCAATTCGGCCATACAAACTGTGCAAGGAAATACAGGATGTAACGCTATTTTTGGTCATTATACTTACAACCTCAGCTTACAGCAGTTAGATTTGGATGTACGAGCGGGGCATCAAAGTTGTGATGGTGCGCTGGCACAGGAAGCTGAATTGATTGATGCTTTGCAACGAGTCAAACGGTTTAGACTACAAGGCAATGCGATGGTATTTCTGGATCAAAGTGGGCAGATTTTATTGCAAGCACAAAAAAAGTAAAATAATCAGGTTGTATCGAGGGTTATGTTTGAGTTGCTTTGACTAGGTTAAAGCTGCTCCAACATTAATGTCGGATAATCGGTAATTAAGCCTTGTACGCCTTCATCTCTTAGTTGTTTGGCACGTTCTACATGATTTACCGTCCATACACTAATATTCAATTTTGCCTGATGCGAAAGTTGAAGCATGTCCGGGGTTGCTAATTGATCCATCCAGCCAATATGACAGCATCCTAGTTGTTGCGCTATTTCAATCGTCTTCGCTTTTATATCTTCTTCAATCAATAATCCACGTTTGAAGACACTTTTTTGCTGTTGTAGGGAATGCAAAATTTTTGTATCAAAACTGGTGATGGTGACTTGTGTCTCAAGACCGTTTAGGTGCTCAGCTAAGGCATGAGTCAGTTTGTCTGCATCTGCCTGATCATTTACTGCTTTTACTTCTAGTTCGATATGATTAAAGTCATTTAAAAAGTTTAAAACCTGTGCAAGCGTGGGAGTATATTCAGCTTGTGTCCAGTTTTGCCAGTTTTCACGATGATCATAGTGTTGTAGGTCAAGGTTTTCTTCATACACAGAGCCAGAAATACCAGTAGTACGTAAAAAATTATCATCATGGATCACCACAAGCTGACCGTTGTGTCGTTGACGGATATCAAACTCGACAGCACGAACGCCTAAATCCCTTAAGTATTGAAAACCTCCAAGTGTATTTTCAGGTGCTTCGCCACGTGCGCCACGATGACCAATGATTTGCATAGTTGAACCTATCTGCAAGATTGAGTTTTGATCTTAAGCCTTAAATCGTATCATTAATATTACGTTGCCAAAGTACTTCCGAACCACCACTTTCGTATTGTAAGGTGCGAGAGGCTACAAATAGCCAATCCGATAAGCGATTCAGTAATTGTAATGACGTCGCTTGGATATTTTGGTCGCGTTGTTGTACCGTGATTAAACTGCGTTCTGCGCGACGACAAACAGCCCGGGCTTGATGTGCATAACTACACGCCAGACTACCGGATGGTAAAATAAACTCTTTAAGCATTGGAAGTTGTTCATTCATCTGGTCAATACTTTTTTCCAGATATTCGATGCTGGCATCTTCTAATAGCGTATAGTTGGGAATGCAAACTTCACCGCCTAAATCAAATAGCCAATGTTGAATAAGACTTAAATGTTTTTCCCACTTTGCTTTTTCAGTGCATTTAGAGTCTGCAATTTGCGCCCGCAGTACACCTAAAATAGCATTGAGTTCATCAACATCGCCTAATGCTGCAATGCGTAAATCATCTTTAGAAACGCGAGAACCGTCACCTAAGCCTGTAGTGCCTGCATCGCCAGTGCGGGTATAAATTTTACTTAAACGGTGTCCCATAATATTTCCTTATCTTGGCCTTTAAAAAAGGATAATGTCGGTCAAGAACATTATCCTTAAAACTACATAATTTGAAATATCTTTATAAACTTTTGTTTAGTAAGATAGGGTTACACCTGCTGATGCAAGACGACCACCATTGATGTAAAACTCATCTCCATAATAATTTGCAGTTTTGTATTTTACATCCCCGACATTTTTAATATTGGCAAATAGTTTCACATTCGGATTTAAATTCCAGTATCCGTGCAAATCTACAGTGGTATAGCCTGGAGTCTTTGCTGAATTTGCAGAGTTAGAGATTTTTGATGTCGATTTTGCCACTACAACCGCACTCAAGCCATACACTTCATTTTCCAAACCTGTCGTAATGCTCAAACTTTGACGTGGACGTCGAATTAATTCGAGTTTAGTCTCTTCATTTTCTGTTTTAACATAGGCATATTCAGAGCTAAGGAATAAATCATTATCTTTCCATTTAAAACCGACTTCACCACCTGTCATTTTAGCTTTGCTGACGTTTGCATAAGTTGAGTCAGGATAGCCAAATACATATTCAATCAGATTTTTAACTTTAGTTTGATAAACCGAAGCATAGGTTGAAAGACCATAAGCAAGTTTTTGGTCGATACCAATTTCATAGGAAATACTTTCTTCTGGTTTTAGGTTTGGATTACCATAAGTATTCCCCCATGTAGGGTCTTCATAAAAATAATAAAGTTGGTTGCCTGTAGGTGCCTTAAATGCAGTTCCCACATTGGCATAAACGCTGGTCAGTGGTGCAATTTGATAACGACCTGCGAGCTGTCCCACAGTGTGCGTGCCAAATTGATCATTGTCTTCAATACGAATACCTGCCTGAGTACTTACGCCATTATTTTGATACTGATGTTGTAGATAATAGCCTGTTGAATCTAAACTTTTTTTATTGCCAAGTATTGAGAGACTATCGACATCTGCATTATTAATTGAAGCACCGAGCAAAATATTTTGATGATCTGTGAACTTCCAGCGTAAGTTTAGATCACCTTCATTCCTCTCAGTATTGAAATAACCAGTATAACTTTTACCTGTCAGCTCGTCCTTGAAGTTTGAATAGCGTGCATTCAAGATTAAATTTGGGAGAATGTTATAACGACCATTGGCATTGATGAGGCGATTAAAAATGTCATGTGCGCCGCCGTAATAGATGTTAGTGCCTTTATTTTCGTTTATTTCGACATTGGCAGCATACTGTGTCTGTTCATAACCGACTTTAGCACTATAACCAATTTGGTCGTAGCTTGAACGTTCATTTGTTTTATTGGTGACAGGGGTGCCATCACTTTCCATACGCTGACCACGTAATTGTGCATAAAAACCTTGTGTACTCACTAGATCTGCACCAATCACAGATTTATAGGTCTTATCTTCACCTGCTTCTGAGGTGACAAAGAGCCTTTGTTGAGTCGGTGCTTTGGTGACGACATTGATCACACCACCAATTGCATCTGTACCATATTGCACAGATGCAGGACCTTTTAAAATTTCGATTTGAGCTGCATCGCTAAGATCAATATATGGAATACTTGCACCACCATCCAAAGCAGTGTTTAGGCTTGCGCCATCTTTGAGGAATAAGGCGTGGGTTGAATTAGTACCACGAATAAAAGCAGAAGTCAGTTGACCAACACCACCACTTTGTATGATATTTAAACCTGCTTCACGGCGCAGAAGTTGACCTAAGTCTGTAATTGGTGATTGCTCAATCGTTTCTTGATCAATCACTGAAATACGTGCAGGTACTTCACTGACCTTCTCTTCACTTTTAGAAGCAGTTACGACAATTGGATCAAGTTTTGTGGCGTTTGTTGTTTCATCGGCAAATGCAATAGATGAAAACCCCATCGCAATAGCGATTGCACCTACTAAACGCGTAGGCTGTAAAGAAATAGACATGATTTGCTCCATACATTCACCCCTCGTGAATGATTGAGTTAGCGGATGCAACAAGCAGGTTTCCGGACTTCAATGTTATACATAAGTATTCCCATATTCACCTTCCCACATAACATCATGCAGTGGTGTTAAGCTCAAATCAGCTTAAAAAATATGCTTTACATCGTTACCGTTGCGGGGGCAGTGCTGGAGTTTCACCAACTTCCCTATAGCGATTGCTTTGACTTGTTGCCATTTGGGCGAAGTATAAAGTCTGGCTGTGAATTAAACAATCTGAATACGATCTATTCACGCTAAGTTTTCACGCAACGAGTCTAAATTGCATTACAATAGTTTATTTATGATTTATAGATGGCTATAGATCAGGCAAACAAAGAGCCTTATCCCTATGCGGACGCGCGCAAAAATTTGCGGTATTACCCGTTCCCAAGATGTTTTATCGGTAGTTCAAGCTGGTGCTGATGCCATAGGCTTTGTATTTTTTCCACCTAGTCCACGTTATGTAAGTCCAGAGCAAGCCCAGCAACTTATTGAAAATATTCCACCCTATATTCAAGTGGTGGGTTTATTTGTCAATGCCAGTGCGGAGGATATTCAGGCTATACTTGATCGTGTGGCATTAGATGTCATACAACTACATGGTGATGAAACACCTGAGCAATGTCAGCACATTGCACGAGTATGCAAGCGTCGCTGGTATAAAGCTATTCAGGTCAAGCCTGATCTGGATGTCGTGGTCGAAATTCAGCGTTATCAGGCTGCAGGTGCAAGTGCAATTTTGTTGGATGCGTGGCATCCTGAACTTAAGGGTGGAACGGGTCATCAATTTGATTGGTCGAAGTTTCCCCAAATGGATATTCCTCTGATTTTAGCAGGGGGATTAACCTCTGAAAATGTCGTTGAGGCAATTGAAACAACGCATGCTTATGCTGTAGATGTTAGTGGTGGTGTAGAATCTGCCAAAGGTGTAAAAGACCAACAACTTATAGAACGATTTATGCAAGGAGTCCAACGTGGATCAGCAAAACGCTAGTCAAAACGGTCACATGGTTGACTATACGCAATATCCAGATGCTCGTGGGCATTTTGGTATTCATGGCGGACGTTTTGTGTCAGAAACGCTCATGGCGGCTTTGGAAGATTTAGAAAGCCTGTATAACCGCATGAAAAATGACGAGCAATTTCTGGCAGAATTCGACCGTGATCTGGCTTTTTATGTCGGACGTCCTAGTCCGCTATATCATGCTGAGCGATGGTCTAACCACTTGGGCGGTGCACAAATCTATTTAAAACGTGAGGACTTAAATCATACAGGTTCTCATAAAGTGAACAATACTATTGGGCAGGCTTTACTGGCTAAACTGTCTGGTAAAAAACGTATTATCGCAGAAACTGGCGCAGGCCAGCATGGTGTTGCGACAGCAACAATTGCAGCACGTTTGGGCATGGAATGTGTAGTTTACATGGGCGCTGAAGATGTAAAACGTCAGGCCATGAATGTATACCGTATGCGTTTGTTAGGGGCAACCGTAGTACCAGTGCAAAGCGGTTCAAAAACTCTGAAAGATGCCATGAACGAAGCGATGCGTGACTGGGTGACCAATGTTGACAGTACCTATTATGTTATTGGAACCGTGGCTGGGCCGCATCCATATCCACAATTGGTACGTGACTTTCAGTCCATTATTGGTCGAGAAGCACGTCAGCAGATTCAGGAACAGGCCGGTCGTTTACCCGATGCTTTAGTTGCTTGTGTCGGTGGTGGTTCCAACGCAATGGGCTTATTTTATCCATTCCTGAATGACCAAAATGTCAAAATGTATGGCGTTGAAGCAGCGGGTTATGGGGTTGAAACGGGTAAACATTCAGCGCCATTGAATGCGGGTCATGTGGGTGTATTACATGGTAACCGTACTTATCTGATGAGTGATGCACAGGGTCAGATTATAGAAACTCATAGTATTTCTGCTGGTCTGGACTATCCCGGTGTTGGACCTGAACATAGTTTCTTAAAAGACATGAATCGTGTGCAATATGTGCCAATCAACGATGATGAAGCATTGCAAGGTTTTCGCGATTTGACTCAGATTGAAGGAATTATTCCTGCGTTAGAAAGTTCACATGCAATGGCCTATGTCACAAAACTTGCACCTACTCTGTCTAAAGATCAAATTATTATTGCGACAGTGTCGGGTCGTGGCGATAAAGACTTGATGACGGTTGCGCGCGTAGATGGTGTTGAAATGGTTGAAATGTAATATTCACCTTATTCATTTTAAGGATTTAGGCTGCCCATCAGGTGGCCTTTTTCTTAAATAAAAGAGGATAAAAATGTCAAATTTATTTGTTGTCATGTTGGGTGGTCGTCATGTCCGAGCAAATACGGAAGTCCATGATGTGGTATTTGCCATCGGATCATCACTGGATGAAATCACTCCACAACTAAAACAAGCATGGTTTGGTGAATTAAAAGGGCTGCATATCGATGCGTGGATGAAAGTACGAGGAATAGAATCAGACGATGTATGTTATCAAGTTCATTTATCTCATGCCGCACCATCTACGCATGAGCAAAAGCTATATTTAATTAATCTTGGTGGCTACGATGCACGTGAATTTGGTGAATTACATCGATATGTTTTGGTCGTTGCGCCAGATTTGACCATTGCCAAACAACGTGGTAAGGCCTATATAGACAAGAAATGGCAAAAAGCACATACCGATCGGATTATTGATGTCGATGATTGTCTCGCAATTGATTGTATTCATGGGCGTTATATCCATTTAGTAGAAGGTAACTTTGCTGCAAATGAGTGGGAAAATACCTATATTACGCTGGCTTGAGTCCTCTAATTTAAAAAAATGAAATCAAATTCACGATATGTTTTTCATCTATAAGTAAAAATTGTGTAAAATTTGCACGTGCATCCTGATTTAAAATGGATTGGTTAAATGGATTTAATACAAGAAAGTGGTCAACCACGTTATGGCCGTTTTAAGGAAATACCCAGTGCGATTAGTCTGAATCGTTATGTCTATCAGTCGCCTTTTGGCAAGATAGAAAAAGGCTGGTGGCGTAAACTGAAATACAAAAAATTTAAATTTTGTAGTATTCAGCATGAACATTATTCTATTGGTTTAGCGATTGCGGATATTGGTTGGGCAGGGCATGGTTTTGTCTATATCTATGACCATGTTAACCAGCAAGTACTAGAATGGAATGCTATTCAACCTTTGGCACGTAAAACCCATGTGGATGAACAGCCACAGTTTAATCAAAGCTATTTTTATAAATCACCATTTGAAATTGAAATGCAACATGCCAATGGCGTGCGCTATGTACGTGTCACGAAATATGGTGAAATTAAACTGAGTGCGCGAATTTTTTGTGCAGGAACAGAGCCTTTAAGTTTATGCTCACCCAATGGTATTAATGGTTGGACTTACACCCAAAAGAAAACCACCTTGGCGGTTGAAGGGTATTTTATCAATAAACAAAATCAACTTATGGAGTTTAATGATAAAACCTTTGCTGCTTTGGATGATACTTGTGGTTTTTTACGACCAGAGACAGCGTGGTTTTGGTTATCCTGTAATTTCTGGGATGTACAGGGACGTCGTATCGGCATTAATTTGGCATCTGGTGTTAATGAAAGTTTTGGTAATGAAAACTGTCTATGGGTGAATGGCCGCCTTTATCCACTAGCAGATGTCTTGTTTGAACGTGTACAGGAAAATCACTGGCAGATTCGCTCTCTGGATGAAAAATTGCAGCTAAAAGTAGAAACTGGCTGGCGACGTTATGAGAATATTAATCTCAGAATGGTCGGTAGCCAGTTTAGTCAATGGCAAGCCAAGCTAACTGGACAGATTCAGTTAGAACAAGATGAAGTCATTTACCTAAATCATGAGTATGCTTTACTGGAGCAGCATTACGCCAAATGGTAAAGTTGAAAAGACCTTGCTCACAGGAGTAAGGTCTAAAATATTTAGGATTCACGAATATCTAACCATTCAATATAACCTGTGCCTTCTATGGCTTTCCCTTTGAATGTACCTTGGTATTGATAACTGCCTGCATAACCACCCGCCATGCCATATTGAAAATCCTGATTGGATCGACCTTCAATAGTGATGAGCGGGACGCCATGATTATCATTGACTGTCCATGAAAACTGCTGGGGCAATCTCATACTTAAACCATTGGGTGTGGTTAAACGATTCGGCTCAAATTCTTGTACAGTAAGGTTAAAACCCTCCTCATAGATATCGCCGTAGTCATCGAGCGAACGTAGATAAACTCGCTTTTGAATTACGCTATTCAATGAACCGAGCACTTCGACCAAAAGGACTTGTGTATTTTCATCAATGTTAATAATTTGATAGGTAAAAAATTGCATCGGCAAATTAACATTTATGCCTCTAGCATATTCATACGTGCAGAGTCCCTGAACTTTAGTTTTTTTGCCTTTATAATCAAGAAAACCTTCGTATTGACATAATAAAGACCAGTGCTGATACATGCCCCCAACCAACTCAACAAAATTGGCAACTTTATCTGTAGCTTCAATTTTTAGATCAAAATTAAAATCATGACCTTCACGTTTTGCATGAAACAAGGGATATTTGCCTTCAATTAGGATGTCATTTGCAAAGCGTAATAAGGAGCCATTACTTATGAGCTCACAATCATGTTGCACACTATAGCCGTTAAAATGATCCGGTGTGCCTACAGCTGTACCGACTAAAACATTTGCTGTGTTGATGGCTGAAGTCTTAATCAAATGGGTATTTTTAAATAATTTAATTTTTGGTTGTCCTACCACAATCAGAAAATTTAAAAAATTAAATGGTGCTGATAAATTTGGAAACATCATTCCATAATGCACACAGGTATATTTGCCTCGTGGCGTGTGAACTTCAGTGTCAGGGTCGAAAGGTTGGCTGTGGTTGAGTCGCGAGTGGTCAATCAAATTCATCAACTTATGGGGAAGTTGGATTTGACCAGAAAAAGGAAAAGCCATGGCGATTAGCCCTAAGTTCTAATTTATGAAAGATGAATAAAGCATAGATTAAGTGGTTTAATTAATATCATTTAAGGAAAATGTTATGTCCTTAGAAACTAGGGTGAATCTATAGATGTTTAATATTTTGGTGTTTTTTGATGCTGATTTATAGATAAGCCAATGATATAAAATTTATTATATTATTTTATATCAATGGCTTGAAAGTGATTTAGTGGCCTGCTTCCCAGAATGCCTGACCAGCTAAAATAGGATCTTTAGTTTCCTGATAGGTTTTGACCCATACATCGTATTGGTGAATAACCGGATGCTGACTTGGATGAAAGTCAGATTTATACCAGTCTAGATATTCCTTTTTCATAGCGGTTAAAATTCCCTTAGGTCCCAGAAACCACGGCAAGCCTTTACGAAATAGTTGCAAACGTTGACGGCCATCAAAACCGTCACAGCGTAACATCACATTGGCACGATACAAGGTAAAACCAAGCATTAAAGCAGTTGTGATTGCTAACGCAAATTTACGTGTGGCTTCGGGAACGTCACCGACTTGTTGCATTACATCAAAAGCCACGTCGCGATGTTCCATTTCTTCAATAGAATGCCATGCCAGTAAAGCACGAACATAAGGGTGAACGTCTTTCAACGTTTCTTTTTTGCTATAAAAAGTTTCTGCCATTAGCGCAGTTAAATGTTCCGCTGCCGCAGTCATGGCGATATTGTATTGAGGAGAACGTTTGGTGAGTTCAAAGCGAAAAATCTTTTTAAGCATGGTGGTGAATTGTTCGACAGGCATGCCTTGCTCTTTCATGAGTTGGTTCATCTTGTCATGCGCAATCCCATGCTGGGCTTCCTGTTTAATAAAGTCAGCTACACGTGCTTGTAACTCAGGCTCCTGAATCTTGTCCCGAAATAGACGAACACACTCGATAAAATAACGTTCGCCATCAGGAAACGTTAGACTGAGGGCATCAAAAACGCGAGTACGAAAAGGATCACCTGCAAACCAAAAGCGAGGAATTTCTTCCAGTTTAAAATCCAGTTGGGTACGCACCACAGGATCAACCTGATATTGGACATGTGCATTCATTTGTTTTAATTCTCGGTTGAAAGAATGATTTTAGTATGGCGACAGCCATCCGTTTTGTTTTGACAGTTGTTGCCATATTTTATACAAATAGCGACATCAGTCTAAAAAGGTGTATCTATGTCGGTGAAAATCATTGTGGGATATGTGCGCCTTCTACATCGCGTCTTGCAACACTATCAACTGGAATCCCTGCTAAGTGGCTCAGAACAACTGACTCAGTGGAAGCAATTTACTGAGGCTTTACATCGTGATTCTGAACAAGGTTTCGACTTAAATGTTTATGTGCAGCTACTCAAACAGCTCCAGCTGTATTTTAAACGGCCTGTTAGCCTAGTGATGGCTGAGCATGCCAGCTTACAAGATGTGGGCATGATGGGTTATCTGGCATCCACCAGTTTAAATCTACAACAAGCTTTGTATCTGCTTGAGCAATATTATCCTTTGTTGTTTAAACAAACCAATCTGGAACGATTAAAAATCGTGGAGCAAGATCAACTGATTCAGATTCTATGGAGTGCAAATTATGAGGATTATCGTGAAATTTATGAGCTAAACTTAGCGATGATTTTTAAAATCGCCAAACTGATTGTGCAGGAACAGTTAATCCCTCCTAGTTTTATTCAACTGGGACTGACGCCACATTTGTCATTAAGCCATTATGAACAATTTTTTGGCTGTAAAATTCAGGTATATGTAGGGCAATACAAAATCTGTTTTGATCACCATGTATTACTGGCCAGAAGCTTTGCAGCTGATCAGCAATTGAATCAAGTGTTATCAAATCAAGCCAAACAATCCTTACAACAGACTGATACTTTTGAACATCGCCAGCAGATATTAAAACAAAAAGTATGGGGATTTATTGAACAAGGCTTAAAACAACAAAATGAGATTGTTCAGGAATATGTGGCCAGACAAATGCATTATTCTGAGCGAACCTTACAACGACAATTAAAATTATATCAGCTTAATTTTCAGGATATTCTGGATGAATATCGTTTGCAGCTCAGTCAATATTATTTACAGCAAGGGCGTTCTCTGGTCGAAATCGCGACATTATTAGGTTATGCCGATCAAAGTGCTTTCGGACGTGCTTTTAAACGCTGGACGGGGCAAACGCCAAAACAGTATTTAAGACATGTTTAAATAGGTCAGATTATCGACTGAAAAGGGTGCAAATTTTATAAGCACATCCTCAAGATTGTGGTTTTCCATAAACTAGTTTTACCGTTGTGTATATGAAAGTGCCATATTTTTCATAAATCAGTAGACGTATTTAGTTTAGCTATAAAGCACATTATATTTTTGTTTTTATATCATTTTTTTTATAAATTTTCTTTTGTTTTGGTTTTTCATTTCCCGAAATTACGTCGAAAAATAGGAAGCTTTGATCATTGAGAAAAAAAGTAAAATATTGATAAATGTACAGTCTGGGTTGTAGGGAATCACAACAATAGCGTATATGCGAATGCGAAGACTGTTCAATGAGCAAAAAATAGCGTTACAATGCGATGTTCTGTATTTCTACAAACAACTCCCTTTTTTAAAATCAGGTTTTAAATAATCAAGGAAAGCACAACCCTATGTCACGTCTCGCCACTCGTTTTGAACAGCTTAAATCCCAACAACGTAAAGCGTTGGTTTCTTATGTGATGGCGGGTGATCCAGAACCACATGTCACTGTACCGTTACTACATAAAATGGTGGATGCTGGTGTAGATGTGATTGAACTGGGTTTACCATTTTCTGATCCGATGGCAGATGGCCCAGTGATTGCACTTGCGGCCGAACGCGCCTTGGCAGGTGGAACCAATACACTAGATGCATTGAATATGGTCAAGGAATTTCGTAAAAATGATACAGAAACGCCTGTGGTTTTAATGGGATATCTAAATCCTGTTGAAGTCATTGGTTATGAAAAATTTGTATCGACTGCGAAAGAGTCTGGTGTAGATGGCATTCTTTTGGTGGATATGCCACCTGAAGAAGCCAAAGATTTGGACACCGTGCTGAAACAGCATGACATGGATCAAATCTTTTTACTTGCCCCGACCTCGACTGATGAGCGTATTCAGCATGTGGTGAAACAGGCTAGTGGTTTTATCTACTATGTGTCACTCAAAGGCGTAACGGGTGCTGCCACATTGGATACAGCTGAAGCAGCGGCGCGTATTGCCAAAATCAAAGCGCATACGAACGTACCAGTAGGTGTGGGTTTTGGGATTAGTGATGCCTCTTCTGCCAAAGCAATGGGACAGGTCGCCGATGCGGTGATCGTGGGAAGTGCTTTAGTTAAACCTTTTGCTACATTGGCAATCGACCAAGCGGTTGAAAAAACGGTCAATAAAATCAAGGAGCTTCGAGCTGCGCTCGACGAGTTAGTATGAATCAAGAAGTGAAATCAGGGAAAATTCTTAGCCCATCAACACCGTGGACTGAACGCCATGTTCCTGGCATCCACATGCCTGATGAGCAACAAGTTCTTAAGGCAACATTTACTGAGCCAACGATTGAATGCCCTGAATGTCATGCATTGGTGACTCGTACTGCAATTGCATTCAATGCCTATGTTTGTCCACAATGCGATGAACATTTACGCATGAAGGCACGTGATCGTCTTACATGGTTCTTTGATCAGGTTCAGACTGAGCTGGGTCAGGAATTTGCAGCCAAAGATCCGCTTAAATTTGTTGATAGTAAACCTTATCCTGAACGTATGCGTGAAGCACAAAGCAAAACTGGCGAAACAGAAGCTTTAGTTGTGATGCAGGGCAGTTTAAATAATATCCCAATGATTGCCTGTGCTTTTGAATTCGATTTTATGGGTGGCTCAATGGGAACAGTTGTTGGCGATCGCTTTGTTCAAGCGGCTGAACGTGCGATTGAACTCAAGCAGCCTTTAATTTGTTTTGCTGCTTCTGGCGGTGCGCGTATGCAGGAAGGCATGTTATCGCTTATGCAAATGGCACGTACCTCTGCTGCGATTCAGAGAATGAAAGATGCACATTTACCATACATCGTAGTTTTGACCCATCCAGTATACGGTGGTGTAACGGCATCTTTGGCAATGCTTGGCGATGTCCATATTGCTGAACCGAAAGCCATGATTGGTTTTGCGGGTAAACGAGTAATCGAACAAACTGTTCGTGAAAAACTGGATGAACCGTTCCAGCGCGCTGAATATTTGCTTGATCATGGTGTAATCGATCAAATTGTTCATCGCCATGCATTACGTGATACTGTATCGCGTATCGTGGCGAAATTGATGAACTTACCTTGAAACATGATGCTCCAAAAATAACAGATAATTTAGAAACATGGCTCGATTATTGGAGCCATGTTCACGTTACAGGCATTGATTTAGGTCTAGAGCGTGTGATTCCAGTTGCTGATGTGCTTGGGGTGATGCAACCTCAAGCCAAGGTGTTTACAGTGGCTGGAACCAATGGTAAAGGTTCAACTACAACCACGTTAGCCTCTATTTTAAATGAACAAGGCTATCAGGTCGGGCTTTATCAATCTCCCCACATTTATCGTTTTAATGAACGTGTTAAATTGAACGGTCAGGAAGTCGATGACCAAACTCTCATTCATGCTTTTGTACAAGTCGATCAAGCACGTCGTCAATGTGAATTAAGCCTCTCCTTTTTTGAAGCCACCACTTTGGCAGCTTTCCTCATTTTCAAACAAAAACAATGTGATGTCTGGGTGCTTGAAGTCGGTTTAGGCGGGCGTCTGGATGTAGTAAATGTGATTGATCCCGATGTTGCCGTGATTACTAATATTGGTCTGGATCATACCGATTGGCTCGGCGATACGATTGAAAAAATTGCATTTGAAAAAGCGGGTATTATGCGCTCTGAGATTCCTGTGATCTTTGCGGGACTACAGGATTTGCCCCTAGCCATTCAAACTAAAGCTGCGCAAGTCAATGCTGACTTATATGTAGCGCAAAGAGATTATTTTTATCAAGATGCAGGGGATGGTTGCAGCTGGAATTTTGCATCCTCAGGAACTACACTAAAACTTCCTCTTGGCTCTTTGGCTCTTGAGAATATTTCTACTGCGGTTGCTGCGGTACTTTTAAGTGGTTTAAACATTTCTCAGGCTGCATTGGCCAAAGGAATCGAAAAAGCACAACTTGCTGGTCGTTTTGAACAACGAGTCATCGCAAATAAAACCATTATTTTTGATGCTGGGCATAATGCACATGGTGTAGAATTTTTGTTAAAGCAATTGCGAAATTTCTTGGAATACAATAAACAGTACACAGAAGTTGTTGCTGTATTTTCGATGCTGGCAGATAAAGATATAAAATCAGTGGTAGAGCTATTAAAACCGACTGTTTTAAATTGGAAAGTTGCACCGTTACATGTACCTCGAGCTGCATCATTATCTCAATTGATGGATGCATTACAGGGAGAGACTGTACACAGCTTCGATAATGTCCAAGAGGCGTTTAAATTAGCACTTGAGCAAACCAACAATAATCAGCTAATTTTAGTCTGTGGTTCGTTTCATACATTAGAAGCGGTGTGGGAGTATCTGGAACAATGTCAATGAATAACAAACAGCGCTGGATGGGTGGTGTTGTTTTATTAGGTGGTGGTGTTTTATTGGCAGCATTACTCCTGAAAGGAAAAGAAGAAATACACCAAACTCAAGTTCAAACTCAGCAGAAGGTAGAGCAACCTGCCAAGAACAATAATCGTTCAGATCAGGCAGGCGAAATGGTGCAGTTGCAACCACTTGCTGTAGATGTAGAAACTGAAAAACGGTTGCTTGAAGAACAACGACGTGCTCGTGAAAAAGCAGTTGCAGAACAAGAAGCTCGTGCTGCTGACTTTTTAGCACAACAGCAACAAGCAGAAGCTGCAGCAGCACGTAAAGCTGCGGAAGAGTACGCAGCAATTAATGCGCGGCGCAATGCAGCTCAGGAAAGTTCAGATAATATTCCACCAGAAATGAGTGATCAGGCAAAAACCACTGCTCAAAATATTACGCAAAAGTCGGCTGATCAGAAAAAAATGGATCAGCAAAAGCTAGATGCTGAGAAAAAACTTGCTGAACAGAAAAAGCAGGCTGAAGTTCAAAAGGCCGCAGAACAGCAGAAAGCTGAACAACTGAAAAAGCAAAAAGAGACTGAAGCAAAACGTAAAGCTGAACAGGAGCGTCAAGCGGCTGAAAAGAAAGCTACAGAAGAAAAACAGCGCCAATTAGAAGCTGAAAAAGCTGAAAAGAAAGCCGCTGAAGATAAGCGTAAAGCTGAAACTGAGAAAAAAGTGGCAGATGAGAAAAAACGCAAAGCTGAAGAAGATGCCAAGAAAAAAGCAGATGCAGATAAAGCACGTGATTTACTAGAAAATGGTGATAAAAACTGGATGGTACAAGTGGCGTTGGCAGCCAATCAGGCAAATGCAGATGCAGTTGTTTCTAAGCTGCGTGCCAAAGGTTATAAGGTGACGACAAGCCCAACATCTAAAGGCATACGAATTATGGTTGGGCCATCTAAAAGCCGAGACACAGCAGATGCTGCACGTAAAAAAATTGTCTCTGACAGTAGTTTGAATATGAAATCAGCTTGGGTTATAGATTGGGTTCCCTTAGATCAGCGTTAAGCGTTTCTAGTTATTTTCAGATGGTTTCGAGAGTTGTTCCCGAATCCATTTTACATTTTCAGGGGTAAATATATGTTCAATATTTACCCAGATCGGGTGGTAGCCATAATGACCGTATTTCATTTCCTGAACAGCATTTTCAATCGACCAATTTTCAAAAACAATACGATACATGGCAATACTAGCGCCAGTTCGATCTGAACCATGATAACAATGTAACAAGACTTTTTGTCGATTTTGCTTGGCGTTTTGAATATGCTGCATCACTTTTAGCAAATCTATTCGATTGATGGCCCACGTATGAATGGGGACATGGATTAAATTGAATTCATGTTGATCCAGCACTTTAAGATCGTCATTGCGGCTGCGCAGATTAATCACAGTCTGAATCTGTTGTTGTCGTAATTCAGCTATTAATGCTGGCGAAGGTTGTTCACTTCGATACACATCTGGACTAATTTTATAAAAGTTATGTTCTGCTTTAATCAAATTGCCCCAATGTGTCGGTCGTTGCTCAAGCGGAAGCGCAGGATGGGTTATACAACCAGATAGATTTAAAGTGACACACACTCCGAGAGAGCATAAAAATAAAGTTTTCATGAAAGTGGGCGATAACGTAAAAATTCTTGAATATCATGGGCACAAATCAGTTCAATTTTTGGCTCCTGTTGGGCTAAGTATTGAAGTTGTTTGAGATTGTTTAAACGCATTTTATTATCATGAGCCAGCATACTTTCAAATACATGCAGACCTTTGAGTTTTTGTTTAGGATCAAGCTCTAAATGTGAAAAGTAAGCATCTCCACAAAATAAGATCCAGCCTTGTTCCTGTTTAATCGCGATACCTGAATGACCAGCAGAATGCCCCAGTAATGGAATCATTAAGATTTCATCCTGAAACAAGGGTAAACCTGAAACTTTTTCCAGATTAAACCAGCTTTCGCCTTGCATATGTTCTATAAAATTCCAGAATCGGTGGTTTTTGAATTGAGCTGTTTTATAACGAATACGATTGCTGAAAGATAATGATTGTGTCGCATTAAATTCTGATGCCAGCACATGTACGGTAGCTTGAGGAAAATCAGAAATCCCTCCAGCATGATCAAAATCTAAATGACTCACAAAAATATGCTGTACATCTTTGGGATTTAGGCCAAGTTCTTGAATTTGATGAATAGCACTGAGCTTTGGATTATTTTCGATTTTTCCAAATTTATGAAGCAATGTGCCAAGTCGCTGCTGCGGATGTAAATAATCTTGTAAGCCTAGACCTGTATCAATGAGAACCAATCCACGATCAGTTTCAAGAAGTAAACAGTGACAGATAATATGTGCTTTTAAGCCTTTTTGACTGACCAAAGGTGCACAGGCAGGACACATTGTGCCGCAATGTAAATGATGAATTTTATAAATCATAAGTTTATTGTTTTCAGTGTATTGACTCCTTTATAACCCAGTCTGCATATTTTACCAAATCTGTTGAGTATAAAAAATACCCACTATGAGGTGAGCATTGAGTGGAGAAAGAACTTTATTTGTTATTATTTTATTTTCCTCATTCTTTTTGTCTTCAGTTCTATAATTCGTTTGTCTTATATTTTTGTTAGAGCATTACATTTTAGGCTACGCACTTCACTTGTCTTGCGTTCGATTAAAGCGTTGCATTTTAGGCTACGCGCTTCGCCTGTCTTACGTTCGATTAAAGCGTTGCATTTTAGACTACGCGCTTCGCTTGTCTTGCGTTCGATTAAAGCGTTGCTTTAATCTCACTCAGGCTGTGGGGTGAGGCGTAGATAAGGTTTAACTGCTTTATAGCCTTTAGGAAAGCGCTGTTTAATTTCTTCTTCATCTTTAAGAGACGGAACAATGACCACCTCTTCACCTTGCTGCCAGTTAGCAGGGGTTGCAACTTTATGTTTATCTGTCAGTTGTAATGAATCCAATACACGTAAAATTTCATTAAAGTTACGACCTGTTGAGGCTGGGTAGGTGATAATCAAACGAACTTTCTTGTTTGGATCGATAATGACTAATGAGCGTACAGTTGTTGTTTCACTAGCATTGGGATGAATAAATCCGTATAGCTCCGAAACCTTACGATCTTTATCAGCAATGATTGGGAAGTTCACCGTAGTGTTCTGGGTTTCATTAATGTCATTGATCCAGCCATGATGCGATTCAACATCATCCACAGAAAGAGCAATCGCTTTGACCCCACGTTTTTCAAATTCATCTTTGAGTTTGGCTGTATAGCCGAGTTCAGTGGTACATACAGGCGTATAGTCAGCTGGATGTGAGAATAAGATGGCCCAGTGATTTCCTAAAAAGTCATAAAAATTAATTTCACCCTCACTGGATTGTTGTTCAAAGTTGGGTGCAGTATCACCTAAACGTAAGCTCATTTTAAACCCTCGTATCATCGTTATTGGTTGTATGACATTTAATATGCAACGTTTTTATTGCATTTAAAATTATTGTTTTCGCATGTCGTTATGAGCTTTTACGATAAAGAAGAGGGGTGCTGTTAAAAAATAGATCAGAAAATCGCATGTAAATCGGTGTAACTTAAATGCAAATTTGCTACATTAACGCTCTTTGGTTGTGTAATGTCAGAGTTGTCTAGCAGATTTTTTCGCTGTTTGGATGCAAAACCCTTGTAGTTCTTATTTCTGACTCCATAATAACAGCTAAGAAAAAATTAACCGACCTAGGGTTTGTTGATATTAACAGACCTTATAACAAACAGGATTAGAGAGTTTATTCATGTTGGCAAGTCTGATCGGAGGTATCTTCGGTACAAAAAATGAGCGCGAACTTAAACGCATGCGTAAAATTGTCGATCAAATCAATGCGCTCGAGCCGACGATATCAGCACTAAGCGATGCAGACCTATCTGCAAAAACTCCTGAATTCAAAGAACGTTATAAAAATGCTGAAAGTCTGGATAAATTATTGCCAGAAGCATTTGCTGTCTGTCGTGAAGCAGCAAAACGTGTCATGGGAATGCGCCATTATGATGTACAGCTGATTGGTGGTATTACCCTACACGAAGGTAAAATTGCTGAAATGCGTACAGGTGAGGGTAAAACCTTAATGGGTACGCTGGCGTGTTATTTAAATGCTTTAAGTGGACAAGGCGTTCATGTCATTACTGTCAATGATTATCTGGCACAGCGTGATGCTGAATTAAACCGTCCTTTATTTGAATTTTTGGGATTGAGCATTGGTACGATTTACTCAATGCAATCTCCAGTTGAAAAAGCACATGCTTATCAAGCTGATATCACTTACGGTACGAATAACGAGTTCGGTTTTGATTATCTGCGCGACAACATGGTGTTTTCACTACCAGAGAAAAAACAGCGTGGTCTAAATTATGCGATTATCGATGAGGTCGATTCGATCCTGATTGATGAAGCGCGGACTCCCTTAATTATTTCGGGTCAAAGTGAAGATTCTTCTCAGCTTTACGCTGCAATTAATAATATTCCACCAAAACTGCATGCTCAGAAAGAAGAAAAAGTAGCCGATGGTGGTCATTTCTGGATTGATGAGAAACAGCGTTCAGTTGAAATGACTGAAGTAGGCTTTGAAAAAGTCGAGCAAGAACTGATTGCAATGGGCTTGTTGGCAGAAGGCGAGAGTCTTTATTCTGCAAGTAACTTGAGTCTGGTACATCATGTAACCGCCGCGATTCGTGCACATTTTCTGTATCACCGAGATGTTCACTATATTATCCATGATGGTGAAGTGATTATTGTCGATGAACATACTGGGCGTACTATGCCAGGTCGTCGTTGGTCAGAAGGTTTACATCAGGCGGTTGAGGCCAAAGAAGGGCTTGAAATTCAGCCAGAAAACCAGACGCTTGCAACAACAACTTTCCAGAATTATTTCCGTTTATACAAAAAACTTTCAGGCATGACAGGTACAGCTGATACTGAAGCAGCGGAAATGAAAGAAATTTATGGTCTGGATGTCGTGATTATCCCTACGCATCGTCCAATGGTTCGTCAGGATCTAAACGATTTAATTTATCTGAATCGTAACGGAAAATATGATGCGATTGTGCAGGAAATCAAACGCATCCAGTCCACGCGTGCGCCAATTCTAGTGGGTACAGCAACGATTGAAGCCAGTGAAGTTTTATCGCATAAATTAACTCAAGCAGGCATTAGGCATGAAGTGCTGAATGCCAAACAGCATGAGCGTGAGGCGGATATTATTGCTCAGGCTGGTAGTCCAGATTCGGTGACGATTGCGACTAACATGGCGGGTCGTGGTACAGATATTATTTTGGGTGGTAACTGGAAAGCCAAATTAGCTAAAATTGAACATCCAACGCCTGAAGATGAAGCACGTTTAAAAGTTGAATGGGAACATGATCATGAAACCGTGCTGAATGCAGGTGGTTTACATATCGTAGGTTCAGAACGTCACGAATCACGTCGTATTGATAACCAGTTACGTGGTCGTGCGGGTCGTCAGGGTGATCCAGGTGTATCGCGTTTCTATTTATCGCTTGAAGATGATTTGATGCGTATCTTTGCAGGTGACCGTGTGGTTGCCATGATGCGTGCAATGGGTCTAAAAGAAGATGAAGCCATTGAGCATAAAATGGTGAGTCGTTCTATTGAAAATGCACAGCGTAAGGTTGAAGCGCGTAACTTTGATATTCGTAAAAACTTATTGAAATATGACGATGTCAATAATGAGCAGCGTAAGATCATTTATTCACAACGCGATGAAGTTTTAGCTGAAAGTACGTTACAAGACTATATCGAAGAAATGCATCGTGATGTCATGAAAGGCATGATTGCGAACTTTATTCCACCTGAATCTATCCATGATCAGTGGGATGTTGAAGGTTTGGAAAATGCCTTGCGTGTAGATTTGGGAATGGAGTTGCCCATCCAGCAATGGCTTAGCGAAGATCGCCGCCTTGACGAAGAAGGCTTGGTCCAACGGATTACTGACGAAGTGATTGATCGTTATCGCGCACGCCGTACCCAAATGGGGACTGAAACCGCCGTAACGCTTGAACGCCACTTTATGTTGAATTCACTGGATCGCCATTGGAAGGATCATTTGGCCGCCATGGACTATCTGCGTCAAGGTATTCATTTACGTGGCTATGCTCAAAAGAATCCAGAGCAGGAATATAAAAAAGAAGCCTTTAACTTATTTATTAATATGTTAGGCATCATTAAATCCGACGTGGTCACAGATTTATCACGTGTTCATATTCCTACCCCAGAAGAATTGGCTGAACTTGAAGCACAACAGCAGCAGCAAGCTGAAGCGATGCGTCTGTCTTTTGAACATGATGAAGTTGATGGTTTAACAGGAACGGTCACACATCATGAAATTGATGAACAGGTACCGTCATCACAGCAAATTACTCCACCTGCGAGCCGCAATGCGCCATGTCCATGTGGATCTGGTCTGAAATATAAACAATGTCATGGTCGAATCTAATTTTTAGATCACCTCTTTGATTTAAAAAAGCAGAACATTTATGTTCTGCTTTTTTTACGAGATGTTGCAAGCCGTGAATAGTATTTGCAGTTTTTCGGATTAAATGGTATTTACTTGCACATCTTGACGTGAAAACTGGTAAAGACAATGAAAAAAGTATTACAAACATTAGCGATGACTGCTTTAACCATTCCAGCATTTGCATTCGCTGCAACAGAAAATGTACAACCGACACCGACTACCACAGCAGATAAAATTATGGCAGCACAAGGTAATACAACTGCTGAGGCAAGTGTTCAGAATCAGACGACCACGATTGTAAGCCCAAGAACTGGTATTCGTTATACATTAGGCAATACTGGTAACCGTCCAATTATCTTAAAAACAGCGGCGATTAGCGCGGCAAACTCAGCAAATATTAATCGTATAGTGGCAAGTAACCCTGCACTATCTGTAGCAAGTCAAGAAAAAGCCAAACAGGCTTTATTAGGTACATCTGCTCAATTGGCAGCCAACTAAAAACTAAAATAAAAAAAACCAGCAATATTGCTGGTTTTTTTATTGCTTTAAATTCTATCCCAGTGCTCGATTTTTATGTCATTTTGAACTAAGCTTTTCTTTTTTCTATAACGTATTTATCGGATATTAAAAATGGCTGTTGGTGACGTAACAATGCCACATATGCATGTGGTAAAAGGTGTGAAAATTGGTTCAACTCAGGCTTATGTACGTTACCCAAATCGACGAGATTTAGTTGTTTTTGAATTTGCTGAAGGTTCTCAGGTTGCAGGTGTATTTACTCAAAGCGCTTTTGCAGCGGCACCTGTCTTACTGAGTAAAAAACATCTAAATGAACGTTCTTCAGAACAGCAACCCCGTTATCTTATTATCAATACTGGAAATGCTAATGCTGCAACAGGAAAAGTGGGGCTAGAAAACGCTGAAAAAACCTGTGCCAAATTAGCTGAACTGGCTCAAGTGCAAGTTCAACAAGTGTTGCCTTTTTCAACGGGTGTTATTGGTGAACAGCTTCCGATCGAGCGTTTATTGAATGGAATTCAGCCTGCATTGGATACTCTGGATGAAGCTAGCTGGACAGATGCTGCTTTGGGAATTATGACCACCGACACAGTGCCTAAAGGTGCTTCTGAACAGTTTGAACTGGATGGTATCACTTATACTATGACAGGCATTAGCAAGGGCGCAGGGATGATCCGTCCCAATATGGCAACCATGCTGAGTTTTGTGGCGACTGATGCACCCCTTAGTCAGGCCGTCGTTCAAAAGCTATTGCAAACGACTGTGGAACATTCATTCAACCGTATTACCATTGATGGTGATACTTCAACCAATGACTCTTGTATTTTTGTAGCAACCGCACAGGCGGGTGGTCAGCAAATCCAGTCTAGTGATGATTTACGTTATACAGTGGTACTTGAGGTACTAACTCGTATTATGAATCGTTTGGCGCAGCTCATCGTAAGGGATGGTGAGGGTGCGACTAAATTCATTACTGTGACTGTTGAGGGTGGAGCCAATACGCAAGAATGTTGTGACGTAGCCTATAGCATTTCAGATTCGCCTCTAATCAAAACGGCTTTGTTTGCATCCGATCCAAATTGGGGGCGTATTGTGATGGCTATTGGTAAAGCGGGTATTGAACACTTGGATAGCAATAAAGTCCAGGTGTGGTTGGGCGATGTGCAAATTTGTCTGGATGGTGGTGCGAATCCTGATTACACGGAAGAGATGGGTGCTGCGGTGATGGTCGAGAAAGAAATTACCATTCGTGTCGATCTGGGGCGTGGTCAGGCTAAAGATACGGTTTATACCTGCGATTTGTCTTATGATTATGTGAAAATTAATGCAGATTACCGATCTTAAATATTCAGTTATAATGTAAACAACAAAAGGCCTCCTTCGTGAGGCTTTTTTAACAGCCTCTTGAGGTAATAAGTTATAGCATCATCGCCAATAACTTGTGATGCAACGTTACAAGCATGCCAGCCAGTATGCGTAAAGGATGAGAAGACGTTTATGAGCAGTGCGAATTTAATTGCCAATGAAGCAAAAAACATTGTGCAGGTGCATTTAGATCGCTTAGGTGAGCCGAAAGACCAACACTTAAGTCCCGATGTAAAGCAGGCAAAATTTGCTGAAATCGCAGCAGAACTCAAAGAACGTAATGCCGTACTAGTAGCGCACTATTATTGTGATCCCGATGTACAAGAACTTGCTGAATTAACCGGTGGTTGTGTATCTGATTCACTAGAAATGGCGCGATTCGGACGAGATCATTCTGCAAGTACTTTGGTTGTCGCAGGTGTGAAGTTCATGGGGGAAACCGCCAAAATTTTATCTCCAGAAAAAACCATTTTGATGCCTACCCTTGAAGCAACTTGTTCGCTGGATTTGGGATGTCCAGTTGATGAGTTCACTGCATTTTGTGATCAGCATCCTGATCATACAGTTGTAGTTTATGCGAATACCTCGGCTGCAGTTAAAGCACGTGCAGATTGGGTGGTTACTTCAAGCTGTGCAGTAGAGATTATTGAACACCTCGATGGTTTGGGTGAAAAAATTATCTGGGCACCGGATCAACACTTAGGTCGCTATATCCAAAAGAAAACTGGCGCAGACATGTTACTTTGGGATGGTGCTTGCATTGTGCATGAAGAGTTTCGTGCCCGTGGTATTGCCAATATGAAAGCGTTGTATCCAGATGCTGCTGTTTTGGTACATCCTGAATCACCAGAATCAGTGGTGGAAATTGCAGATGCTGTTGGTAGTACTTCACAACTGATCAAAGCTGCTCAAACATTGCCACATCAGCGTTTAATTGTAGCAACCGATCGTGGTATTTTTTATAAGATGCAGCAAGCGGTTCCAGATAAAATTTTGGTTGAAGCCCCAACCGCGGGTGAAGGTGCAACCTGTCGGTCCTGTGCACATTGCCCATGGATGGCAATGAATGAGCTAGATGGAATTTTGCATGTATTGCAGCATGCAGATCAGGAAATACATGTGGATCCTGTGCTTGCAGAACGTGCTAAAATTCCTCTGGATCGGATGTTGGCTTTCAGTGCTTCATTAAAACGCTAAAATGCTGCTTAAATATACATTCGATAAGGATTTTTAATTTTTTTTAATTCTAGGTGTTGACGTAATCACACGTCGCGCCTAGAATGCACACCGTACCGCACGATGTGCGATATAGCAAAAGCTGAGATAGATCGGAGCATAGCACAGCCTGGTAGTGCACCTGGTTTGGGACCAGGGGGTCGTAGGTTCGAATCCTACTGCTCCGACCACTTAAAATAAACTGTTTTGTTATTTTAAGATCGGCGAAATATCGCATGATAGTTATATCATCGGTTACGCGCCTGTAGCTCAGTTGGATAGAGCATCCGCCTTCTAAGCGGATGGTCACAGGTTCGAATCCTGTCAGGCGCGCCATTTGGTAGCTTGGTATTGTAGAATCAAATGTTATGGTGGATGTAGCTCAGTTGGTAGAGCCCCGGATTGTGATTCCGGTTGTCGTGGGTTCGAGCCCCATCATTCACCCCAATTCGGAGCATAGCACAGCCTGGTAGTGCACCTGGTTTGGGACCAGGGGGTCGTAGGTTCGAATCCTACTGCTCCGACCACCTTTAAGAATTAAAGGTAGGTTGAAAGAATCCGCTTAAATGCGGTTTTTTTATGCCTATAATTTTTTAATTTGACCGTACCTCCATCATTTTATTTGATAGAGGTTCAAATGCTTTAAATTTAAGGAATAATAATTACAGCAACACGACGATTGGTGGCACGATTTTCTTCATTGATATTCGGTACTAATGGTTGTTCAGCACCCCGACCAATAATTTGTATATTTTGTGATTTAAAGCCGTGCGCTAGAAAAATATTGGCAACACTTTGAGCGCGCTCTTGTGATAGTTTTAAATTGTACTGTGCTGCGCCGATATTATCGGTATGTCCAACGATCTTCACTTTTTCTAAATCATATTTTTGCAATTGATTACTTAAACGTGAAATTTCCTGTTCATGTACAGGTTTGATATCTGTTTTATCAAAATCAAATAACAAACGTTCTGGTAAACCCAAAGTCCAGCCTTCATCTGTTAAAACAAAACCTTCTTTTTTCAGCATACGCACTTGTTTATATTTTAATGGGCCAAAACTTAAGCAACCAGAAAGAGCAATACAAATGATTGCCAAGAATGAAATTTTCAGGGAGTGACTAAGCATGTGGAATTCCAAAATTAGGGTTTGTAAATAAACCAGTGGTGAGTTAAGTGTTTCGCTTTATACATCGATTGATCGGCCTGCATGATCAAATCTTCTGGAGTAGAGGCAAATCGTGAAAATGCGATTCCCAAACTAAAACTGAATTCAATAGACTGCCCTTCAAAAATAATTGGTTGTTTGCTACTAGAAATTAAATTTTCGGCAATCGTAATCAAGTTTTCAACTTGATGGATTGATTGCAGTATGACGGCAAATTCATCACCACCCAAACGTGCAATAAAGTCCTGATGTCTAAGTTTTGATTTTAAGCGTCGTGCCATTTCTTTAAGAACAGCATCACCTGCGAGATGTCCAAATTGGTCATTAATTTGTTTGAAATTATTATTATCAATAAACATCAGCGCAGAACTTTGTCGTTTGTGACTATCCTCAAATAAACTGACTAATTCCTGATAAAAATAACTTCGATTTGGAAGTTGAGTTAAATGATCGTGATGTGCTTTAAATGACAGTTGATGGTTTTCATTTTGTAGATGAGTATGCCATTTTTGAATTTCCTCAAGCAGTTGATTGAACACATCATTCAACTCCTGAAATTCTTTGATATCATTGTGTGGGAACCGTAAGTTATATGCTTTTTGGTCGCTTACTACTTGTGCAATTTGAGTCAATGGACGCATGGACTGCATGATATAGCGATAAGTCAAATTAGTTGACCACCACAAAGCCATCACAATAAAAATCATGGCAATCGCTAATCCAATCAAAATGGTGATAATAAATTGGATAATCTTCTCTGAGCTTCCAAAAAGAACCAACTCACCAATTTTGTTATTATGATGATAAATAGTTAATTTGATTGGATCTTTTAAAAAAATATGATCCAATAAGCCTTGTAACTGACTAGAATATAGCGGGGGTTTGGAGCTGGAAGCTAATTCGTGATTGGACTTATCATAAATAAGAATTGTTCGAATAGAGTGTTGCTCTGTATATTCATTTAGAATCTGCTGTAAAGTCACCTGATCTTTAAAAACAAGTGCGGGTTGAATACGTTCACTAACCGTTAAACTCAAAATATTCAAATTTTGTTTAGCATAAGTCTCTATCGTAAAAATAGAAATCAGCACAAACGTAAATGTACAAATAAAGAAAGTAATTGCAAAAATCGTCGCTTGAGATTTTCGGAATAAAGAATGTAAAGATTTCGATTCATATAGACTTGAAATCATATACTCTTACTCCGCATTGCGAGCTAAAAGTAATACTCTAGGATCGATATGAACCTGAGAATGACTTAAAGCATCCAGATTAACTTTAAAAGTGGTTAATCCACGTTGCGTGTATAAACAAAAAATACTTCCAATCTCACAATCTGGATTATTATTACTAAAAGACAATAAATTCTTTTGAGGATAAGCATTCACTAAATTTTGTTGTTGTTGAGGAGTAAGATTGGAAAAGTAAACTGCTTGACATTGAGATTTGGGAAAATTGCCCGCGGTTAAACCCTGTATATGATACTCATAGGCAGATTGCTTAACCTGATTCTGAAAAGCTGTTGTTGCGGTAGGATTATCGATGACACATAACGTTGGCGTAATATTATTTGGCCATTTACTATAACTTAAAATAGCTAACGTCAGACTATAAGCATTATGTACAGAAACGGCAGACACAGTTTCACACGTCACTAAAATGACAATAGCAACAGCCAGACTTCTTTTGATATTGCCAAACATTTCAATAAAACTTATAAATATGCGAACCGTAATATAATTCTACTTAAATTAGCTGCCTAAAAAAAGTTCTAAATTTATTCAATTCAAATTCGCTCCAAGCTTTTAATTTCGAAATACAATCATTTTGTTTGTAAAATAACCAAACGTTTGGAAATGGTGCAAAATTTAATCGATGTATTTAAAAACCTTTAAAAAGTGGTTGCATGGATGGGGGAATGCTGTAGAATGCGCACTCATCGGCGGTGATGTTGATAAAAACTTGTTGAAAAACAGGGTGTTGATTGGGTCTTGGTGGATTTGATTGATATTTTGAAGATTAAATAAGTTTGAAAAAAATATCGTTTTCACCTGTTGACTTTTAAGAGATTAAGAGTAATATAGCCGACCTAGCTTGATGCTGACGAAGCATGAAGAAGATCATTAAGAGCATAGAAGAACAACTTGTGTGGATTTTTACTAATTGAT